>DASPZL010000254.1:0-28557 GCA_035636295.1 Paraburkholderia sp.
GAGGCCGGCCATGCCGGCTCCGATGATGGCGACGTCGAGCACGCGTTGCGCGTCGACGCTCCGCGCGGGCACCCAGGACGGAGCGGGAAGCTCGAGCCAGTCGAGGTCTTCGTGAAGCCGGGCTTCGAGCGCGGCCAGTCCGTCGGCGGAGTGTGAGGGGGGCGTTGCGGTCATGCCGTGACTCCGGTGTCGCGGTGGGTGGAAGAGGCGGAATCGGCGCGGTTGTCCGCGCTATCCGTGCGATCGTGAGCGACCAGCGCACCATGCCGCGACGCCGCGTGACGCACGGCGCCGGGCAGCAGGGCGTGCGACACGTCCGCCAGCGTCTCGATCAGCGCGTCGATCTCGCCGGTGTGTGGCCGGCCGGACAGCGTGACGACGCCATACAGAAACGGAATAGGCACATCGAGCGGTCGCACTTCGACGTCAGCGAGACGCGTGCCGAACGCCGTCACCGGATCGACGATGGCCACGCCGAGCTTTTCCTGCGCCGCCATCATTGCGTTGAGCGACGCATTCGTTTCCAGCGTCACGTGAAGTGCAATGCCCGCCTGATCGAACGCACGATCGATGCGGTTGCGCAGACGATAGCGGTTCGCCAACGTCGCGACCGGCCGGCCGGCAAGGCGCTCAAGCCGCAGTACGGAGTCCTGCGCGAGCGGATCGTCCCGATGCAGCACGGCGACGCACGGCGCTTCGATGATGTAGTGCACGTCGAGGGCCGCGTGATCGAGCGGAAGTGTCGCGATGCCGATATCGGCGGCACGCGACAGCAAGGCTTGGACGACCTGCTCGGCGGAGGCGCTGCGCAGTTGCGTGTCGATGCGTGCGCTTCCTTGTGCGCCGCCTTGCGTCAACTTCGCAAGCGCGCGTGGCGCCAGCGCCGCCGCGAGCGCGGGCGTCGCGACGACGCGCAACGGCATCGGCTCGTCGCGGCCGATGGCGCGCGCGCTGGCCCGGATCGCAGCGAGGCCGATCAACGAGCGCTCCACCTCGTCATAAAGCAGAAACGCGCGGCTGGTCGGCGTGACGCGCGGTCCTTTCCGCTCGAACAGCGCGTAGCCGATCTCCTGTTCGAGGTCCTGGATCGTTCTCGTCACGCCCGGCTGCGAGCGGCCGAGCAGCCGGGCGGCGCCGGTCATGCTGCCGGCCGACATGACTGCCGAAAACGCTTCGAGTTGATGCAGCTCCATGCGATGCCTCATCCATGTGGTGGGTGCATTTTAGGGGCCGTTGAATGCGTGATTCTTATAATAAATTCCGCTATGCAATTGACGGATGCGCCGGTTCGCTGTTGCGTGAGCGAACAGGGGCGACTGATCGGCCACAGGCGGAAATCGCGCAAAATCCCATGAAACAAGGGGTTTTGTGCGATTGGTGCCATCGCTCACACGGCTTGCCGCGTTGCGAAGCATCTGCTTTCATAAGCTTCATGGAAGCGCAGGAATAAGCTTTGACGCTTATCTTCGTTGGCCCGCTTCCGGGCGACATGGTTACATCGGCTCACTCTATTTCATGGCGTGAGAACAGCATGTCGATTCTGTGGAACAACAAGCGCGGTGCAGCCCGCACGCTGCTTCAACTGGCTGGCGCGCTGACGATTGCATTCGGCGCTGCGATGCCCGCGGCAAACGCGGCTGATCCGTACTGGGTCGGCGTGACCGGCCCGCTCAGCGGCCAGGATGCGCAATACGGCGAGCAGTGGAAGCGTGGCTTCGATCTCGCGCTCGAGCAGATCAACGCCAACGGCGGCATTAACGGCCATCCGCTCAGCTACGACTTCGAGGACAGCCGCAGCGATCCGCGTCAGGCCGTCGCCATCGCGCAAAAGTTTGCCGACGACAAACGCATCCTGCTCGAACTGGGGGATCTGTCGAGCGGTGCATCGATGGCCGCGTCGCCCATTTACCAGCGCGCCGGTCTCGTGCAGTTCGGCTTCACCAATTCGCATCCGGACTTCACCAAGGGCGGCGACTACATGTGGAGCACGGCGATCAGCCAGGCTGAAGAACAGCCGATGCTCGCGCACTACGTCACCAAAGGGCTCGGCTTCAAAAAGATCGCCGTGCTCTATCTGAACACAGACTGGGGCCGCACGAGTAAGGACATCTTCGCGAAGGCCGCCACGGCGAACGGTGCGCAGGTCGTCGCGGCGGAGGCATATCAGCCGAACGAGAAGGACTTTCGCGCGACGCTCACGCGCGTGCGCAGCGAAGAGCCCGATTCGATCGTTCTGATTTCGTACTACTCCGACGGTGCCCAGATCGTCCGCCAGGCGCGAGCGGCAGGTGTGCGCACGCCGATCGCGGCGGTCGGTTCCGTGTATTCGCCCAAGTTCCTCGATCTGGGCGGCCCCGCGGTGAACGGCGTCTACACGGAATCGAACTTCTTCCCCGGCGATACGCGCCCGGAAGTGCAAAGCTTCGTGCTGCGCTACCGTGCCAAATACGGTGCCGAGCCGGACACCTTCGCCGCGCGCGCCTACGACGCGATGATTCTTGCGGGCGAAGTGATCCGCCGCTACGGCGCTAACCGTGCCGCCGTGCATGACGGCTTTGCGAAAATCAGCGACGTGCCGAGCGTGATTTTCGGCAAGTTCAAATTCGATCCGCAGACGCGCCGCGTGGCCGGTGCAAAGAACCTCGAGCTTGTAGTCAAGGACGGCAAGTTCGCCTTGTGGGACGGTGCGAGCGCCATACACGCGCAATGATCGAACGTACGTACGGACACCGTGGACCACGGGACTGACACGCTATGACTGCCTGGTTCGACTACACGATCAACGGACTGATCGTCGGCAATATCTATGCGCTACTGGCGGTCGGCCTCGCGCTGATCTTCGGCGTATCGCATCTGATCAATTTCGCTCACGGTTCCGTGTACATGGTCGGCGGTTTCATTGGCTGGCTGTGCCTGACGCGGCTCGGCTTGCCGCTGCCGGTCGCGCTTGTCGCGACCATCGCGGGCTGCGCGGTGCTCGGCATCGTCATCGAGCGGATCGGCTTGAGGCCGCTGCAGGGCGCCGCGCGCATCGCGCCGCTGCTCGCCACCATCGGCATCAGTTTCGTCCTCGACCAGCTCGCGCAGATCGTCTTCGGAGCCGACCCGCGTCCGGTGCCGAGTCCGCTGCCGCCGTGGTCGCTCTCGATCGGCGGGGCGACCCTCGGCTCGCTCGATCTGCTGATCGCGGCGATTGGCATCAGCGCGGCGGCCGTGCTTTACGTGTTCCTGCGCTTCACGCGGCTGGGCTGGGCCGTGCGCGCGACCGCCCAGGATCGCGACGCCGCGCAGCAGATGGGCGTCAACGTGAATGCCGTGAATCAGGCCGTGTTCGCGATCGCCTGCGGCCTCGGCGGCTTGAGCGGCTTGCTGGTGGGCATGTATTACAACAGCATCGATCCCGCGATGGGATTTCAGGCGACGCTGAAGGGCGTCGTCGCATTGTTGATCGGCGGGCTGGGCAACGTGCCGGGAGCGATCGCCGGCAGCCTGCTGCTGGGCCTGGTCGAAAGCTATGGCGTCGCGCTGTTCGGCACGAGCTATCGCGACCTGTTCGCGTTCGTGCTGCTGCTGGCGTTTCTCGTGTGGCGGCCACATGGGCTCTTCAGCTCGAGCCGCCGCCTGCCGCCCGAGCCGCTGACGGGTACGTTTCTGTCGAACCGCCGGGAGGTCAGGATTCCGCGCCGCGTCCTCGTTGCAGTGGTAGCGCTCGCGTTCGTCTTGCCGTTCGCGACGCCATCGGCGTATCTGCTGCAGACGCTGACCAACGGCTGGATCTATGGGCTGCTCGCGCTCAGCCTCACACTTGTCGCGGGGACGGTCGGGCAGATTTCGCTCGGCCACGCGGCACTGCTGCTCATCGGCGCATACGCGTCGGCGCTGCTGTCGGTGAATCTGGGCTGGTCGCCGGCGGTGACGATACCGCTCGCAGGGCTCATCACCGCGGCAATCGGCACGCTGCTGGTCTATCCGTCGTTCCGGCTGCGTGGACACTATGTCTCGATTGCGACGCTCGGCATCGGCGAAATCATCGGACTCGTCGTGCTGAACTGGGACAGCCTGACGCGCGGGCCGGTCGGCATCACCGGCATTCCGCCGCTGTCGCTGTTTGGCTGGCAGTTGACGGGAGTGCGCGCCGTCTATTGGTTCACGCTTGCGGTGCTCGTGCTGCTCGCGCTGCTGCAGGTGCGGCTCTTGCGCTCGCATCTCGGGCGCACATGGCGCGCGATCCGCGAGGACGACGTCGCGGCGCGCGCGTATGGCATCCGGCCCAACCGCTACAAGGCGATCGCCTTCGCATGCGGTGGACTGGCCGCGGGCATCGGCGGCGGCATTGCGGCGCATCTGTACAGCTACATCAACTATCAGACCTTCGATTCGCAGGTGTCGATTCTTGCGCTGACGATGGTGATTCTGGGCGGCCTCGGCAGCGTGATCGGCGCGGTGGCGGGGGCGATTGCGCTGATCAGTCTGCCCGAACTGTTCCGCTTCGCCGCCGACTACCGGATGCTGATCTACGGCGTGATCCTGCTTCTGCTGGTGCGCTTCCGGCCGCAAGGCCTGTTCGGCGCGGTATGACCGAGACGACGATGACATCTTCTTCCACCAGCGGTGCGGACATCCTGTTCGACGTGCGGCGCGTGACGCGCCGCTTCGGCGGTCTCGTTGCGGTCGACGAGGTGAACCTGTCGGTTGCGCGCGGCGAATGCGTGAGCGTGATCGGACCGAACGGCGCCGGCAAGTCGACGCTGTTCAATCTGCTGACCGGGATCGATACGCCCGACGCAGGTGTGGTGCGCTTCGGCGGTGAGGACGTGACCGGCATGGCGCCGGAACAGCTTGCCGCGCGCGGCGTAGCCCGCACGTTTCAGCATGGGCGTGTGTTCGGCAATTTGAGCGTGCTGGATAACGTGCTGATCGGCGCCCACGCGCGTCTTGCCATGACGCGTCGCGGCTGGCCCGTCGTCGGCGCGTTCGCGGAAGTGCTGCGCGCCCTGGCCGGACCCGCAACGGTACGCCGCGAGGACGCCGCCCTGCGCGAGGAAGTGGCGGCGCTGCTGGCGCGCTTCGGCACTCGCCTTGCGCCGCGCATCGACGAGCCGGCGCACAGCCTGTCCTACGCGAACCGCCGGCGTGTCGAGATTGCGCGCGCGCTGGCGCTGCGTCCGCGCATTCTTTTACTCGACGAGCCGACCGCCGGCATGAACGAGTCCGAAACCGCGGAAATGCTCGAACTGATTCTCGAACTCAAGCGCGACGGGCTCACGATCCTGCTGATCGAACACAAGCTCGATCTCGTGATGCGGCTTTCCGATCGCGTGCTCGTGCTCGACGACGGCCGCAAGATCGCGTCAGGCCTGCCCGACCAGGTGCGCAACGATCCCGCCGTGATCGAGGCCTACCTTGGGCATCGGAAGGTTGGGGCAGAGACCGGCCGGAACGAAACGGCCGCCGCATGAACATGTCCAGCCTGCATGTGGTTTCATCGAACCCTTTACCTTCTGCACAAGCCGTCATGACTGAGCCGTTGTTGAAACTCGATCGGATCGACACGTTCTATGGACAGATCCAGGTGCACTTCGGCGTGAATCTCAGCATTGGACGCGGCGAGATCGTGAGCCTGTTAGGTGGCAACGCAAGCGGCAAGTCGACGGCGATGAAGGTGATTCTCGGCCTGCACAAGCCGCGAAGCGGCACGGTCAGTTTCGACGGCACGCCGTTGAACGGCCTGCCGACCTCGCAGATCGTGCGGCGCGGGATCGCTTCAGTGCCGGAAGCGCGCCGGCTTTTCGGCGACATGACGGTGCGCGAAAACCTGCTGATGGGGGCCTTCACGCGCAACGACCGCGCAGGCATCGCAGCGGACTACGAGCGCATGCTCGAACTCTTTCCGCGCGTGAAAGAGCGCCTGACTCAGCGGGCCGGCACGCTTTCCGGCGGTGAACAGCAGATGCTGGCGATGGCGCGCGCGCTGATGAGCCGTCCCGCGCTTGTGTGCATGGACGAGCCGACGATGGGCTTGTCGCCGCTGTATGTCGACAAGGTGCTCGAACTGATCCAGACCATCAACCGGCAGGGCATCACCTTCTTTATGGTCGAGCAGAACGCGAGCCTTGCGCTGCAGATCGCGCATCGCGGCTACGTGTTGCAGACGGGCCGTGTGGTGTTGTCCGGCACCGCGAGCGAGCTGCTCGGCGACCAACGGATCCGTGATGCCTACCTTGGCGGATCGCTCGCGGCAGAAACCGCCTCGTGAGCGGGAAGATGCAGCGCCCCACGCGGGAGGCGACGGGACGACGGGAACGGGCCCTGCAAACCTGGTGTCACTTCAGACATCACCCCAACGGCCAGCGTGATTAGCGTTTGATACGTTCTCCGAAAACCTATCCACAAAACCTTGTTTGCACTTCGTTTTTCAGGCCGCTAGATTCGTTCGTATAGCAATGAATCGAAGGAGGCCCTATGGCCACGCTTTCACCAACGGTTGTCTGGGACGGACTTCGGCATCCCGTGCGCAGTCTGCGGAAGCAATTGTCAAAGTCCGCGTCCATTGCGTCTGATCAATCCCTCGGCGAGCGGCCTGCCGCTGGCCATGCTGCCCAATCGGCCGAGCGGCTCGAACGCATCGCGGCTTACGCGCGCGTCGGCTACTTTCATATGGAATACACCGCCGGCATGTTTGTCGTGCCGTTCGATGCTCCACCGGAATAACGCGGTGACCGAACGCCGCGGCCCGCGTGCGCGGCAGGCAGGGGCGGAGCAGGGCGGTCCCGGGCCGCAGCGACAAAACCGATGCTTCTTTAGAAATCACAATTAATTGGTTCGGCTTCGGGCTCGTCTCTTTCATAGTGTCTCCTGATGGCTATAGGCGGTTGCTTTCGCCGTTGCCTTGAACCAGCGCGAAGGATTCGCGCGATATCGAAGGAGACGTCATGACGCTTGAACTCGCAGAACGGCCCACCTACGCGCTGCTCGAAGCCGCCCGTTCCCGCGCCGTCGAAGCCGGGCTGTCCTACGCGGGCGGCGTGTCGCCGCAGGATGCATGGGCACTCGTCCAGGCCGGCGCCGCCGTACTGGTGGATGTGCGCACCGCCGAAGAACGCAAATTTGTCGGACTCGTGCCGGACAGTCCGCATGTCGCATGGGCGACCGGCACGAGTCTGACGCGCAATCCGCGCTTTGTGCGTGAACTGGAAGCCAAAACTGGCAAAGATGCGGTCGTCCTGCTGCTGTGCCGCAGCGGCAACCGCTCCGCGCTGGCCGCGGAAGCCGCTGCGAAGGCCGGCTTCACGCAGGTCTTCAACGTTCTGGAAGGCTTTGAAGGGGAGCTGGACGGCGCGCAACGGCGCGGCGCCAGCAATGGTTGGCGCTTTCACGGGCTGCCGTGGATTCAGGACTGAAAAGCCTGATCGTCTACGCCGCACTTTACGGGGAGTCACCGCTGTGGCTGTTTTCGATGTCGATGAGATTGTCCAGTCGCTTCAGACGGTACGCCAGCAATGGCGCGAAGTGCAGAAGCGCTCGCTCGAACCGGGCGGGCGCGAATTACCAGGGCGCGAAGCGCTAGCGGAGATTGTCGATACGCTCAAGGGCGTGCTGTTTCCGATGCGGCTCGGTCCGCCCGATCTGCGTCAGGAAAGCGAAAACTTCTACGTCGGGCACGCCCTCGACGCCGCGCTGCACGCACTGCTGAGCCAGGCGCGTCTGGAGTTCCACTACCGCAGCCGGCATCAGCCGCCGCCCGCCGCCACGATCGAGTCTCAGGCCGGCATTGCAGTGCGCGCCTTCGCGGCGCGTTTGCCGGCGATTCGCACGCTGCTCGACAGCGATGTGCTGGCCGCGTTCCACGGCGATCCGGCGGCGGGCAGTGTCGATGAAGTCCTGCTGTGCTACCCGGGCGTGCTGGCGATGATCCACCACCGGCTCGCGCATGAGCTCTACCGGCTGGGATTGCCGCTGTTGGCGCGGATCGTCGCGGAGCTCGCGCACGCGCAAACCGGTATCGACATCCATCCCGGTGCGCGGATCGGCGCGGGGTTCTTCATCGATCACGGGACGGGGGTGGTGATCGGCGAAACGGCCATCATCGGCGAACGCGTCCGTGTCTATCAGGCCGTCACGTTGGGCGCGAAGCGATTTCCGCGCGATGCGCAGGGTCACCTGGAGAAAGGCCATGCACGTCATCCGATCGTCGAGGACGACGTCGTGATCTACGCGGGGGCCACCATATTGGGGCGGGTGACGCTCGGGCGCGGCTCGGTGATTGGCGGCAACGTATGGCTGACACAGGATGTCGCGCCGGGTTCGCATGTGACCCAGGCCGTGTCGCGCAACGAAGGCACGAGTGCCGCCGCGGCCCACGAGCGCACGCCGCGGGATCATGCGGCGACGGAACCCGCCGCGGCCGGAGCCGGGAGATGAGCGTGCTCGTCAGGGAATTCGGCGCCGCGGTGCGGCGCTTGCGCGAAGCGCGTGACTGGTCTCAGGAGCAGCTGGCCGAGCACGCCGGACTCAATCGATCTTATGTCGGCGAGATCGAGCGCGGTTCCGCCATCGCCTCGATCGTCACGGTCGACAAACTCGCCCGTGCGTTTCAGGTGCCGATCGAACGCTTGCTCGGCCCGTCTTCCGAAGACGGCATAGGCGTTGCCACGCTCGCGCATTCCGCTTTGGCCGATCCGGCCTCCGCCACCTAGAGATTTTCTTTGCCGTCTATAGCATGTTGAACGGCCGGGGTCTCCTTTCGATAATCACATCCGTTCATAAGCTTTTCTGTTTTCCTTCTATAGAACCCGGAGCTTCAGATGACAGCAACAGTGGGCGGCCTGACGGCGCTCGGCGATACCGCAGCACGGCAACTAGCCAATGCCACAAAAACCGTTCCGCAACTCGCCACGATCACGCCGCGCTGGCTCACGCATCTGCTGCAATGGCTGCCGGTTGAAGCAGGCATCTATCGTCTGAACCAGGTCAAGAATCCCGAAGCAGTGGTGGCGGCCTGCACCGCGCGCGAAGATGAAAGCATTCTGCCGCGCACTTTCGTGCCTTACGAAGAGCAGCCGCGCGAGTACTTCCTGAACGCGGTCAGCACCGTGCTCGACGTGCACACGCGGATCTCGGATCTGTACAGCAGCCCGCACGATCAGATCAAGGAACAGTTGCGGCTCACGATCGAGACGATCAAGGAGTTGCAGGAAAGCCAACTGATCAACAACCCCGACTATGGTCTGCTCGCGAACGTGGCCGAAGAGCAGCGCGTGTTTCCGCTGACCGGCGCGCCGACGCCCGACGATCTCGACGAACTGCTGACCAAGGTATGGAAAGAACCGGCGTTCTTTCTCACGCATCCGCTCGCGATCGCCGCATTCGGCCGCGAATGCACGCGCCGTGGCGTGCCGCCGCCCACGGTCAGCCTGTTCGGCTCGCAGTTCATCACGTGGCGCGGCATTCCGCTGATTCCGTCGGACAAGGTGCCGGTTGCCGACGGCAAGACCAAGATCCTGCTGCTGCGCGTGGGCGACAAGCGCCAGGGCGTGGTCGGACTGTTCCAGCCGGGCGTGGCCGGCGAACAGGGGCCGGGTCTGTCGGTCCGCTTCATGGGCATCAACAATCATGCGATCGCTTCGTATCTGATCTCGCTCTATTGCTCGCTTGCGGTGCATTCGCCGGACGCGCTGGCAGTTCTCGATGACGTGGAGATCGGCAAGTACCATGACTACCCAGACACCTACAAGTAAGCCCATGGATAGCGTCCTGCCGCACGATGTGCCGACGGGTCCGCCCGCGGGCTTGCCTGATCCGGCGACGTTGGCGTCGCTGGCGAACGCGTTCTTCTCGGCGCTGCCGGGCAGCGCGCCGCAGACAGGCGGCGTGCCCGGCGTGGCCGCCACACTGCCGTTCACGGCGCCGGTGACCAGCGAGATCGGCAATCCGGCGCCGGCGGGTTCGCCGCTTGCGGGTCCGGGCGGCGCGGGCACCGGCGTGCCCGGCGCGGCGTTGCCGCAGGGGCACGTGCCCGGCGGCAACCTGCTGCCCTCGGCACCTACGCATGTTCTGTCTCTGGGTAATCGGGCGCCCGCGCTGGCTCCTCATGCGGTCGCGCCGAACGGGTTGCCGGATAGCGCGGTAACGGTTGCGCCCGCACTCGATCCGCGCTTTGGCGGAGCCGCGCTGGGCGTGCCCGAGGGGTATGGCGCGCAGCGTCCGTCGGCGGGCGGTGCGGCTTCTGAGTCGCCCGTCTCCCCGGCGTCTGCTTCGCCTTATTATTTTTTGGGCGAAACGGAGCAGCCTCGGACATCGACCGTGGCGTCGCCAGACATCGTCGTGCCGGGCTGGAACGAAGTGACTGCGCAGTCGCCCGGTCTGCCCGGTGCCGACGAACCGCTTGCCGGGCAACGCTTCCCGTACGACTGGCCGCGTGCTCCGCACGCGGCGCCGGGCACGCGGCCGGCGGAACATACCGGCGGCTCGCATTATTTTCTGAATCTGAATGAGCCGTCGCGCATTCCCGGGCATGTTTCTGGCGCGACGGACCGCGTGCCGCATGCCGGGCCGTCAGCCCACCCGCCGTTCGATGTGAATGCGATTCGCCGCGACTTTCCGATTCTGCAGGAGCGAGTCAACGGTCGTCAGCTGGTGTGGTTCGACAATGCCGCGACCACGCACAAACCGCAGGCGGTCATCGATCGGCTGGCGTATTTCTACGCGCATGAAAACTCGAACATCCATCGAGCGGCTCATGCGCTCGCCGGCCGCGCCACTGACGCGTACGAAGCCGCGCGCAGCAAGGTACAGCGTTTTATCGGCGCGGCGTCGCCGGACGAAATCATCTTCGTGCGCGGCACCACCGAAGCGATCAACCTGATCGCGAAGACGTGGGGCGTGAAGCATGTCGGCGAGGGCGACGAGATCATCGTTTCGCACCTGGAGCATCACGCGAACATCGTGCCGTGGCAGCAGTTGGCCGCGCAAACGGGCGCCAGGCTGCGCGTGATTCCGGTCGACGACAACGGTCAGGTCTTGCTCGACGAATACCGGCGGCTTCTCAATGACCGGACGAAGATCGTCTCGGTCACGCAGGTATCGAACGCGCTGGGAACGGTTGTGCCGGTCAAGGAAATTGTCGAGCTGGCGCATCGCGCGGGTGCGAAGGCGTTGGTGGACGGTGCGCAGTCGGTGTCGCATATGCGAGTGGACGTGCAGGCGCTCGATGCGGACTTCTTCGTGTTCTCGGGCCACAAGGTGTTCGGTCCGACCGGCATCGGCGTGGTCTACGGCAAGCGCGCGATTCTGGAAGACATGCCGCCGTGGCAGGGTGGCGGCAACATGATCGCGGACGTCACCTTCGAGCGCACCGTATTCCAGCCGCCGCCGAATCGCTTCGAGGCAGGCACGGGCAACATCGCCGACGCGGTAGGACTGGGAGCGGCGATCGATTACGTGCAGCGGGTGGGCATCGAGAATATCGCGCGCTATGAACACGACTTGCTGGCCTATGCGACGAGCGTGCTGCAACCGGTGCCGGGCGTGCGCCTGATCGGCACGGCACGCGACAAGGCCAGCGTGCTGTCGTTCGTGTTGAAGGGCTACGAGACTGAGGAAGTGGGGCAGGCGCTGAACGAAGAGGGCATCGCCGTGCGTTCGGGGCATCATTGTGCGCAACCGATCTTGCGGCGCTTCGGTGTCGAAGCGACCGTGCGGCCATCTCTCGCGTTCTACAACACCTGCGATGAAGTCGACGCGCTGGTGTCGGTCGTGCGGCGGCTGTCTTCACGACGCTAAGGAGAAGCGGCGGCCGCGATGGCCGCCGCTTTTGCTCACCCGCGCAACGCGCGAACGGCAATCGCCGCATTGGCCGCTTCGACGAACTATCGCATCGCGTGCGACCAGTGCCCCTGCCGGATGTTCACCAGATATTCCAGGTCCGCCCCAGCCGGGAACGCCCGTCGTTGCCGCTCGAATCGAACGGCACTAACAACCCATGCGGAAAGCGACGTCAGATAGACTGCCGCAGGGCTTTCGCGGCGGCGACCATGTTCGTGAGCGCCGGAGTGACTTCTTCCCACTGACGCGTCTTGAGGCCGCAGTCCGGATTTACCCATAGACGCTCTGCCGGAATCCGTTCGGCCGCCTTGCGCATCAGCTGCACAATGTGTTCCTGAGTCGGAATATTGGGTGAGTGAATGTCATACACGCCCGGCCCGATCTGGTTCGGGTAATTGAAATGCTCGAATGCATCGAGCAATTCCATGTCCGAGCGCGACGTTTCGATCGTGATGACATCGGCGTCCATATCGGCGATCGGCGCGATGATGTCGTTGAACTCCGAGTAGCACATGTGGGTGTGGATCTGGGTTTCGTCTTTCACACCGTTTGCGGTGATGCGGAACGACTCCACCGCCCACTTCAGGTACTTGTTCCACTCCGACTTGCGCAGCGGAAGTCCCTCGCGAAGCGCGGCTTCGTCGATCTGGATGATTCGTACGCCAGCCTTTTCAAGGTCGAGCACTTCTTCGCGGATCGACAGTGCAAGCTGGTAACAGGAGACCGAACGGGGCTGATCGTCGCGCACGAACGACCAGTTCAAAATCGTGACCGGTCCTGTCAGCATTCCCTTCATCAGCTTTGCCGTTTGAGATTGCGCATAGCGGATCCAGTCAACGGTCATCGCCTTCGGGCGGCTGATATCGCCGAACAGAATTGGCGGCTTCACGCAACGCGATCCGTACGACTGTACCCAGCCGAACTGGCTGAACGCGTAGCCGTCCAGTTGCTCGCCGAAGTATTCGACCATGTCGTTGCGCTCGGCTTCGCCGTGCACGAGCACGTCGAGACCCAGCGCCTCCTGTTCCTTGACGGCGCGCGTGATCTCGCGTTCCATCGCCGCCTTGTAGCCTGCCTGATCGAGCTCGCCGCTCTTTAGCTGCCCGCGCAGCTGACGGATTTCGCTGGTTTGCGGGAACGAACCGATCGTCGTGGTCGGATAAGCGGGCAGATTGAGGATCGCAGCCTGCTTTTCGGCGCGCCGCGGATAGGCGCTAGCCCGCTTGCCGAGCGCAGGATCGATACGCGCGATCGCCGCTTTCACCGACGGATTGTGCACGCGCGGCGACACGCGCCGGCTCTCGATTGCGGCCGCGTTCGCCTCGAGCGCATCGGCAACCGATGCGCGTCCGCCATTCAACGCACCGGCAAGCACATTGATTTCATCGAGTTTCTGCAGCGCGAAAGCGAGCCACGACTTTATTTCGGCATCGAGTTTCTGTTCGCTGTTCAGATCGACGGGCACATGCAGCAGCGAGCACGACGGCGCGATCCACAGCCGGTCACCCAGCGAACGATGCAACGGCTCGAGCCACTGCAGCGCTGCATTCAGATCGGTCTTCCAGATGTTGCGGCCGTTGACGACGCCAACGGACAGCACCGACGAATCCGGCAGTTTCGCCGTCACCGTGGCGATTTCATCGCGCGCGTTGATCGCGTCGATGTGCAGGCCGTCGACGGGCAGTCCGCATGCCAGTTCGAGATTGCCCTGCAACTGCCCGAAGTAAGTGGCAAGCAGAAGCCTGATCCGGCGCGCAGAGAGCGCATCGTAGGCGGTGACGAACGCCTCGCGCCAGTTCGCGTCGAGTTCCGTCACGAGCGCCGGCTCATCGATCTGTACCCAGTCGATGCCTTGTGCAGTGAAGTAATCGAGCAGCGCCGCATACACCGGCAACAGGCGCGGCAACAACGCGAGCTTGTCCGACTCGTCCTTCGCCTTGCCGAGCCACAGATACGTCACCGGTCCAATGATGACGGGTTTGGCCTTCAGGCCAAGTGCCTGGGCCTGCTTGATCTGTTCGACGAGACGCGATGGGTCGAGCGAGAACTTCGTTTCAGCGTGGAATTCCGGGACGATGTAGTGATAGTTGGTATCGAACCACTTGGTCATTTCGCCGGCGGCAACGCCGCCACAGCAAGCGCCGTGCTCTTCTCCGCCTTGAGCCGACCGGCCGCGTGCCACACGGAAGTAGTTGTCGAGCGCATCACCGTGGAAGTCACGCACACGTTCGGGCAGGTTGCCTAGCGTAAAGCTCATGTCGAGCACCTGATCGTAGAACGCAAAATCACCCACGGGCGCGAAGTCGAGGCGCGTCTGATCCTTCCAGTGGCGTTCACGGAGCTGCGCGCCGATTTCCTTCAGTTCGCCGCGCGAAGACTGGCCCTGCCAGTAGCGCTCGAGCGCGAACTTCAGCTCACGTTTCGCGCCAATGCGCGGGAATCCAAGATTGTGTGTCGTGACCATCTTTGTACGCCTTCCAGAAAAAAGAAACTGGGAGCGATGATAGAATCTTCGATGCATGAATAAAAATGGCTTTATTTCATGCATGGATTAATTTAGTTCATGTGGGGTTGTGATGCTCGAGCGCAGTCATCTGTTGGTCGTCAGGGAGGTGGAACGCCAAGGCTCGCTGACGGCTGCTGCCGACGTATTGAATGTCACGCAGTCTGCGTTGAGCCATACCGTGAAAAAACTGGAACAGCAGTTGGGGACGCCGGTTTGGACACGTGAGGGACGGGCAATGCGCCTAACGCAGGCAGGCCAATACCTTCTTGGCCTCGCGAACCGCTTGCTGCCACAGTTCGAGCATGCGGAGGAGCGTATGAAACAGTATGCGCAGGGCGAGAGAGGCACATTGCGAATCGGGATGGAATGTCACCCTTGCTATCAGTGGCTGCTCAAGGTCGTCTCGCCATATCTCACACGCTGGCCCGACGTCGATGTCGACGTCAAGCAGCGGTTCCAGTTCGGCGGCATTGGTGCTCTGTTTGGCTACGATATCGATGTGCTTGTCACGCCGGACCCGTTGAAAAAGCCGGGGCTGCGATTCCAGCCGGTGTTCGATTACGAGCAGGTGCTGGTTGTTGCCGACGGGCACGCGCTTGCCAGTGAGTCTTACATCACACCCCGGCAACTCGCGACGGAGGTGCTGATCACTTACCCCGTTGAAACTGACCGGCTCGATATCTACACCCGGTTTTTGACGCCTGCCCATGTCGTGCCGAAGCGGCACAAAGTAATCGAAACGACTGACATCATGCTCCAGATGGTTGCAAGTGGGCGTGGTGTCGCCGCGCTTCCGCGTTGGCTTGCCGAAGAGTACGCGGGACGGATGCCGCTCACACTAGTGCGGCTTGGCAAGAAAGGTATTGCCAAGCAGATTTTTCTGGGTACGCGCGAATCGGACGATGCGATCGACTATCTGACGGATTTCGTCGCGGTGGCTCGCGAAGCAGACTGGGCGGAAGCACGATTTCGTGCGTGATGTGCCTGCCACGCCGATGTTTCCGTCTCATCAGAAGCTGATGGACCGCCTGCACTTGCTCCCTCATGCCCGCGCGCCGACCGGGGATGCGGAGGCCTGAGAGATGGTTAGGAAACGGCGCAAGCAGTTATCGACGATTTGTGAGACGTCGTTGTCGTAACCGTTGCAGTAAAGACTTCCCAGGAAACAGATTGAGCCGACTGCGAATAACCCGCCACCGCTTGGGCCGAAGCCGCAGATCATGTGGGCTCGAATACCGCTATGCACTCGAGGTTTGCCGACCATTCGATTGAAGAGAAGCTCCTCTGGAACGGTCACGAAACTGGCGTCGTGATTGTCGGAGTACGCGACCACTGTCACGTAGTCGGGCGTGCCCAGGTCGGTCGCGGTTTGATCAATTTCAAAGCCCGCGGCGGCGCCGCCGGACAAGCCGAAATTCCCAAGTGGTTCTTCGGCCCCTGCTTTAACGCCCGCGAACAGCCAGGCATGGTCGGTGGCAAACGAGGCGGGTGTGCGACGATAGAATGAGCCTCGGAAATCTCCCTCCGCAGTAAACCCGACTCCCGCAACTTTTTGCGGCGGCAGTCCGTTTCGACGCCACATCCCTCCATACTCGCCGTCCAACTGGTTGTAGTACTCGCCGGGCCGGCTTTCCCATACCCGCATGCCCGCCTCGGCGCGACGAATTTCGAGCAGATGTGGCGCTGATGCGGCTCGCGCGATCTTCCAGTAGAACCCGTTTCCACCAAGATACATGAGGCTTCCGCCGGCAGACCGGTAGGCCAGGAGCGCGTCCAGCATTCGGCGTGTATGGTATTCCGGGTGCGATCCGGTCAGGACAACGTCGTAGTGCTTCAACGCGTCGACACCTCGATCATCGAGATCCTCATCGGTAACGACATCAAATTCAAACCCTTTTTCCTTGAGCCAGTTGGTCAGATGCGAGTCCGCGGAAAAGTGGCGCAGACCTGAGCCATGCTCGTCAAGGAATGTCAGATAGCCTGGACGCATGGTGAGAATCGGGCGCAAGCGGGAAGAGAGGCTCACACCTGAATCATCACTGTGATAGTTGTAAGTTGATGTGCCAAATGAGGGTACGACATCCGGGTTGTGGGGATACGCCCCCCAAGCTTTCACGCGATCAGCAAGCGCTCCGGAAAAATTTCCACGGGCGTTGTTGGCGTAGGCGAGGTAAGTCAGTGTGGGTGCGAGGAAGGCAATGCGCGCGTGTTTTCCACCCGAAGCAACCGTGACGTAAAACGGGATAGTGTCGACGCCTTCTCCATTGTCCACTCGCAGTCCATAGACTCCCGACGGCAGGTCAGCCGGAATGCTGAGATTTATCGACGTTTCCCACCCACAGTCCGACAGGTCGTCGGAATGGAACCGAATCGCGGCGTATTCTTCCGGCGCATGCTTCCAGTCCATCTCCCGTCCGGTCCATCCTGACGACCGGACCGCTCTCATTGGCGTGTTCACCAGTGCCAACGGTGCGTCGCTATCGAGCCAGTTCGGTACGCGCGCGTGATCGAGCGTTGGCGTGAAGTCCCAATGCGCCAACAGGATGTCCTGGCGTTGATCGCCGCGTGCATCGTTGCTGGCTGCGCGCAATTCCGGGCTTTCGATGAAGCCGTTGAAGGCCTGTTCCGGGTGTCCTCTCCATATCGCCGCAAAGCATAGGGTCGTGCCGTCGAACGCGGCGGCAGAGAACGGCACGTCGAACTCCGCCATGTTCCTGAACGCCTCTTCGCGCCCGTTGGTACCCGAGCTGATTGCCTGAACGTGTCCGTCGCGGTCGATCGATATCTGCAGATTTGTCCATAGATCGGCCGCAACAGACACACCTGTGTTGATCTGTTCCCCTGTTGCGAGGCTCAGGAAAACAAGTTCACCGTGAGTCAGAGCGATCGCTGCACCGTGCGTCCCATCGTGGTTCTGAAGAGCGACCAATGTCTGCAAAGAGGCGTCCTCCAGCGTGGGCTGAACCGTCAGATCGAGGTTGACCTTTTGAATGTCCTTCAGAGGCGGCATGGGTCCGTAAGCGCAGGAGCCGGGAAATACGGGCTGCTCCCGTCCTGGATAGGTGCTCTCCAGCTGGACATCGATCGGGACCAGCTTCATCCCGGGCCCGTCGGGGTTTGGGTCGCAACAATCTATGCGCTCAATCGTCGCCGTAAAAGCGCGATTGCCGCGCGAACTGATTTTGAACGCCAGATCCTGACCGGCGTGTGCGCTCCACGGCGTGACATAGCCGACGATCGCGGGAGTTTGGGGGTCGAAAGTATTCATAGTCAAATGATCGATCGTTCGTGGTCGTGGTTCCAGACGTTGTTCGGCGACCGCAAGAGGCCAGGGAAACCCCTGTGCGATTTTATTTTGCAATGGTTGCAAATAGAACCAAAAGTGGTCACTATAAAGTCCAGTGTACTTTAACCACTCGGGGTGTGCGATGAAAAAATGGGTCTCTTCGGTAATGACGGCTGCCGCGTTTCTCGCATTCGGTGGCGCAAACGCCCAACAGGTTGTTCTTGTTGGTGTTTCCGGGCCTTTGACCGGTCCTCAGGCGTCGGAAGGGAAAGACAACGAGAACGGCGCGCGTATGGCGGTTGATGAGCTGAATAGCGCCGGAACGACGGTCGCCGGTAAAAGCGTAACGTTCAAATTGGTATCGCAAGATGACCAGGCGGATCCCCGGATCGGGGTGCAGGTCGCGCAAAAACTGGTCGACGCCAAGGTGGCCGCCGTTCTTGGTCCGTACAATTCCGGTGTCGCGATCCCGGCCTCGCGGCTCTACCAGAGCGCCGGCATCCCGATGCTTTCGGTTGCGTCGAACCCGGCGCTGACCCTGCAAGGCTTTTACGAGGTATTTCGTATCGGCGCTAGTGACGGGCAACTCGGCGGAGCGATGGCTAATTTCGCCATCGATACGCTTAAAGCCAAGACAGCGGCAGTCATGGACGACCGCTCTGCCTATGGTCAGGGCGTGGCTGAAGAGTTCATGAGCGTGGCGAAGGCGCGCGGGCTCAAGGTTATCGACCAGCAATACACGAATGGTCAGGCCGTCGATTTCAAGGGCGTGCTTGCTCAGATCAAAGGTAATAACCCCGACGTAATCTTCTATGGCGGATACGCCGCGCAAAGCGGCCCGCTTGTAAAGCAGATGCGTCAGCTCGGCTTGCGGGCGAAACTGCTGGGTGGCGACGGCATCTGTACGGCTGACATGGCGAAAATCGCAGGTCCCGCAGCGGCGAGCGCGTATTGTTCACAGGGCGGGGTCTCACTGGACAAGACCGCCGCGGGCAGCGCATTCCTGAAAAAGTACAAGACAACCTTCAACGTCGATACGCAGGTGTATGGCGTCAGCTATTACGACGGCATGAAACTGTTGGCCGACGCTATGGTGAAGGCGGGTACAACGACCGATAACGCCAAAATTGTCGCTCAACTCGCCAGGTCCGCTTATACCGGCGTGGCCGGCGAATACTCGTTCGACGCACATCACGATCTGAAAAGCTCGGCGACCACCGTGTACACATTCAAGGATGGCGCTGTCGTAACTTACGGCAACTAAGGTCTCAACGAAAATAGTCGGCAAGACGGAGTATCTATGAGAATCAGCAGAACACTTAATACGATCGAAATGCACACCGGTGGTGAGCCGTTTCGCATCATCACCAATGGTTTCCCGCGTCTGGTGGGGAAAACCATCGTAGAGCGGCGGGAGTGGATTCAGAAACATGCCGATGAGTTACGAAGCGCCATGATGCTGGAGCCTCGAGGCCATGCCGATATGTACGGAGGCTTCCTCACTGAGCCGGTAAGCGAAGGCGCGGACTTCGGCATCATCTTCACGCAGAACAAAGACTACAGCCCGCATTGTGGCCACGGGGTCATTGCGCTGGCGACCGCAGCGGTTGAACTGGGATGGATTCAGCGCACGTCGCCGGAAACGCGCGTGGGTATCGACGCGCCTTGTGGATTCATTGAAGCTTTCGTTCAGTGGGACGGCGAGAATGCGGGGAATGTGCGTTTCGTTAATGTGCCGTCATTCATCTGGAAAAAAGACGTCACGGTCGAAACGCCGACCTTCGGCCCGGTGTCAGGAGACATCGCCTATGGCGGCGCGTTCTATTTCTACGTTGATGGGGCGAAGTACGATATCGCGGTCGCCGAAAACAACGTTGATCAACTGAAGCAGTTCGGCGACGAGATCAAGGAAGCGACGAATGCAGCATTTGACATCGTTCATCCCGAGATCCCGGAAATCAGGGAGATCTACGGCACGATCATTTCGAACGCACCCCGGCATCCGGGCTCGACTCAGTCGAACTGCTGCATTTTCGCCGACCGTGAGGTCGACCGATCGCCAACAGGCTCCGGCACCGCCGGGCGCGTTGCCCAACTCTACGGTCGCGGCCAGCTTCCCCGGGATGGAACGCTCGTGAATGAGTCGATCATCGGAACGATCTTCAAGGGCCGTGTGCTTAGCGAAACGAAATGCGGTGAATTCGATGCAGTCATTCCCGAGATCGAAGGGAATGCATTCATCTGCGGCTATGGGACGTGGTTGATCGACGACCGCGATCCTTTGACCTACGGATTCCTGGTGCGGTAGAGGGTGCAGACTCCAGGCGCTGCTTCGACGGCAACTGCACACTGACGTCACACCTTTTCGCCCATCTCCTCGGGGCCTTCGCGGCGCATTCTGAAACGGGATGTAGCCGCGCTTTTTTGCCATGTGTGAGCCACGGGAAGCACTTCAAGCGCGGTCGAATCCGGAGATGGCATCATCTCGCCGTGACGTAGGATAATTATCCGTCAATGACAGGTGAACTCTCCCGCATCGGGCGCCAGGAAATGAAAGGAAGTGAGATGGGTACGACACGGCAGGACCTCGAATCGAATTTCAGACCACTGCAGATTTATGAGCAGGTCGAGGAGAGGATCAAGGAGGAAATCCGCACAGGACGGTTCGCAGCCGAGTCGCGGCTGCCATCGGAGCGCGAACTCGCGGCGCTCTACGGTGTCGGCCGACCTGCGGTTCGAGAGGCAATAGGGGCACTTCAGAATGAAGGCCTTGTTGTGACGAAGCGGAATTCGGGCACCTACGTCTCATCTGCGGCGTCCGAGCGCTTACTTAACGGCGACGGCAATCATGGCGCTCAGAATGCGGAGCCGGATTTCAGTCCAACGGGGACGCTCGAAACGCGCTTCATCCTCGAGCCGGCGATCGCACGTCGAGCCGCCGCCCGAGGCAAGCGCGATCGCCTGGCTGAACAATACCTTGCGGAGATGGAGACAATTCACGATATCACCAATCTCGAGGAGCGTGCGCTGTGGAATAACAGCGATAGATTGTTTCACCGGCAATTGGCGGTCATGACAGGTGACGCTTTGCTCGTCAAGATCGCAGACGAGGTAGCGAAAACAATGGATCAGCCGTTGTGGAAACGGCTAAAGGACGACGCGATTTACGATCCGCTACGGATACGGCTGTATGCGTCCGAGCATCGGCTTATTTACGAGTCGATCGTGAGCGGTGATGCCGACGCAGCAGGGTTCTACGTGGAGCAGCATATCAAGCGGGTGCGACGGGATATTGCGCCCAGGTAGAGCCGGCTTGATCAGTTGGCTGGCCGCGAACACTCCACCATCGCCGACAAAGAGATCGCAGCAGCGATGTCCCCGATGATCATCACCAGACGCGGGATACAACTCGAACGCGCGTGGCCACTACTAAAAGACGGACTTCAGAAGACATGGCGGAAATAGTTCTTTCACTTGATCACTTGCACAAGTTGGCCTTTGACGTATTGGCATCCAATGGGCTCAGCGCGCGTCAGGCGGACGCGATGGCGAAGGTACTCGTTGCGGGCCAGCGGGACGATTGCCATTCACACGGTGTATGGCGCCTTATCGGGTGCGTAAAAACGCTGAAGATGGGCAAAATCAATGTGGATGCCGAACCGCGGATAAACGATGTCTCGCCTTCGCTTGTTAAGGTCGACGCCCGGTTCGGATTTTCTCCGCTCGCGTTTGAACTGGGGAGTAGGGTGCTCGTTGAAAAAGCGAAGAAATCTGGTATCGCGGCTCTGGCAATCAACAACTGCTTCCACTTCAGCGCTTTGTGGCCGGAGGTCGAGGCAATCGCTGCTGAAGGCGTGGCCGCACTGGCCATGACGCCTACCCATAGTTGTGTAGCACCTGCTGGCGGCAACAAGCCGCTATTTGGAACCAATCCGATCGCGTTCGCCTGGCCACGTCCAGGCCCCTTTCCGTTTGTGTTCGACATGGCTACAAGCAGAATTGCCCGTGGCGACATCGAGCTGCACAAGCGGTCCGGGTCGAAGATCCCGAGCGACTGGGCGATCGACGAAAACGGTCAAGCCACCGATGATCCCGATAAAGCGTTGCGAGGTGCGATGCTCACGTTTGGAGGCTATAAAGGATCCGCGCTTTCGGCAATGGTTGAGTTGCTGGCTGGCCCGTTGATCAGCGACATGCTCAGCCCGGAGTCGCTGGCTTTTGACGAAGGCGTAGGAGCGGCACCGTGTCACGGTGAAATCATCGTCGCGTTCGATCCTGCGGTCTTCGCCGGCGGGGACCCTATGGACAACCTGCGACGCGCCGAGACTTTGTTTGACGGAATTGTGGGTCAGGGCGCGCGTCTGCCCTCACAGCGGCGATTCGATGCGCGACTGCGCAGCATTGAGCACGGCGTGTCGCTCTCAAAGGAACTCCACGACGAACTTACCCGGCTGATTTCGTAGAATCAGTTGGAAAGTATGGCCGAGTTGATCCACAAGACATTGCATACCAAGCCTGCCGACGGCTCCACGCATTGAAGCGTTGGTCGGCCTGCAAGCCGCGTCACCGGCACCAGGCGTTTCTGTCGTTCCTGCGCGAGATCGGCAAGGCGGTGCCGGCAGGTCTGGACGTGCACTGCATCGTTGACAACTACGGTGCCCACAAGCATTCCAAGGTCAAGGCATGGCTGGCCGCGCGGCCTCGGTGGCACATGCATTTCATCCCCACTTATAGTTCGTGGCTTAACCAGGTGGAACGCTTCTTCGCGTTGATCACCGGCAAGGCTAACCGTCGCGGCTCGTTCGGCTCGGTCAATCAACTGATAACTGATCAAGCGTATCGATCAATTCGTCTCCCACTACAACGAGAATTGCCAACCTTTTTCATGGATCGCTTCCGCTGACTCCAGCCTCGCAAAGCTACAAAGACTTTGTACGCGAATCAGCGGAACGGAACACTGGATCCACGCCTCGTGGTGGCCCGCGGCTATGCCCGCGCGGCTGTATGCGTTTGAATCCGCGTTAAGGTTTGATGCTAGCATCGCTGGGCGTAAGGCTGCCGTTGCCGGCGTTACCGGCGCATTTCCGTTAGATGGGGTGGTCAGGTGATTCTAGATATCCGGACACTTTACGTTGTCACTGCGGTTGCCTGTCTCGTGCTCGGCGCGCTGCAACTGGTCGCCTACTGCACGCAGCGGTTCGAGCGCTGGCCGGCATGGTGGGGCCTCAGCAATGTGCTGCTGGGATTGGGGACGCTCGGCGTCGCGCTGCGCGGCATTGCGCCCGATTTCGTGACCGTGCAACTGGCGAACGTCGTGACGGTGACCGCCTTTCTGTTGCTGCTGGTGTCCGTGCGTGCATTCGCGCAGCGGCCGCGATTGCCCTGGTGGGTGGTGACGGGCATTGCCGTATCGCAGGTGCTGCTCTTCGCGCTATGGTCCGCGCCAGCCGACTTCCGCGCACGTATCATATTTGAATCCATGCTCTTCGCGCTATTCGACTCGGCGATCGTCGTCGAAGGAGTGCGGCTTGCACGAAGGCATCGACTTAAGTCCGCGTGGCTGCTCGCCGGCTGTTTTGGTGCGACTGCGCTGCTGTTTTCGATACGTGCAGTGATGACATCGCGCGGTGCCATCGGCGGCATGACACTGTTTTCTTCGCCCACTGTGACCTACCAGTGGATGGCTGCGACTGGCGAGGTGTTCATCACGCTGCGCGGCTTCACGCTGCTGCTGATGGCTGCCGAGCGCAGCCATCAGTTGCTGTTCGACCATGCGCAGCGTGATCCCTTGACGGGTGCGCTGAATCGCAGCGGACTGCACCTGTCGTACGGGCGGGTGGCGGCCGCTCGCCGCGCGGCGCGGCGCGACGATGCGATGTCGGGCGTCGTGTCGCTGATCGTGATCGATCTCGACCACTTCAAGGTGATCAACGACACATACGGCCATACGATGGGCGACGATGTGCTGCGCTTGTTCGCGACCACCGCGCGCGGCGACCTGCGCACCGATGACACGCTCGCGCGCTATGGCGGCGACGAATTCGTCGTGCTGCTGCCGCGCACCGCTGGCGGCGAAGCCTTTGTGATCGCCGAGCGGATCCGCGTCGCGTTCGCGAATGCGACCGGCTCGCTCGGTGCGCTCGCGGTCCAGCCGACACTAAGCATCGGCATCGCCGCCGGCAGCCTCGTCGACGACACGCTCGACACAATCCTGCAACGCGCCGACGAGGCACTCTACCGTTCGAAGCGGGAAGGCCGCAACCGTGTGCGCGTCGCGACGCTGTGTACCGGGGACGACGAACCCCGGGCAGGTTGATCTGGCCGCCGTTCGGCGCAGTCGCCCGAAGATTACCCGGCCGGCCGGCCGAATGAAGCCGCGTCGATTTTCCAGGTCGGCAGCGCGTCGCTGGTCATGCCCGCAATGCACCCAAACGGTCCCGGACTGACAACGGCGGTGAGCGTGACCTCAGGCAGGCGGCGCTCACAAGAGATCAAAGACTTCGCGTCTCCGGCATTGCGACCAGCGCACACGACGAAGAGTTCGGGTCGACGACGGCTGCTGCGGTGGCGTTGACTTACATCAATTCTCATCAGACGAGAATCAGCCATCGTGATGTCTTCTGCTACGGCATCGGAGATGTGATGGCAATCCAGGTTTCCATTCTGAAAGAAGTACGGCCTGGCGAGTGCCGTGTCGCGCTGGTGCCGGGCGTTTTGCAACGTGTCGGCAAGCTTGGCGCCGAAGTGCGGTTGCAGACCGGCGCCGGTCTGAACGCCAACTTCACCGACGCCGATTATGGCGGGACGCCCGCCGAGCCGGATGCACGTCGGCTCCTCGCGAACGCTGACGTCGTTCTCGCGATCCAGCCGCCATCACCGGAACTCATAGACGCGATGAAGCCGGGAGCGATCCTGATCTCGTTCGTTTACGCGAACAGGGAGCGCGATCTGCTTCGGCACTTGCGCGAGAGGCGGATTACCGCGTTCGCGATGGAAACCGTACCGCGCATCACACGAGCCCAGGCGCTCGATGCGCTCTCCAGTCAGGCGGCGCTCGCCGGTTACTACGCGCCGCTGATCGGCGCTGTCCACCTGCAGCGCATCCTTCCGATGATGACCACCGCCGTCGGCTCCCTGCGCGCCGCGCGCGTGCTGGTGATGGGGCTTGGCGTGGCGGGGCTGCAAGCGCTGGCTACCGCACATCGCCTCGGCGCGATCACGGAAGGCTACGACGTCCGTCCCGAAACCCGCGAGCAAGCGCAGTCGCTCGGCGCACGGTTCGTTGACACCGGCGTCGACGCTCGCGGAGAGGGAGGTTATGCGCGTGAATTGACTGCCGACGAAAAGGTGCGAGTCAAAACCGTGCTGAACCAGCATCTCCAGCAGGCCGACATGGTCATCACCACCGCGAGCGTGCCTGGCCGTCCGGCTCCGCGGCTGATCGACCGCGCGCAGATCGAGGCGATGAAGCGCGGTGCCGTGATCGTCGATCTGGGTGCCGAGGGCGGTGGCAATTGCGAGGGGACGGTGCCGGGTGAGACGGTCGGGCTTGGACCCGTCACAATCCTCGGGCCGTTGAACGTGACTTCCCGGCTTGCCCAGCACGCAAGCGAACTGTACGCGAAGAATGTGCTGAGCCTGCTCGAACTGATCGTTAGGGACGGAGCGATCCACCTGGATTTCGACGATGAAGTGATCGCCGCCACGGTGCTGACGCATGCCGGCGAGATACGCAACGAAGAGGTGCGCAATCTCCTCGAAACCGAAACTCCTACGGTGTGACTGCGATGAATATCGATCTCTCGATGAGCTGGCTTATCGCACTCTACATTTTCATGCTCGCGGCGTTCACCGGCTATGAAGTGATCAGCCGCGTGCCCTCGATCCTGCATACGCCGTTGATGTCCGGATCGAATTTCATTCACGGCATTGTCGTCGTGGGCGCGTTACACGCGCTCTTTAACGCGAGCACGCCGCTCGCCCAGGCGATTGGGTTCATCGGCGTGCTGTTGGGCGCGGGCAACGCGGCCGGCGGCTATGTCGTCACCGACCGCATGCTGGCCATGTTCAAGCCGAGCAATGCCGCACGCAAGGCTACGAACGACGCAAAGGAGCTGGTGCAATGAATGCCTTGCCGCTTGTCCTCAGTATTTCGATCGAAGTCAGCGCGCTGATCGCGGCATTTCTCTTCATTCTGGGCCTCAAGCGCATGTCTTCGCCGGTCACTGCGCCCAGAGGCATCGCCTTGGCGGGAATCGGCATGCTGCTTGCCGTCGTTGCCAGCTTCGGCTACCTCGCGGCGCTGCCGGACGCCGTTCGCCCGCATCGGCTCGTCAACCTGTCGCTGGCGCTCGTTGCGCTCGCGATCGGCATTGGTTGGGCCTGGCGAAGCGGCCGGAAGGTCGCCGTCACCGCGATGCCACAGATGGTCGCGCTCTATAACGGCATGGGTGGCGGGGCCGCTGCCGCGGTCGCCGCCGTCGCACTGATCGGCGATGGACAGCCCCAGACGTCAATGGAGCTGGCGGTCACGGTTGCCGGTGCGCTGATCGGGGCGATCTCATTGTCTGGCTCGATCATCGCCTGGGCCAAGCTCGATGGCCGGATCGACAAGCCATGGCGCTGGAAAGGTCAGAGCGCCTTTAACGCACTTGTATTCGTCGTGACCGCGGCACTTGGCACGTATCTGGTAGTCGGTACGGCTAGCTATGCCTCACTCGCGCTGGTCGCGCTCTTCTTCGGCGGCGCGCTCGCTTTCGGCATTCTCATGACGATGCCGATCGGCGGC
This sequence comes from Paraburkholderia sp., assembly GCA_035636295.1. Lineage (GTDB taxonomy): Bacteria > Pseudomonadota > Gammaproteobacteria > Burkholderiales > Burkholderiaceae > Paraburkholderia. Next base: position 26,404 of record DASPZL010000254.1, read on the forward strand.
GCCGATATGCCGGTGGTCATTTCACTCTACAACGCCTTTACCGGACTCGCCGTCGGGCTCGAGGGATATGCGTTGCAGAATCCGGCGTTGATGATCGCGGGCATGGTCGTCGGCTCGGCGGGCACGCTCTTGACCCTGCTGATGGCGAAGGCCATGAACCGCTCGCTGACCAACGTGCTGTTCAGCAATTTTGGCGATGGCGCGGCGACCGCGCAGCAGGCAATCGAGGGTCAACTGAAACCGGTCGATGCGGGCGATGCCGGCATCACGATGCGCTACGCCAGTTCGGTGATCATCGTCCCAGGCTATGGCCTCGCCGTCGCGCAGGCTCAATCGAAACTCGCCGATCTGGTCAAGCTGCTGCAGGCAGCCGACGTCGACGTGAAGTTCGCCATGCATCCGGTCGCCGGCCGCATGCCGGGTCACATGAACGTGTTGCTCGCGGAGGCCGGAATTGCTTACGACCTCATCTACGACATGGCCGACATCAACGACGCGTTCGCCATGACCGACGTCGCGCTCGTGATCGGCGCGAACGACGTCGTGAATCCGGCGGCACGCACGGACAAGACGTCGCCGATTTACGGCATGCCGATCTTGAATGTCGATCACGCGCATCAGGTCTACGTCATCAAGCGCGGCCAGGGCAAGGGCTACGCGGGCGTCGAGAACCTCCTCTTTTACGGCGAGAACTGCAACATGGTCTACGGCGATGCGCAGGCCGTGCTGGGCCGCATGGTCCAGGCCATCAAGGACCTGGGCAGCGACGCCACAGCGAGCGCGCCTGCCGCGCAAGCCGCCTGACTTCTTTCGAAGCATGCCGGCGCCGGAATTATCCGGGCGGCGGACTCCCTGTCACACCTTCACACCCGTCCCATCAAGGAGCGCACCATGTTCCAGCAAGCACTCGAGTACGTTCGCACTCACGGCAAGATGCCGAGCCGCTACGGCAATTTCATCGGCGGCAAATGGACCGCGCCGCTGGACGAACAGTACTTCACTGATCGCAGCCCGATCAACGGCGCGGCGCTGGTCGACGTTGCAAAGTCGACGCCGGCCGACGTGGAGACCGCGCTCGATGCCGCGTATCGCGCCAAAGACGCCTGGGCGCGTCTCGCGCCCGCGCCGCGCGCGGCGATCCTCAACCGCGTGGCGGAGCGCCTCGAAGAGAACCTGGAGTTGCTCGCGCTGGCCGAAACGCTGGACAACGGCAAGCCGATTCGCGAAACCCGCGGTGCAGACGTGCCGCTGGCGATCGACCACTTCCGCTATTTCGCTGGCTGTGTGCGAGCCGAGGAAGGGGCCATTTCCGTCATCGACGACGATACGATCGCCTATCATTTCAAGGAACCGCTTGGCGTGGTCGGGCAGATCATTCCGTGGAATTTCCCGCTGCTGATGGCCGCCTGGAAGATCGCGCCGGCGCTTGCGGCCGGGAACTGCACGGTCATCAAGCCCGCGTCGCAGACGCCGCTTACGCTGCTGCTGTTCGCGGAGCTAACCGCCGACATCATTCCGCATGGCGTGCTCAATGTCGTCACCGGCCCTGGCGGTTCGGTCGGCAATGCGATTGCCGCCAATCCCCGCATCTCGAAGATTTCGTTCACAGGCGAAACGACCACGGGCAAGCAGATCATGCGGGCCGCAGCCGAGCACCTGATCCCGCAGACGATGGAGCTCGGCGGCAAATCGCCCAATATCTTTCTCGCCGACGTGATGGATCGCGACGACGAATTCTTCGACAAGGCGCTCGAAGGTTTCGCGCTCTTCGCGTTCAACAAAGGTGAGGTCTGTACTTGCCCGTCGCGAGCGCTTGTCCAGGAGTCGATCTACGACGAGTTCGTCGAAAGGGCGGTCAAGCGCGTCGCCGCGATCAAGGTCGGCAATCCGCTTGCGGCGGATACGCAAATGGGTCCGCAGGCGTCGCTCGACCAGGTCGACAAGATCCTGTCCTACATCGATATCGGCAAGCGCGAAGGCGCCGAACTGTTGACAGGTGGAGAACGGGCTCATCTCGGCGGCGATCTCGAGCAGGGCTTCTTCCTGAAACCGACTGTGTTTGCCGGCCATAACAAGATGCGGATCTTTCAGGAGGAGATTTTCGGGCCGGTGCTCTCGGTCACGAAATTCAAAACGGTCGAGGACGCCGTCGCG
>DASPZL010000255.1:0-6040 GCA_035636295.1 Paraburkholderia sp.
CCGGTCAATCCGCCATGCACGCCGAACACCTGGACGCCGGGCGCGCCGCCGCCCGGTCTGCCGCGATGCTCGTCGCCGCTGGCTGCCACGCCCAACTGGTAGCCGCGCGCGATCACGTCGCGGTAAAGCCAGTCGAAGTGCCCCCATGTCGACGCGATCTCGACCAGCCGTTCCAGTTCGGGATGATGCCAGTCGGGAATGTAGCGGCGTCCGCCCACGTGCGGCATCACGAGGTGCTGTTCCGCATCTCCGACATAGGCGTCCCATAGTTCCTCGACCGGCCAGCGGCCCAGTTCGACCGCGGCGCCCTTCATGTCTTCGTTCCACACTAGCGTGCGGTTATGTTCGCCGCGCGCGTTATAGGGAAAGCCAGGCGGTTCATCGCCGAGAAAGACGACGTTGTGATCGCCGCCGGCCGTCGAGCTGCCGCACCATTCCTGAACCGGATAGACGACGAAACATCCCGCCTCGTTGAAGGCTTCGACGGTGTCGACGCCGAGCTGCCAGTTCGCATCGGTGATCTGGAAGTCGTTCGCGGTGTAACCGAGCACGTCGATGCCGCCGATGTCGCGTGCGTACGCCACGTTATACGCCGGACTGTTTGTCCCCACGGTATCGTGAGCGTGAACGTGCAGGTCGGCATAGAGCGAGCGGGCAACCGGCAAGCTCGGGTCGATGGTCAGGAAGACTTCGGCCGCGCGCACGTCGTGCAGCGCGGTCGCGGCCGCGACGATGCGCAGCGTGCCGTCAGTGGCGGTCGGCAGGTCGTCCAGCGCGCAGGTGGCCCAGCCCTCTTCGGGCACCGGCAGTTCGCGGCGATAGACAAGCTGGTCGCGATCGTCATACGCGCGCACTTCTAGCGCGCCGCCGGCATCGCGGCACGCATTGCCCCAGCGATCCTGCAACGAGACGCGAAACGTCGCGGGCTCCGACGGTCGCACGAAGCGGGGGCCGTTCAGCAGCACCTGCGACGGCGCGCCCGCATGAATATCGATCACGACATCGCCGGGCACGGCCACGAAGCGCGACGTGCCGAGCGGATCGACATAGAACCTGAAGCGGAACTGGTCCTCGACGAAGGTCTGCACGCGAGTGCCCGGCCCGCGACGCCGGTCGCCGAGTCGAATCACGATGTGGTCACCGGCATTCAGATAGCCGTCTGCGACGTCGACGATCACCGCTTTCTGGAACGGCCGCTCGTGTCCCTTCTGGTCAAAGCGTACATTCAGCGCCTGAACCGTCGCCGGACTCTGACCCGGCACGAGAGCCGTCGCGTGATATTCCGCGCTGATGAAGTTCGCGGCTTCCGGATCGCTGGTCTGGAACAACGCCCAGTCGGAGTAGAACTTGAACGTCGCCTTGAGCCATGCGCCGTCGGCGATGCCGGACGCGCCGACTTCGTAGTCGAGCACGATCTCGCTCCAGCTACCCGCTTCCAGACGCGTCACGTTGCAGCTCACGCGTCCGGCGAACGGCAACGCCTTGTGACGCTCATACAATCCGGCCGGCGCGACGTGCGTGCCCAGACGCTCGCGCAACGCGGCGCCCTTCGCTTCGATCCCTTGTGCGCGGTCATTCATTTCAATGCTTTCCTGAAAGTGACATTCGTGAGGTTCGGTACACCGCTGTGCGCGGATTAATGTGTGAACGGCCACGGCGCGGCCGGATTCCATACCGGCACGCCGAGGTACGCGTACCAGGGCGCCATCACGCAAATACCGTAGACGATCGCGATCAGCACCGATACCACGCCGACCTTCGCGTAGTCAGCCGTCGTGAACGCACCGCTGCTATATGCGATGACGCCAGCGGTAATCTGCGTCGGCAGCAGGTAGGCGAAGCTGTCGGTGTCGCTGATCAGCAGCGTGAACGCGACTGGATGCAGCCCGAGGCGCGGCGCCAACGCCAGGGCAACCGGCGCGATCATCGTCACCGCGGCGACGTTCGACAACATGCCGATCCGGATCACATGCGTGCCCACCATCACGATTGCCAGCGCGGCCCACCAGATATAGCCGTGCGCGACCGTGTAGATATGATCCGCGGCCCACTGCGCGAGCCCCGAGCCGCTGATCGCCGCCGACAACGACAGCGCGCCGCCCAGCAGAAACAACGTGCCCCAGATGGTCCGCTCCTGAACCTCCTTCCAGCCGAAGCGCAGCACGCCCGGCGCGAACATCAGCGCGAGTCCGATCAACGCTACGATTTCCGACTGGATGCCGTGCAGCGATTCGGTTGCCCACAGCAACGCGACGAGCGCGAACACGGCGAGCACCGCGTAATCGTGCCGGCCCGCAGGCGGCAGCTTGCGCCGCTCGTCGATAATCGCCTGACGGCCGCCGGGAATCGCGACCGCGCGCGACCGGAAATAGTGCTGCACCCAGAACTGCGTCAGGACGAACATGCCAAGATACGGCCATTGCAGCTTGAACCACGTGAAGTACGAGAGCCGCAGTCCCAGCTGTTTTTCGAGCAGGCCGGACACGACCATGTTCGGCAGATGCGCGGTGAGAATGCACATGCCGCTGATCATCGAGCCATAGACGAGCGTCTGGATTACGATCGCTTTCCTCGCCTCGCGTTCGCGCGCGCTACTGCCGAACAGGCCGACGATGCCGTTGGTCACCGGCAGCAGCGTCGCGGCGCGCGCATTGGCGGCCGGCACGACGAGCGACATCACGAAATTGACCGCGAACATCGCCCAGATCACGCCGTTCGCGGTGCGCGCCTTGAAGCGCTCGAGCAGCAGCAGCGCGATGCGACGGTCAAGACCGGCGGCCTGCATGATCGCGGAAAAGAGGAATGCGACGAGGCAAAGAAACACCACCGGCGCGGCAAACCCGCTCGCGGCCTTCGGAAACGGCGTAACCGCATGCGACAGCACCAGCAGCATCGGCGCAAGAATGCCGCTCACGCCGACCGGAATCGCCTCGGCGACCCACACGATCGCCACCCAGGCGACGACCGCCAGCGTTGCCTTGCCCTGCGCGGTCAGGCCCTGCGGTGTTGGCAACAGCCATGCGATCGCGAAGAAGCACAGCCATGAGGCGATGAATCCCAGCCTGGCTTTCAACGGTGTCCGCCGCCGCCTCGCGCCTGATGCGGCCGGCTGCCGCGAATCCGCAGCGGCGCTGAAAGACGCAGGCCAGCCTTCTCTTTCGAGCGGCGGATTGCCTGATGTTTCGTTCGTCACTTCCCAACTCCCCTTCGTTCGGCTTTAATGCGACGGACATTTGCCGCCTTGGAATTGGCATAATACGTATTAATACAAGTTGTCGATCTAACGGGATTTCACATCGATATCCGGATTTGTGGGAAGAGAAGCGTCAGCCGCCTTGGCTGCCGCCCAGGACAGGTTGCCTTGAGAACGCACTGCACATCGATGAACGTGAACTGAACATGACGCCGGTGCCTTGATTACCAGCTTCGCGATCTGGCGCCGGCAGCTGAGACTATCGCGCGCGATTGATCTCATCGGGCGCGGCGTTCCGCTGAATGTGGTCGCAGCCGAACTTGGATATGCCAATGCACCGGCCTTCTTCACGATGTTCCGGCATGCACTGGGCTTTCCGCCCTCACAGCTCGCAAGCACGTCCGGCGCGCGGTGCCCGTAGCCCGGACCATCCCGATCGCGTCGCGCAGCGAGGCGCGCGCCTGCACGGGCACTCATTCACAGGCTATGGACATGATCTTGTCAGTCAGGAGCAGACCAGGGAAAATCATCCGCAGCCGCGAGTTCACTTCCGAGCGCGCATGGGGCGCGCTCGACATTGCCAGAATGCAAGGTACCAGCGTGCGCCTTCACTGGACGGATCAGCCGTATCGATGGCATGTGAACGATGACGAAGAGGTGTTCGCCGTTCTGGGTGGAACCGTCGACATGCATTGCGAGGCGAACGCGGAACAGGTCGTCGCGCTGCAGGCCAGTGACGTCTTTTTCGCCGAGGGCCACTTCACGGCTCGCGAACCGGGGCGGCAAGATGATCACCGAGGCCGTCAGCGCGATGAAGGACATTTCGAACGAATCGGGACGCATGGTCGAGATCATCGCGACGATCGAAGGCATCGCATTCCAGACCAACATCCTCGCGCTGAACGCAGCCGTGGAAGCGGCGCGCGCGGCCGAGCAGGGCCGCGGCTTCGCGGTCGTGGCGGGCGAGACGCGATCCTGCGCGTGGCGCGTCGGTCCTTAGCGGACCAACTCCCTCGTTCAACGCTGAAGCGGCAAGCCATCAGGCGAGTTCAGAGCGTCGCGCACACCGCGCTCATTTAAGCGTTGCCGCCCCATCCGACTCCGCGGTATCGGCGCGCAGATGCCGCCACAGCGTATCGACGAAATCATTGCGCGCGGTCGCATCGCGATACGCGCGCAACTCCACGTCGAGGCTCCAGGCGCTGCCGCCGGCCGCCACCAGCGTGCAGGCCTCGAGTTCATCGCGAATCGAGCTTTTCGGCAGCCAGGCAATGCCGTCGCCTTCGAGCGCCAGCTTCTTCAGCACCTCGGCCATATCCGACTCGTAGTGAAAACGCAGCGCGGGCGGCGTGCCCGCTTTGCGAAACAGCAGCGCCACGCAACGGCCGAAATAACTGGTGTCGGTATAGGAAATATGAGGCAGCGGCCGTTCCTGGGTGCCCGGCAAGCGAAACAGCGGCCCCGACTTCGCATTCGGCCGGCTTACCGGAACCAGCGTGTCGACACCGACCGTCAGATGCTGATAGCGCGTCGGGTCGAGATGCAACGGCAGTTCGGGATGGTGATACGAAAACATCAGCTCGCAGTTGCCGTTGACGAGCATCAGGATCGAATCGTGCACATTGGTGGGCACGACGCGCGCACGGACTTCGCCGAACCGCGCGGAGAGCGTCTTGAGCCAACCCGGCAGGAAGCTCAGCGCGATCGTGTGGCCCGCCGCAATCTGCAACGCCTTGTCCGGCATGCGCTGCTCGCTGCGGATGATCGCGCGCGTATCGAACAACTTGCCGACGATCTCTTCGGCCGTTTCGCGAAACAGCTGCCCGGAGGGTGTGAGTGTCGGCGGGAAGCTGCTGCGGTCGATGAGGTCCGCGCCGACCCACTGCTCCAGCGACTGAATGCGCCTGCTGAAGCCCGACTGCGTGACGTTACGGAACTCCGCGGCGCGCGAGAAACTCTTGTATTGCGCGAGCGCGATGAAATCCTCGATCCACTTGATTTCCATGTCTGGTCCGCCGGTCGCGACAACGCGCGCTTTTGCCCCTTGAGCGCCGATTGTACGATGACGCCCCGCCGGCCTGCTGCCGCGATTCAAAAATCGCGTCGGTCGTCCGGGATGCCGTCCGACGTACCGAACGCCGCGCGCAGCGCGAGCATGGTGTCGCGATGCGCGATCGACGCCTCGGGTATCGCGCGGCCCATCGAGAAGAAACCGTGGATCATGCCGCGATAGACGCGCGTCTCGACAAGGTTGCCCGCCGCGCGCAGTTTCTCCGTATAGCACGCGTGCTCGTGCCGCAACGGATCGTATTCCGCCGACACGATCCATGCGGGCGCGAGACCCGCGAGGTCCGCCGGCGCATGACGCCGTCCGTCGAGCGGCGCGAAGCGCCAGTCGTCGCGGTCGTCGGGATCGCGCAGATAGGTCCGGTGAATCCAGCGGATCACCTCGAGCGTGAGGAAATACCCGTCTCCGTAGAGCCGGTGGCTCGCGCTGTCGGTCAGCGCCGACAGCGCCGGATAGATCAGCAGTTGCAACGCGAGCGGAATACCTGCGTCGCGCGCGTGGACCGCGCTCACCGCGGCAAGCGTCGCGCCCGAGCTTTCGCCGCCGACGGCAAGCCGCACGGCATCGAGCGCAAATGCGCCGGCATCGCGATGCAGCCAGCGCAAGGCGTCGAACGCGTCGTGCACCGCGCACGGGAACCGGTGTTCGGGCGCGAGCCGGTAGTCGACCGAGACGACCGCGCAGCGGCCATCGGCCGCGAGCATCCGGCAGACGGCGTCGGCAGTTCCAAGCGTGCCGACCACATAGCCGCCCGAATGGAAATAGAGCAGCGCGGGAAG
>DASPZL010000256.1:0-23275 GCA_035636295.1 Paraburkholderia sp.
CGACAGGAACAGGTCCGAAGGCAGCTTCAGCCGTCCGGCCAGATGCGCGCCGCCGGCCCAAAAAAGCGCGCCGCACAGAATCGCGAGACTGCCACCCGCCGACCCCGGCGTTTCGTCGCCGTGGCTCAAGATCGCGATGCCGACCAGCCCGAGGCCGACCGCGAACCACTCGCCCCGGCCGATCTTGCGCCCCGCAACCGCCGCGATCACCGTCGCGAAGAGCGGCACGGTCGCGACCATCACCGCCGCGGTGCCGGTGCCGACGGTACGCATCCCATAGGCCAGCATGCCGCTCGACAAACCCACCAGCATCGTGCCGACGAGTCCCGCATTGCGGATTTCGGCGGCGCTCGGCCAGATCGGATTACGGCGCGCCGCGAAAATGAAGAGCCCTACGCCAGCAAACAGATTGCGCAGACCGGAGAGCAACAGCGGCGGAAACGAACCGAGCGCAACGTGCACGGCGAGGTACGTCGAGCCCCACACGAGATAGACGACGGCGAGCGCGAGCGCGATTTGCCCGTTGCGGGACTGCGGCAAACGGATGGAAAAACCACGCGGCAGAACACGCGAAAAAAGGCTGGGAAGTTGCGACGACATGCGTTCAACCCGCCCATGCCGCTCGAGGTGCTGCGCCCCCGCTGAAGACCCTGTGGCGGGATGGCGGACACCGCATCGGCGATGCGGTCTGACGGGCGAGGCTGGCGGACATGTTGGTGGAACGAAAGGACGATAGATGGCCAATGGGGCCACAACGCCGCGGTGGTCGAAGGAAATCGATCCACGGCTGACACGCGCCAAATGTTCGGCGCGCATCGCATTATGCAGTAAGCGCCCACCGCGCCGAATGAAAGAATCGTAACTTTTTGGCGTACTTGCAACAAAAAAGCCGGGGACGTCTCCCCGGCTTTCGTCCTGCGTGCCGCCGGCCTTATCGAGCTATGCGGCGGGCATCGAAGGGCGCGGCTCAGTTGGCCATCGCGCCCGACGCTTCGTGCTTCATGCCCGTCGCGTCGTTGCCCTTTTTCATCTTGTCGTGCTTCTTCATGCCGTCCTTCTTCATGCTGTCCTTGGACATCGAATCTTTCGACATCGCGTCGTGCGACATCGAATCGTTGGACATCGCGCCGCTTGCCTGGGCGAACGCGGCGCCGCCGCTGGTCAGGAAGGCGACGGCCATTGCTGCGATTGCGAACTTTTTCATGGGATGACTCCGTGTGTTGTGAATGAATCAGAACCGGCTCTTACCTCCCGCCGGCGCGTTTCCGAAGCTTCTGCCGCCTGGGGTCGCGCATTGGATGCGGCATGCGGCGACCCGCGCGCGTCAGGAGCCTCCGAACCAGTTGTAGCCCTGGTCGACCCAATAGCCGCCGGGATACGTGTTGGTGACGAACATCTCGACGATGTGCTTCGGATTCTTGTAGCCGAGCTTGGTCGGCATGCGCAGCTTCATCGGGAAGCCGTATTTCGCGGGCAGGCGCTCGCCGTCGTATGAGAACGTAAGGAGCGTTTGCGGATGCAGCGCGGTCGGCATGTCGATGCTTTCGTAGTAGTCGTCGGCACATTTGAAGCCGACGTACTTCGCGCCGGTGTCCGCGCCGATGCGCCGCAGAAAGTCGGCGAACGGCGTGCCGCCCCAGCGGCCGATCGCGCTCCACCCTTCCACGCAGATGTGCCGCGTGATCTGCTCGGCGTGCGGCAACGCGTACAACTCGGGCAAGGTCCAGACGCGCTGGCCGGTCACGAGTCCGCTTATCTTCAGCTTGTAGTCGGAGCCGTCGACTTCGGGCACCTCGTCGATGCCGTAGTACGCGTTGAATGGAAATGGCCGGGTGATCTGCGCTTCGGTGTAAGTCGGCGCGAGCTGCTTCGGATCGAACAGCGCGGCTTGCGCGCGGTCGTTCAGGCGCGACACCGCCGTGAGGAATTTATTGACCGATTCGTCATCGGTCAGCGAGCAGCCGGTCAGCATCGACAAACCGCCGAGCGTCAGCAGCCGTTTGCCGAACAGCCGGCGCGACGGCATCGCGAGTTCGCGCCGGGCGTCGATCAGGATCGATTCGCGGTCGAGTCGATGGCCGGCCGGCTGAGCGGATTCTGGATTTGGCTTGTTCATGATTCGGTATCCTTAAGCTTCGCGTAATCGTGGCTCAGCGTCCGCGCAGCATGGCGAGCAGCGAGCGCGGCACGAGCGCCACCATCGCCAGATGCACGACGACGAACGCCGCCATCAGCGACATCGCGACGAAGTGGACGATGCGTGCGTTGTCGTAGCCGCCCATCAGTTCGCGCAGCAGCGGAAACTGCACCGACTTCCAGATCGCGAGGCCGGAAAGCACCAGCACGATCAGGTCGCAAACGACGAACAGGTAGGCGAATTTCTGCACCGCGTTGTAGACGCGCAAATCGGCGTGCGAGAGCTTGCCGGTCAGCGCGGCGATGAAATCGTGCAGCACGGCGCGCGGCGAGACCGGCAGGAACTTGCGCACGAAACGCCCGCTCGCGAGATTCAGCGCGAGGTACAGCAGACCGTTGAAGACCAGCAGCCACATCGCCGCGAAATGCCATTGCAGCGCGCCGCCGAGCCAGCCGCCAAGCGTGATTTCCGGCGCGAAACGAAAGCCCGGAAAGATCGGCGAGGCATCGTAGATGCGCCAGCCGGAGAGCATCATCACGATGGCCGCGAGCGCGTTGAGCCAATGCGTGACGCGCACCCACAGCGGATGAATCGCGCCGCTTTTCGGCGTGGCGGGCGGCGCGCTTTCGCGCAGTGCATGAGGGGTTGCCATGAAAATCTCCCGTGAATGAGTGGCGTGGCGCGACCAGTGGCAGGCGGCGTGTTCGCGACTTGCAGCACGCCCGACGGTTCGCGTGACGTACGCCAACAGGGTCTGCACGTTTGTCGAACGGTGCGGCGGGTTATGACAGCGCGTTCTGTTTTTTTTATTTGGCGCCCGCCATCGACCCGGCATCGAATGGAGAGATGCACACCCCCGTGCTAACATTGGTCATTCGATCGCGCCGATTCGTCTGTCTTGCGGCGCTTACGCGAACCCCTTTCCTTTCGACATCTGCCGGCTACTCCAATGCGCTTTCCGACTTACCGTGCCCTCACCCGTTTGCGCCCCCGCGGCGCGACCGGGTGCGCACGCGCGGACGTCGCACGGTGTCACGCCGGCGAGCCGTCCCGAACGCTCCCGCTTCCCGCCGCCCGGCGCCCGATCTAACGCTGCTCCCTCCATCGCCGGAGCCGCATCGTCGGGCTCCGGGCCGATCTCATCCGCACGCTGTCCCCTTACCTGCAGATCGAATTGGAGCACCCGTCATGAAAAAGACGAAAACCTGTTACCTCACCGAACTCGACGTCGCCCGTCTCGAGAAGCACGCGGCCGCGCCGGGCGCCGACGCGAAAATGCAGGACATGCTCGACGACGTGCTGGAACGCGCGGTGATCGTTGACGCGCGCGAGATCCCCGCCAACGTGGTCACGATGAATTCGCAAGCCACGCTGGTCGACGAAAGCACCGGCGAGCACATGACCTGGACCGTCGTTTATCCGCCCAACGCGGACTTCGCGCACGGCCGCCTGAACGTGTTCTCGCCCGTCGGGCTCGCCTTGCTCGGCGCCAGGCGCGGCGAACGCATCAGTTTCACGCCGCCCAGCGGCACGCAGAAAGTGCTGAAGCTCGAAAAGATCCTGTTTCAACCGGAAGCCGCCGACGATTTCACGCTGTAAGCACGACCCGCGCGCAACCTGAAGCTGTTGCGCCGCGGCATGCCCGGCATGCCCCTCCATACAAGCATAGTGCGCGGCTGACCGGCGTTCCATCTGCCATTCGAATTTTCGAGACGGGTTGCCAAGCGGCGCCCGCGCGGTGTATCGTGTGCGCTGCTAACGCGGGGGTCCTGCGTCGCACGGAGGTTGGAGTCCGTGTTGCGTGGGTGAGAAATACCCTTTGAACCTGATCTGGATAATGCCAGCGCAGGGAAGCGTACGGATTTCGCACCTGGTCTGGTTTCATCTCTCGCGATTTCCGACGACATTCATCTCGTCTCCTGCTTAGCGGCCCCACATTGCTTTGCATGGGACCGGAGTAGACGCTAAAGCGCCAACTCTGGTCGACACAGGAGATACTGCATGAACGCCAATCCGAAGTTCCTTTCCGCCGACGCCCACGTCGATGCCGCCGCTGTCGCTCCGCTGCCGAATTCACGCAAGGTCTACGTCACCGGCTCGCAACCCGACATCCGCGTGCCGATGCGTGAAATCTCCCAGGCCGACACGCCGGACAGTTTCGGCGGCGAGAAGAATCCGCCGGTCTACGTCTACGATACGTCGGGCCCCTACTCCGATCCAGACGCCGGGATCGACATTCGCGCGGGTCTGCCGGCGCTGCGTCAGCGCTGGATCGAAGAGCGCGGCGACACCGAAGCGCTAACCGGCCTCTCGAGCGACTTCAGCCGCGAACGCGCCGCCGATCCCGCCACCGCCGAGCTGCGCTTCCAGGGCCTGCACCGCACGCCGCGCCGCGCCAAGGCGGGCGCCAACGTCTCGCAGATGCACTACGCGCGTCGCGGCATCATCACGCCGGAAATGGAATACATCGCGATTCGCGAGAACCAGCAACGCGCCGCGTACCTGGAAAGCCTGAAGACGAGCGGCCCGAACGGTGAAAAACTCGCCGCGATGATGGGCCGTCAGCATCCGGGCCAGGCGTTCGGCGCGAGCGCGTTCGGTCCCGATGGTCTGAAGGAAATCACGCCGGAATTCGTGCGCGAGGAAGTCGCCCGGGGCCGCGCGATCATTCCGAACAACATCAATCACCCGGAAAGCGAGCCGATGATCATCGGCCGCAACTTCCTCGTGAAGGTGAACGCCAACATCGGCAATTCGGCGGTAACGTCCTCGATCGGTGAGGAAGTCGACAAGATGACGTGGGCGATCCGCTGGGGTGGCGATACGGTGATGGATCTCTCCACGGGCAAGCACATTCATGAAACGCGCGAGTGGATCATCCGCAACTCGCCGGTGCCGATCGGCACGGTGCCGATCTATCAGGCGCTGGAAAAGGTCAACGGCAAGGCCGAGGATCTGACGTGGGAAATCTTCCGCGACACGCTGATCGAACAGGCCGAACAAGGCGTCGACTACTTCACGATCCACGCGGGCGTGCGTCTGCAATACGTGCCGCTCACGGCCAGGCGCATGACGGGCATCGTCTCGCGCGGCGGCTCGATCATGGCGAAGTGGTGCCTGGCTCACCACAAGGAAAGCTTCCTGTACGAGCACTTCGAAGACATCTGCGAAATCATGAAGGCATATGACGTGGCCTTCTCGCTCGGCGACGGCCTGCGTCCCGGTTCGATCTACGACGCGAACGACGAAGCGCAACTCGGCGAACTGAAGACGCTCGGCGAACTCACGCAGATCGCGTGGAAGCACGACGTGCAGACGATGATCGAAGGCCCCGGCCACGTGCCGATGCAGTTGATCAAGGAGAACATGGACCTGCAACTGGAATGGTGCGACGAAGCGCCGTTCTACACGCTCGGACCGCTGACCACCGACATCGCCCCCGGCTACGACCACATCACGTCGGGCATCGGAGCGGCGATGATCGGCTGGTTCGGCACCGCCATGCTGTGCTACGTCACGCCGAAGGAGCACCTCGGGCTGCCGAACAAGGACGACGTGAAGACCGGCATCATCACGTACAAGCTCGCCGCGCACGCCGCCGATCTGGCGAAGGGCCATCCGGGCGCGCAGGTGCGTGACAATGCGTTGTCGAAGGCACGTTTCGAATTCCGCTGGGAAGACCAGTTCAATCTCGGTCTCGATCCGGACAAGGCGCGCGAATTCCACGACGAAACGCTGCCGAAGGATTCGGCCAAGGTCGCGCACTTCTGTTCGATGTGCGGCCCGCACTTCTGCTCGATGAAGATCACGCAGGACGTGCGCGAATTCGCGGCGCAACAAGGTGTGACCGACGACGAAGCACTGAAGAAAGGCATGGAAGTGAAGTCGATCGAGTTCATGAAGAAAGGCGCTGAGATTTATCAGCGGCAGTAAGGTTCGGACAACGGATCGAGCGGCGCGTACGCGCGCCGCTCGATCCGCCGAAGCACTGCATTGCAGCATCGAAGCCCGCCGCTGGCGGGCTTTTGCATTTGCGCGCGCCCCAGGCACGCGGAATGCTAGACTTGGGGAAACATTTGATTACGAAACCGACAATCCGCTGACAAGCGCACACATCTGGATACCGGCTGCGGCGATAAGATCAAATGCAAGGACGGGTGAGAACCGTCCATTCCGAATAACGGCTTCGAAATCCATTTCGAGCCTCAGTCAGGGGAGTAAGCATCATGAAATCGATTCGTCAGATCGGCACCCTCGCGACCATCGTCGCTGTGGTCGCAAGTCTTACTGCATGTGAAGGCATGACCACGCGGCAACGGGATACGGCAATCGGCGCGGGCGTGGGCGGCGCCGCGGGCGCGGCGATCGGAGGCAATGCGCTGTCGACGCTGGGTGGCGCGGCGGTCGGCGGCGTCATTGGGAACCAGGTTGGCAAGTGAGTGACGCTCGAGGGTCGCGCAACGGTATGAATTGAACGCGGGTTGGGCCGAAATCCGCCCGCGTATGGCTTGACTGCGATCGTCTCTGAGGAGACGACGGTCTCCAGTCGAGCCACTTCGAAAAATCGCTCTGCAATGAGGCGAAATAAGCCGTTACGGTTTTGCAATCCAGTCAGCGCCCTGGCGGCGTAAGCTCATGACGTTACGCCCCGAACGGCGGCGTCGGATGCAAACCAGGAGCGCGTCATGAAGTCCCGCGTCATCAACTCTCTCGGTGCGATCGGCCAGCGGCGGCCGCGCGGCTCGCCACGTCTTTCACGAACGGGGCTCGTGCTCAGCGGCGCCGCGTGCGTGCTCACGCTGTCCGGTTGCTATTACCCTTACGGCTACTATCCAGGCTACTACCCGTACTACGCGACAGTGCCCGCCACGGTGACGCAACGCGAAGTGCCGCTCGGCACTGCCGGCGACTCGGCCAGCCAGCAGCAACAAGGTCCGTCGGCGCAACAGGCGCAAGCGGGATCACAAAACTCCCCACCCGCGTATGTGGTCGCCCAGCCGCCCGTGTATGTCGCGCCGGCTTATCCCGCCTACTATCCGCCGCCTGTGTATCCCGCGTATCCGGCCTATTACGGTTACGGCTACCCGGGCTGGTATGGGCCTTCGCTGTCGATCGGTTTCGGCTGGGGTTGGGGTGGTCATGGCGGCGGACACGGCTACCATCACTGAACGACTGCACTGCACGATACGGCGCGGCGCGTTTCGACGCGCCGCGCCGTATTTTCATCTGGCGTGAATCTTACTTAAACCCCACTTAAACCTGACTTGAACCTCGCTTGGGCCTCACTGGGACATTACAGGCTCACTGCTGCCGTGCGGTCTAAACGGGCGCTTTCTCATGCTCCGGCAGTTTCTCTTCTTGACGCGCCGCGATCGGGTTCTATGCTTGGAAAGCCACATGCAGTATCCGTTTAAAAAACGGCCCGATGCCTCTCGCACGCGCCGCCGACGCCATCCGTTCCCCCAGCGACGCGCCCCGTAGTGCGTAGTCCCGCGTCGAGTTCGAATACAACGAAGGAGACGTATGTTTCACCAACTACTGACCCCCGTCGATAATTCGCTGTTGCCCTCGTTCCTCGTCGCGGCGTTGCCGATCATCGCCGTGCTGCTCCTGCTCGGCTGGGCCCGGCGGCCGGCATGGCAGGCGTCGCTCGCGGGGCTGATCGTCGGCCTCGTCGTCGCGATCTTCGTCTGGCGGTTTCCCGTGGGCCTCGCGCTCGATTCGGTCGTCGCCGGCGCGGTGTTCGCGTGCTGGCCGGTGATGTGGATCGTGTTCACGGCGATCCTGCTCTACAACGTCTCGCAGCGCTCGGGCCGCTTCGCGGCCTTTCGCATGTGGATGATCGACAACCTGCCGAACGACCGGCGCGTCGTGCTGGTCGTGATCGGCTTTTCGTTCGGCGCGTTGCTCGAGGGGATTTCCGGCTTCGGCACGCCGGTCGCCATCACCAGTTCGCTGCTGATCCTGCTCGGCTTTCCCACGCTCGAGGCGCTCACCTTCACGCTGATCTTCAACACCGCGCCGGTCGCGTTCGGCGCGCTCGGCGTGCCGATCACGGTGCTCGGCGCGGTCACGCACCTGCCCGCCGAATCGCTCGCGAGGATGGTCGGGCGGCAGTTGCCGTTCTTCGCCTTCCTGCTGCCGTTCTATGTGATCGGCGCGTATGCGGGCTTTCGCAACATGCTGCGCGTGTGGCCGGTGCTGCTGGTGTCGGGTGCGAGCTTCGCGCTCACGCAGTTCGTGGCGTCGAATTACGTGAACTACAGCCTGACCGACGTGTTGTCGTCGATGGTGTCGCTGATTCTCACGATCGCCTTTCTGCGCTTGTGGAAACCCGCCGCGGATCCGAAGTTCGCCGTCGACATCGACCGCGTCGGCGAGGTGCGCGGCAAGGTCAGCGGCGGCCAGGGCTGGTATCCGTGGATCATCGTGTCGGTGGTCGTGATCGTCTGGACCATCGCGAAGATCTTCCTGATCGGCGACGTGAAGGTGCCGTGGCCGGGGCTCGACAAAGCGGTGTTCATCACGTTGTACAACACGCCGTACGGCGCGGTGTGGGACTTTCAGCCGCTCGCGACCGGCACGGCCATTCTGGCGGCCGCGCTCATTACGACGTTCGTGGTGGGACTGGGCGCACGTGAATTCGGCGCGGCCATTGCCGACACGTGGGTTCAGACGCGCATCGCCATCCTGACGGTGGCGACCATCGTCGGGCTCGCGTATCTGATGAACTACTCGGGGCTCACCTATACGCTCGGGCTGGGCGTGGCGTCGGTGGGACCGTTCTTTCCGCTGGTGTCGGCATTCCTCGGCTGGGTCGCGGTGTTCCTGTCCGGCAGCGATACGTCGGGCAATGCGCTGTTCGGCAACCTGCAGGTGGTGGCGGCCAACCAGTTGAATCTCAACCCGATTCTGATGGCGGCGACCAATTCGTCGGGCGGCGTGATGGGCAAGATGATCTCGCCGCAAAACATCTCGACCGGCGTCGCGACGACCGAACTCAAAGGCAAGGAAGGGGTGGTCTTTGCGAAGACCTTCAAGCATTCGATTCTGTTGACGGTGCTGCTGGGGGTGCTGGTATGGCTGCAGCAGAACTTCCTGCAGGGGATGATTCCGCATTGAGGTGTGGTGTTGCCTCGCTGCGTTGCCGGACGCCGCGTTGCCGCAAAATAATTCACGCTCTTCCGGCGCCCTATCCGCCACGCCTGCCAAGTGCTTTTCCGCCGCACCACCGTCATCGCAATTTTTCTCACATCAGCGTGAAAATTGCTCGCTTGGCGCGCGTCCGCGGCGGAGCTTACGATGATGTCTATCAGACGCCTTTCATCCCCCGAATCTTGCCGTTTCATTCCAGCATGAAACGTTTCGCGCGATCGCGCTGCTACGATGCACTGTCGTCTCGACTCAACCGCGCGTGGCGCCACCTCGATGAATACTAAAAACCTGCTGCAGTTGCTTATTCTGGCCGCCCTCTGGGGCGCATCGTTTCTGTTCATCCGCGTCGGCGTGACCGACTTCGGCGTCGCACCGTTGATGGCGCTGCGCGTCGGCATCGGCGCGGTCTTTCTCGCAATCGTGCTGATCGCGCGGCGTCCGCTGGCTCAATCGGCGACGATCCTGCGCACCCGTGCCTTTCCGCTGCTGGTGGTCGGCATCCTCAATTCGGCGGCGCCGTTCTGCCTGTTCGCCTATGCCGAACTGACGCTGTCGGCGGGCGTCACGTCCGTGATCAATGCGACCACGCCGCTCTGGGGCGCGCTGGTCGCCTTTCTCTGGTTGCGTGATCGCCTGAGCGCGCTGCGCACGCTCGGACTCGTGATCGGATTTCTCGGCGTATTGATGCTGGTCTGGGATCAAATCGCCACGCCGAACGGCTCGACCGCCACACCGCTCACCACCGCGCTGGCGGCCGGCGCGGCGCTCGGCGCGACCTTGCTGTACGGCATCGCCGCCAATTACACGAAGCGGCACCTGACCGGCGTCGACGCGCTGACCGTCGCTACCGGCACGATGACCGGCGCGACCGTCGTATTGCTGCCCCTCGCCGTCATCTACTGGCCGGCCGCGCCGGTCTCGCTGCAGGCGTGGGGCGCGGTGATCGCGCTCGGTGTCGCGTGTACGGGCGTCGCCTACATGCTGTTCTTCCATCTGATCGCGGTAGCCGGGCCGGCGCGCGCGATCACGGTGACCTTCGTCATTCCGATCTTCGGTATTTTGTGGGGTGCGCTGTTTCTCGGCGAAAGCGTGTCGCCGGGCATGCTGGAAGGCTGCGGAGTGATTCTCGTGGGCACCGCTCTCGCCACCGGCGTGATCAAGCGTCTGCCGTGGATCGGGACACGGCGCGCCGACACCTGAACAGCGTTTCGCGCGACGCGGTCCGGCGTCGCCACTGCCTTCATCCACCGGGCGGTCCGGCCGTCCCTGCTCGCCGCGGGTAATTCAAAGCATTCAAAAAATAGCCCGCACTCCACCGGAGTGCGGGCGAAACCGTCGCCCTACGAGGATAGGCGACGGGGCCACCGAGGCCGCGCACGCGCAGGCCGTCATCGGGCTAGCACCGGTTCTTCAGGCGGTGCTGGAATCATCGGAAAATCGCTAATCGGAGCGCCCGCCGCCACTCCGGTCAGGTAGAGCAATCCGGCCCCATGAGTCTTTAAGCAGCTTGCGTGCCAATTATCGGGTCTGTGAGGAAAACTATCGCAAGCCTTTGATTGCTATTGGAATAATGCGCGAACGACAGCCACCTGCGATGGTTGGCCGAGAGCATTGGCGAGTTACGTCACCGGGGTAACGTCACGTTACGCGCGGCAACGCGTGGCATGCCGTGACAGGCGGCTTCAGACGGCTGAGCCGTGCGCCGGGTCTCGCGCGATGGCTATGCTTCATAACGCGGCACCGCGGCATGCGGACCGAATTCGCTTTTCCCGCGCAAGCGCCCCAAAAGGCGGGCATAAAAAAACCCGCCCGGAACGCATCCGGGCGGGTTTTCTTTCATTCAGGCGCGTTTGCCTGCGGCGGCTTCGCTCAGCGCAACTGATCGGCCATCAGACTCATGATCTGCTTGGCCTGCGGGCCTTCCTCGACATTGCCCTTGTCGTTAACCACGGCCACGCGGGTCTCGTTAGGCGTGATCGCGCGCACGTTCACGAGATACTGCCTGGCCACTTTCTCCTTCTTGCCGTGGAAGACCTGGCTCCAGAAGCCCTGTTCCGCCGACGTCATGTCCTTCGGATCGACGTAGCGCACGAAATACAAGCCACGGGTCAGATCGCGATCGTCGACGGTGAAGTTGCTGCGATCGAGCGCGAGGCCCACGCGCAGCCACGCCCGGTCGTACGGCTCGCCGAGCGTCAGCTCGTTGGAGGAGAGCTGCGACGGACCGTTCGCCGAGTCCGCATCCGGCACGGGCTGCTGCGCCGACAGCGCGACGTTCTGCGCCGCCGTGGCCGCGGCCGCCGACTTCGCACCCGCCGTAGCCGCGTTCGGCGCGGTTTGCGCGCCGGCCGGCGAGACGTCGGCGCTTTGGGCATCGCCCCCTTGCGCACGCGAATCAGCCAGCGCGAGCGCCGCCATCAGCCGCTTCAGGTACTCCTGCTCGAGGCCCGGATCGTTCGGCTTGGGTTCCCACTTGCTCGAATCGTTATTCGTGCCGGTGAGCGCCTCGCGCATGCCCTTCTGGCTGACGAACACATAGGTGCCGCCGTTCGGCGCGGGTTCGAGACGCGTGCGGTACTTGTTGCGCTCCGAGGTGACGTAGCTGTTGCCCATCGCCTTGGACAGCGTGCTGCGGATCAGGCCGTCGTTGATCTGCGCGTGCGTTTCGTTCCAGTCTGTTTCCATCACGCCCTTGTCGCGCTGATCGACCACCAGCAGGAAGCCCTGTTCCTGCCAGAAGCGGCGGATCTGCGGCCACGCCTGGGCGGGCGCCTTGCTGTCGATCACGAGCCAGCTTTCGGTGCCGTCGCGCTGGATATGCATGCCCTTGACCGGCGGCACGACAACCACGGAATTGGCCGCCGGCGCTTGCGCCTGGACCTGCTTGAGCGCGGACAACGAGGTTTCGCCGCCTTGCGGGGGCAAGGAACGCTGATCGGGCGTCTCATCGATCATGTTCGGCGGTACGGCAAGTGACACCTGCTTGGATTTCGAGTCGCTCTTGTAGTCGATTTTGGTCGGCGACGAGGTGCCGCAGCCGGCGACCAGCCCGCCTGCCATCAGCATTACTGCAAACCGCTTGGTAAGACGAAGATCAGTCATGTTCGGGGAATCCTTCCGCTACGCCACGGCAAGTTTCCGTGGATCAACCCAACATTTTACCGATCCCGGCGAGCCGTGTGCAAAAACCGGGGTTTACGCGTGAATTGGGCGGCGTGTGACGCGCGCCGAAGCCACCGCGGCGAGCCATCTGAAGAGCGCGGAATTATCCCTCCCGGCGAGCCGGCCGTTCGAGAAAAAAGACCCCGCTGCACTCTCCCTGAAGCGCCCGTCGCGCGACACATTTAACAATTAACAACATTTCCCAATCGTCTGTCAGACGCATCCGATTTTCTGTCAGAACATTGTTTTAAAAGACACTTTCCGCTCACGTGGCGTGGCATTTTTGGGATTGCTCAAAGCGCGGAACACCGCGTCAGATAACGATCAGGAAACCTGAGTGTTATCTTGAAATGGACATCTCAATAAGACTTCGACGCCCCCAATCGCGAGACGGACATCCATGCCAAATCCCTGTTTTTCACCGGTCTTCTCGGCTTCAGCGATGGCGCTCATCGTGTTGTGCGCCAGCGCCAACGCGCGCGCCGAATTGGGCGGCGCGATGCCCGTAGACGCAAATTCCAGCGGGGCGGAGCCGAAAACGCTGCTGAACGGCGCGCTGCGCCTGCGCACGCTGACCGACGCCGGCAACACGACCATCAACGAGTACGCAACCAACACCGGCCAGATCATCGCCTACGCGTGGGAAGGCCCAACCATGCCGGATCTGCACGCGCTGCTCGGCAAGTACGCCGACTCGTACCGCAGCGGCGCCGCCGCGCTGCCGCCGGACGGCAATCTGCACGCCTCGCGCGTGGTGCGGCCGGACGTGATCGTCGAATCGGGCGGCCCGATGCGCGGCTACGTGGGACGCGCGTGGCTGCCCGCGGCCTTGCCGCCCGGCATCACCGCCGACGATTTCCGCTGAAGCATATAAGCCATCCGAAAACCGCCTCGACGAGCGATCGCCCACCACGCCATGAAGACCTTCTTTCACGTCAGCGCCCTGCTCCTCGTCTGCGCCGCACTCGCCGGTTGCGGCGGCGGCGGTAGCGGCGGCAGCACGCCCGCCTCTTCCACGTCCGGCGGCGCCGCCCCGGCCAGCAGCCCCGGCGGCGCCAGCGCGCCGGGAGCCGCGGCGCCGTCCCCGGCCTCCGGCACGAGCACGTCCGTGCCGCAGTCGAACGTGCCCAACGTCCAGCCGATCATGGTCACCACCGCGCCGCTCCTCACGCGCAACATGCTGACGACGAGCGTCACCGTCTGCCAGCCCGGCACCGGCACCGGCAACTGCGCGACCGTCGATAACATCCAGGTCGACACCGGCTCGCACGGCTTGCGAATCCTTGCCTCCGCGTTGCCGGCGACGCTGCCGCTCCCGGCGGTGCCTTCGGGCGGCGGGGTCTCGGGCGAGTGCGCGGTGTTCGGCGGCGGCTACACGTGGGGTGCGGTGCGCAGCGCGGACGTGCGCATGGCCGGCCAACTGGCCGAGTCGATTCCGATCCAGTTGATCGCCGATCCGGCGCTGCCCACCGTGCCGACCGACTGCACGGGCTCGGGCCGGGCGATGATGACGGTCAACGGCCTGCGCTCCAACGGCATTCTCGGCGTCGGCCTGTTCGCGACCGACTGCGGCGGCGGCTGCGTCAATAGCGCGTTGCCGCGCTGGTATTACAGTTGCAACGCGGGCGGCGCGTGCCTCGCGAGCGCGCAAGCCCTTGCGCAGCAGGTGACCAATCCGGTCAGCCGCTTCGCCCTCGACAACAACGGCGTCGTGATCGATCTGCCGGCGATACCCGACGCGGGCGCATCCAGCGTGTCAGGCTCGATGATCTTCGGCATCGGCACCCAGGCGAACAACACGCTAGGCGGCGCGACCGTCGTCAAGGCGAATTCGCAGACGGGCTATGTGGCCACCACGAGCGGCGGCCAGACGTACTCGCAAAGCTACATCGACAGCGGCTCGAACGGTCTCTTTTTTCGCAATACGCAGTTGCCGCAGTGCGGCTACTGGTACTGCCCAGGTTCGACCCAAACCGCGAGCGCCGCGATCGCCGGTGTGGATGGCGCGGCGACCGCCGTGTCGTTTGCAATCGGCAACTCGGGCGCACTGTTCGCGTCGCCGAACAACGCCTTCAACAACCTGGCCGGCATTGCCAGCAGCGGTTTCGGCTGGGGCTTGCCGTTTTTCTTCGGACGGCGTGTCTACACCGCGATCGCATCGCGCGTGACGTCGGCCGGGCCGGGTCCGTATTACGCGTTCTGAACACGGGTTTCTTTTTAACGTGGAAAATTCCTAAATTCGCGCATCGCCCAAAATTGATCGATATCAGCTGGCAAAATCGCAGGTTTGCGACCAACCGTCTTTTCATGATGATTAGTCGTACACATCCTAGAATACTCAAACAATGGAAGAAGCCACCTTTTCGCTCGATCACTTTGAGCAGCTCGTTTACACGCGACAGCATGTCAAAGCCTCGCTGCAACTCCTTTCTGCGCTTGCGCTGCTTCAGCACAAGCGCGGCAAGCTGGACCAGAGCTTTCTCGCCTCGGGCATCGCCGACCTGTCTCCCGCCGAGCAGCGTACGCGCTTCTGCACGCGCCTTGCGAGCGCGGCTTCCACATTGTTTGCGGACCCCGGATTCAGACTGCCGGACGAGTGCTTCAGGTTGTTTCTCACGCTCCATGAATGGGTCGGCGTCGTGTTCTCGGCCACCGCGTTCGGCACGGCGGACCACGTTACCTGCCACCTGAATCCGCGCGGCCCGGACAACACGGAGTTTTTCGCCGGCGACAATTTCATCGAAAAGCTATGCGTGCTTTATTCGACCGACTCGGAACTGGAACTGAACTTCGCCGCGCTGTGGGCGTACGACAAAAAGCTCGCCGCCAGTCTTGCCCTGGTCCTGCTGGCGCCGATCTTCAAGGGCTCTGCGAGCGCGCACATCAAGCGTGAAGCACTGATGGAATGGCTGCCCGGCAAGCTGCGGCAAATCGACGACCTCGACGACCTGCCCACGGCCTTGCTGCATAACGCGTATATGTTCTGCAGCTACGCGAATACGCCGCGTCGTCATGCGATCAAACGCGACATCAACGTGCTGGTGCGCCGCAAGCTGGACCAGCTGGGTCTGACCGACCTTCCGGCGCCGAAGCCGTCGCCCGCGAAGAACGGGGCACGGCACGGCAAGAAACCGCTGATGATCGTCGTGCTGGAGTGGTTCGGCGGCGCCCATTCGATCTACCGCACGCACTCGCGCACGATCGAGGCCGCGCGCGAGCATTTCGAGGTGGTGGGCTTCGGCTTCGGCTACGCCATTGATGACATCGGGCGAGCGGTTTTCGATCGCTTCATCGAGCTCGAGGACCCGGACTACATCGGCGAATGCTTGCGAACGATCCGCGACTTTGCCGAGGCCGAAAAGCCGGACGTACTGTATATGCCGAGCGTGGGCATGTTCGTGCTGACCGTGTTCATGTCGAACCTGCGGGTTGCGCCGTTGCAGATCGCCGGGCTCGGCCACCCGGCCACCACGCATTCCGACAAGATCGACTACATCAGCGTCGAGGAAGACTACGTGGGCGACCCGGCCTGCTTCAGCGAACGCCTGATGATGCTGCCGAAAGACGGCCAGCCGTACCGTCCGTCCGTGTCGCTGCCGGACATCGTCGCGCAGATTCCGCCGCCCCGCGAGATTGTCGAGGTGATCATCACGGCAAGCGCGATGAAGCTCAATCCCGTCTTTCTCGATACATGCCGTGAGATCAGCGAGCGCGCCGCCACGCCGGTCGAGTTTCACTTCATGAGCGGCGTGCCGTCCGGCTTGCAGCTCAACCGGATGCGCGACGTGATCGGCCGCGTGCTGCCGCGCGCCGTCGTGCACGGCTTTCATGATTACGCGGATTATCTGACGCGCGTCAATCGATCCGATCTGTTTCTCAGCCCGTTTCCGTTCGGCAATACCAACGGCATTGTCGACGCGCTCACGCTCGGTTTGCCCGGCGTGTGCAAGCGCGGTCCGGAAGTGTTCGAACGGATCGACGGCGCGCTGTTCGAGCGCACGGGCATGCCGTCGTGGGCCACGACAGACAGCGTCGAGGATTACATCGCCGCGGCCCTGCGAATGATCGAGGGGCATGATGAACGCACCGCATTGCGGCAGCGGCTGATCGACACGCACGCCGTGGAGCGTTGCTTTGAAGGACGGCCGCAGGCATTCGGCGAAAGCGTGCTGAAGCTGATGCGCGAAAACAAAAACAAAAGCCACCGTGCGGAGGCGATGGCTTGAGGTTCAGTTCACGCTAGTGGAATCATGCCGTGCATATCGAGCGCGGCATGATCTGCTTGAAGCGTTTTTTTTAGGCGGAGCGCTTGCTTGCGCGGCAAGCGCAACAGGAAACACTACTGCGTGGCGGCGCTGTCGTCCTCATCAACCGGCGCGGCCAGCTTGGCCGGCGCAAGCCAACTGAATGCGTTCAGCGCCGAACCGTGGAACGTGCATTCGGCGGCCGCCGGCAGCACGACCTTTTTCGGCTTGGCAGGTTTGAGCGACAGCGCTTCGGCGCCCGATGCGCCCGCAGCGGACGCCGCCGACGCTGAAGACGCCGCCGACACCCCGCGTACACCCGACGCCGAGCTCGGCCCGGCCGCCACACGCGCGGACGAAGCAGCCGCGGACGCCGCCGATGCGGCCCCCACTTCCGAAGCCGTCATGACATGCTCGATCGACCCTTCGACCACCACGCGCGAGCCGTCGATGCCGGCGCCCCGATGGGCGGTCTTCAGCGTATCCGACGACTTCTCAGCCAGCTTGCTTCGCATCAACTGCTCGCACGCATCCGTGTTCTTGTAGACGGTCGTGCAGGCCGCCAGCAGCGCGGCAGCGGTCGTCACGCAGGCGATAGAGAGAATCCGAATCTTCATTGATGTTCCGTTATTCAAGCCGTCGGCAATTGTAGCTTACGGACCGGCTGATCGGCATCGCAGCGCGGCGACTGCCTTGATGCGCCGGCGCGATGTGGCGACTGATTGGCTCGCCCTCGCCACAGAGGCAACGGCAGCCGTAAACGCAACGCAAGTTCAGTGACCGCATATCGTTATATCGATTGCTGATTTCTTTCCGCGCGGCTCGCGTCCGATAATGAACGTCATGACCACCCACCCCCACGCCCACGCGCTGCGCGCCACGTTCGCGGCACTGAGCGCAGCGCTGTTGCTGGCAGCTTGCGCCGGCCCGGTTGCATCGACTTTTTCCACATCCGCCGATCCAGCCTTGCTCGACACCGCTATTTCCGGACCGCAGCGCGGCGACAAGGCCCGCGCCCGCGACGTCTACCGCCATCCGAAGGAGACGCTGCAATTCTTCGAGCTCGCGCCGTCGCAAACCGTGCTGGAAATCGCGCCGGGAGGCGGCTGGTACACGGAGATACTCGCGCCCTATCTGCGCGACCACGGCAAGCTCTACGAGGCCCAATACGACGGCCCAGAGGCGTCGCCGTCGGCTGAGGCACAAGCCGGCCGCGCCGCGTTCGCGCGCAAGTTGGCGGCCACGCCCGCGGTCTACGGCAAGGTCGCGGTCGGCACGCTGCAAGCGGGCCGGTTCAGCGGCTTTCCGGCCGATGCCGGCGTCGACCGCGTGCTGACCTTCCGCAACATCCACAACTGGATCAAGGACGGCCAGATCGACGCGAACCTGCGCGCCTTTTACGCGGCGCTCAAGCCCGGCGGCATTCTCGGCGTCGAGGAACATCGCGCGGCGCCGGGCACCTCGTTGCAACAGACCATCGACACCGGTTACGTCACCGAAACCTATGTAATCGACCATGCGCGCGCGGCGGGCTTCGAATTGATCGGCCAAAGCGAGGCGAACGGCAATTCGCGCGACACGAAAAACTATCCGCACGGCGTGTGGTCGCTGCCGCCGACCTACGAAGGCGGCGACCTCGACCGGGCGAAATTCGCGGCAATCGGCGAATCGGACCGCATGACCTTGCGCTTCGTGAAACCGGCGCATTGATCGAGACGGCGCTTGACGCCGTCTCGATAATATGTTCCCATTGCGCACTATGTACCGCGCCCAGACCACCCTATCGCTACTACTAGCCCGCTCCACCGGGCTAGGTCTGCTGCTGCGCGCTTCCATCTGATACACCGAAGCACCGCTTGATTCCCCAGTAACTGACCCAGCCCCGGTTTCCGACCGGCGGCCATGCTTTGTCTTTTCGTCGTCCGGTCGACCACCCGCTTGTCGAACCCACGGATGATGAAAATGTTGAAGAACCCCGCTACCAAATACCACGCGTTCAAGCCGATCAATTTGACGGACCGTCAGTGGCCGTCGCGCAGCATCACGCGTGCGCCCATCTGGATGAGCACCGACCTGCGCGACGGCAATCAGGCGTTGTTCGAGCCGATGAACGCGCAGCGCAAGATGCGCATGTTCAAGACGCTGGTGCAGATCGGCTTCAAGGAAATCGAAGTCGCGTTTCCGTCCGCGTCGCAAACCGATTTCAATTTCGTGCGCGAGTTGATCGAAGGCGGCCACATTCCCGACGACGTCACGATCGAAGTGCTGACGCAAGCGCGCGACGATCTGATCGAGCGCACCTTCGAGTCCTTGCGTGGCGTGCCGCGCGCGATCGTCCACCTGTACAACGCAACGGCGCCGGAATTCCGCCGCATCGTGTTCGGCCTCGAAAAGAGCGGCGTGAAGGAGCTCGCGCAAAACGCCGCACGCACGATGAAGCGTCTCGCCGACGCCACGCCGGAGACGCACTTCACGCTGCAATACAGCCCCGAAGTGTTCAGCGGCACCGAACTCGAATTCGCGAAGGAAGTGTGCGACGCCGTGTTCGACATCTGGCAACCAACGCCGGAACACAAAGCGATCGTCAACCTCCCCGCCACCGTCGAAATGTCGACGCCGAACGTCTACGCCGATCAGATCGAATGGATGCATCGCAATCTCGCGCGCCGCGATTCGTTGATCGTGTCGGTGCATCCGCACAATGACCGCGGCACCGCGGTGGCGGCTGCCGAGCTCGCTGTCATGGCAGGCGCGGATCGTATCGAAGGATGCCTGTTCGGCAACGGCGAACGCACCGGCAACGTGGACCTCGTCACGCTCGCGTTGAATTTGTACACCCAAGGCGTCGATCCGGGACTCGACTTCTCGAACATCAATGAAGTCGCGCGCACGGCGGAGGAATGCACGCAATTGCCGGTGCATCCGCGACATCCGTATGTCGGCGATCTGGTGTTCACCGCTTTCTCGGGCTCGCATCAGGACGCGATCAAGAAGGGCCTTGCCGTGCAGAAACCCGACGCGATCTGGGAAGTCCCCTATATGCCGATCGACCCGAGCGATCTCGGCCGAACCTATGATTCGGTCATTCGAGTCAATAGCCAGTCCGGCAAAGGCGGCATTGCGTATCTGCTCGAGCAGGGTTACGGCGTGGTGTTGCCGCGGCGCTTGCAGGTGGATTTCAGCTCGGCTGTGCAGCGGTTTTCCGATGACAGCGGGCAAGAAGTCACGCCTTCGCAAATCTGGTCGTTGTTCCAGCGGGAGTACGTGGAAAGCCATGCGCCCGTGCGATATGTCGGGCATAGCCTGTCCGAACAGGGCGATGGTGCGCGAATCAAGCTCACTGTCGACGTGAACGGCAAGCGGCGCGTGCTGAATGGCGAAGGCAACGGCCCCCTCGACGCATTGATGCACGCGATGGGCGTGCCGGTGCGGATCCAGCATTACGAAGAGCGCGCGCTGACCCAAGGCGCCGACGCCAGGGCGATTGCTATTGCTGAAATGGCCGGCAATGATATTGCGGGCAGCGCATTTGGCGTCGGCATCGATGCGAATCTGGTGACCGCTTCCATTCGAGCCGTTATCAGCGGTGTGAATCGCGCT
Source organism: Paraburkholderia sp. (assembly GCA_035636295.1). Lineage (GTDB taxonomy): Bacteria > Pseudomonadota > Gammaproteobacteria > Burkholderiales > Burkholderiaceae > Paraburkholderia. Next base: position 20,299 of record DASPZL010000256.1, read on the forward strand.
TATGCGCGGGTTAACGGCGCTGCGCAAGCGCGGTTTTTTGAAGCCGCCACGAGTGACGATGCCGAGCGAGTGGCGGTTTGAATGCGTTGTGTTGACGTGTCATTAAAACTGTAGCGGCTGATTGACGCCCGTTTTTTGAATGCTACAAAAGGATTCGCCCGGCAAGCTTGACGGCTTGCCGGGCGAATCCTCTTGTCTCTCAGATATGTCCCTTCAGGTCCGCTCTATTCAGTCCACGCGTCGGGCAGGCTGTGCGTCAGCGTCGACACGAAACGCGCGGTTTCCGGCTCGCGCGGTTGCATGAAAATATCGCGCGACGGGCCGGCCTCCACCACCACGCCGTTATTCAGAAACACCACGTCACGCGCGATCGTCGCGGCGAGCCGCAAGTCGTGCGTCGCCATCAACATGGTCATGCCTTCGGTGGCGAGTTGCTTGAGCACCTCCACGACCTCAGCGGCGAGACCGGGATCGAGCGCGGACGTGGGCTCATCGCACAACAGCACCTCCGGCGACGGCGCCAACGCGCGCGCAATCGCCACGCGCTGCTGTTGCCCGCCGGAAAGCGTCGACGGCCAGGCGTCCGCCTTGTGCGCGATGCCGACCTTCTCCAGCAATTCGTCCGCACGTGCACGCGCTTTTTCCTTGTCCCACTTCAGCACGGTCAGCAGGCCTTCCATCACATTCTGCCGCACAGTCAAATGCGGAAACAGCTGGAAGTTCTGAAACACCATGCCCGTGCGGCGGCGAATCGTCAGCACCGTTTCGCGCGAAGGTTTGTGCTCACGGCTGAACTCGAGCCGTTGATCGCCGAGTTCGAGCGAACCGGCCTCGGGAATTTCGAGCAGGTTCACGCAGCGCAGCAGGGTGCTCTTGCCGCTGCCCGACGGACCGATCAGCGCCGTGACGTTACCCGACGCGAGATGAAGATCCACCGAGCTGAGCACCCGATGTTCGGCGAAGTACTTGTCGATTTTTTCCAGTCGGATCATCAGTTGCCCGCCTGGAAAAGTGCATGACGGCCGAACTTGCGCTCGAGTCTGACTTGCGCCGACGACAACACCGAACTGAACACCAGATAAACCAATGCGGCTTCGGTATAAAGAATAAGCGGCTCGTAAGTCACCGACGCGATCCGCTGCGCCGCCTGAAACACCTCGGGCACGGTCAGCACCGCGGCCAATGACGTGTCCTTCACCAGCGCGATAAACGAATTCGACAGCGGCGGCAGCGCCACGCGCGCCGCTTGCGGCAGGATCGCGCGACGCAGTGCCTGCTCGCGCGTCATCCCCATCGAATACGCGGCCTCCCACTGCCCTTTCGGAATCGACTCGATCACGCCGCGGATCACTTCGGAGTTATACGCGCCGACGTTCAGCGAAAAGCCGATAATCGCCGCGGTCAACGGATCGAGCACGATCCCGACGTTTGGCAATCCGTAGAAAATGACGAACAGTTGCACGAGCAGCGGCGAGCCGCGAAAGAGCCACACGTAAAAGCGCGCGACCGCAATCGCCCACTTCGGCCCGAACAGCCGGACCAGCGCGACGACGAACGCGAGCGCGAGCCCGATCGCGAACGATATCAACGTGAGCGGCACGGTGAAGACGAGCCCCGCATACAGCAAGGGCCACAGCGACTGCGCCATCAGATGCAACCATGCCGGCATGATTCAGACTCGCAGGTGGCGTTTACTGGGAGACGTCCTTGCCGAAATACTTCTGCGAGAGTTTCGCGTAGGTGCCGTCTTTCCTGATCTCGGCGAGCGCTTTGTTGATCGCCGCCTGCAACTCGGGGCTGCCCTTGCGGATCAGCACCGCGGACTTGTCGCTGCTGTCCGGCGACGTATCGAACGCGGCAATTTTCACCTTCGCATCCGGCTTGTGCTTCTTGAAGTCGAGGAACGACAGCGAATCGTTGACGGTCGCATCCACGCGCCCCGAGGTCAGCAGATCGATCGACTCGTTGAAGCCCTGCACGGGGATCACTTCCGCGCCATGCGCCGCCGCGATCTTGCCGAAATTGCTGGTCAGCGTGTTGGCCGATTTCTTGCCCTTCAGGTCGTCGAAATTCTTGATCGCGGTGTTGTCCGAACGCACGATCAGCGCCGCATGCGACGTGATGTACGGGTCCGAGAAATCGTATTTGGCTTTGCGCGCCTCGGTGACGGCCACTTCGTTGATCACCGCGTCGTAGCGGTTCACATCGAGACCGGCGATCAGGCCGTCCCATTTGCCTTCGACGAATTGGGGCTTGACGCCCAGGCGCTGCGCGATCGCCGTGCCGATCTCCACGTCGAAGCCGGTCAGCTTGCCGGATTCGTCGTGATACGTGAAAGGTGCATACGTGCCTTCAGTGCCGATCTTGAACACGCCGGCGGATTTGATCCGCGCGAGTTCATCGGCGGCGAAGGCCGAGCTCACGGTCACCGCTTGAAACAGCGCGATCAGCAGGATGGAACGAATCGACTTCATCAGGTGGCTCCGTAAAGTTTGCTACGTCGGTTGCATGGTTATGTGTTTGGCAGTTCCCGCCGGCGCTCGCGCCCGGCAGAGTGGGCGGACTGTAGCAAACGGTCTGCCTTTTTACAAAGGATCAGGTTTGCGATCAATATGCGCACGCGTGCTAAGCGGACAGCGGCGACCTCCGGTGCGACGTGGAATTCAACTTTACAGCAGATATGGCGGACGCGGCATGCATCGCAACACGGAACCCGTGCCGGGCGCCATCGGGGAAAACGCGGGAGGGGGGCTGCCGCAGCGAATGCGCGGCATTGAAAAACGGGCGGCGCCGGGGCCGCCCATTATCGGGTTGGAAAGGGTTTACCGTTCCACGGGATGCGGTTCCTTCAACTTGTTGGCCACGCGGATCGCCTCGAAGTACGCCGGGTTCGGCGGGCGCTTCAGATAGCGCCCCGCGCCACGCACCGCCCGCAGTTCGCCGTTGGTCCATGCCAACGCACCACGCGTGAGCGTAT
>DASPZL010000257.1:0-8118 GCA_035636295.1 Paraburkholderia sp.
AACTCGGCGGCGCCACCAGCACCTCGGCGATCTCGCGGATGCCCGCCTCGGCGAGCCGCTCGCGAAAGCCGTCGCGGCGCGCGAGCGCGCGGTCGTCGTTCGCGGAAACCAGGCCCGGCGCGCGCACGTTGCGCCGCAGAAAGTGCTCGGCCACCGCCGCGCCGATCTGATAATGCGAAAAACCCACCAGCATGTCGATCGGCGTCGTGGTCATGTCCCACGTTTCGACGATCGGCATGCCGACGTTGCGCAACCGCTCACGCAAGGATTCCGTGTGCGCGACGCCCGTCAGCAGCACGCCTTCCGGGCGGCGGCTCAGCACCGCGTCGAGCAGCGTCTCTTCGTTCGAATCGCTGTAGCCGCTCAATGCCAGCAGCACCTGATAACCGGCGCGCGACATCGTCTCGCTGAACACCTGGATCGTTTCGGAAAAGAGCGAATGCGCGATGGTCGGCACGATCGCAGCGATCAATCGCGAGCGTGACGACGACAAGCCGCCCGCCAGGCGATTGGGCACATAGCCGAGCTTCTGCACGACCTGCCGCACGCGTTCGAGCGTTTCGGGCGCGACCGTCTCGGGGCTATTGAACACGCGCGACACCGTGATCGGCGCGACGCCCGCGAGCGCGGCGACGTCGGTGATGCGCAAGCCTTTGGGGCCGCCGCCGCGCATGCGCCTCGCGGGCGTGACCGCCTCCGGCACGTCAGGGCTCGCGGCGGCGCCCGGCTTGTGATTCGGCATGGTTCAGTAACGGAAGTAACGTATCGCGCTCATTGTAGTCTGGGCCCCGTCATATGCCGCGGCCGGAACACTGACGGTTCGGGAGCCAATGAATCTTTTATTCGGTCACCGGCACATGGCTTTGCGTCACGCGAGCGCCCCGCTCGCGGCGCAGAATCAGCAACGTGATGGCGGCGAAAAACAATAGACAGGTCGCCGGAATCAGCATCGGCGCCTTCACGCTGCCCGTCGTTTGACGGACCCACGGCACCAGATTCTGCGCGATGAATCCACCGATATTGCCGAGCGAATTGATCGCCGCAATGCCCGCCGCGGCACGCGCGCCGAACAGAAACTTTGGCGGCAGCGTCCAGAAACATGGGATCAGCAGATACATGCAAGGCGCGCCCAAGCAAAGCGCCACGAAGCGCAGCGTGTTGGTCGGCAGCAAGACGGCGCTCAGGAAACACGCGACACCGAGCAAGGCCGCCACCAGCATCGCGACGATCGCGCGATTGCCGCCACGCAGCTTCGACGGCAGCCACGCCAGCATGATCGTCGCCATCAGCCACGGAACGATGTTGAGCAAACCGTTCGTCGTGTTGCTGACGCCGAAGCCCTTTACGAGGGTCGGCAGCCAGTAGCTCACGCCGTAGACGGAAATCGACAGCATCATGTAGTAGAGCGCCATGCCGATCACACGCGGCTCGGCCAGCACGCTGAGCAGCGACGAATGCGCGCCGAGGTTGGACTTGATCTGCGCGCGTTCCGCGTCGAGCGTATGGGTGAGCCACGCTGTCTCGTCGGCGGAAAGGAAGCGCGCCTGTTTCGGCGACGCAGGCAGCAGGAACAATACGACGACTGTCAGCAGAATCGACGGCAGCCCGGTCACGATGAACACCAGTTGCCAACCCTGCAGACCCGCGAGTCCGCCCTTGTCGAGCAGCCACCCGCAAATCGGCGCGCCGACCATGTTGCCGAGACTGCTGCCGACCGTGAAATAGCCGAGCATTCGCACGCGGTGCCGTGACGGAAACCACAAGGTCAGGTAATAGATCACGCCGGGATACAAGCCGGCTTCCGATGCGCCCAGCAGAAAGCGCAACGCGTAAAACATCGTCGCGTTTTGCGTGAACGCAAGCAGCACCGTGACGACGCCCCACGTGAACATGATGCGCGCCATCCAGCGCGGCGCGCCGTATTTGTGCAGCAGCACATTGCTCGGCACTTCGAAAATCAGATAGCCGATGAAGAACAGCGATGCGCCCAGCCCATAAGCGACCTCGGACAAACCGAGGCTGCCGAGCATCTGCAGCTTCGCGAAACTGATATTGGAGCGGTCGATGTAGGCGACCAGATAGAGCAGCCCGAGTAGCGGCATCAGGCGAAGTGCGAGGCGGTTGATCAGACGCGATTCGTCGATCGCCGGGGTCGTCGCTGGTGTCGTCGCTGGTGTCGTGATAGTCACTGTGTCTCCTGCGCTCGTGTCGTATGCGCGAGCTGTTGCTTTGCGATGGATCGAAACCGCTTCAACGCATTATTGTTTTTGTGCGCGCCACTGCGCGTAAGCCGCCAGCGTTTCCTCGTTCGGCGGATAGGTGCCGCGCAACGGGCGGCCTTCCTCGATACGCTGCGTGATGAATGCTTCGAGCTGTTCCTGCTCGGTGGCATCGCGCGCGACTTCTTCCGCCATTTCTCGCGGCACAATCACGACGCCGTCCACATCGGCGACGACGATGTCGCCCGGATAAACCGGCACGCCGCCGCACGCGATCGGCACGTTCATATCGACCGCATGGTGTTTCGCCAGATTCAGCGGCGCGCTCGCGCCGGCGCACCAGATCGGCAAACCCAGGTCCGCGATCGTGCCGCTGTCGCGCACCGGGCCGTCAGACACCATGCCGGCAACGCGGCGTTTCGCGAGACGCAGCGCGAGAATCGAGCCGACCGACGCGACCGAACGCTCGCCGCGACAGTCCTGCACCAGCACGCTGCCAGGCGGCGCCGTCTCGACGGCTTTACGCTGCGGATGGTCCGGGTCCTGGAACACGCCCACGTGATCGAGGTCTTCGCGCGCCGGAATGTTGCGCAGCGTGAACGCCGGGCCGACAACGTTCGGTTTGCCAGGCGCCGGTTTGACGAGTGGCGCGACGCCTTGCAGGAAAACGTTGCGCAGCCCGCGCTTGAAGAGTTGCGTGGTCAACGTCGCCGTGCTGACGTGGCGGAGTTGTTCGAGTGTCGCTTCGCTGACGCTGATTTCGGATGCAGTCATGAAAAGGCTCTGAATGAGTTAGTGGATTTCGGGCTCGGTGCGTTGCGTGACCGGCGCGCCGTCCGCCGCTTGCCCCGTCTGCGCGGCCGGCGTCTGGTTCTGCTGTTGCACGGCCTGGTTCAGAGGCTCTTCGAGGAAATCGAAGTCGCACCCCTTGTTCGCCTGCGTGACGTGCAATTGATGCATCACGCCGAAGCCGCGCTCGAACGGACGCTTCGGCGCTTGCCACGCGGCCTTGCGCGCGGCGAGTTCCGCGTCGCTGACGTCCAGATGCAGCCGGCGGCCGGGAACGTCCAGTTCGATCATGTCGCCGTCCTTCACCAGCGCGAGCGGTCCGCCGACAAACGACTCCGGCGCCACGTGCAACACGCACGCGCCGTAGCTCGTGCCGCTCATGCGCGCGTCGGAAATGCGCAGCATGTCGCGCACACCCTGCTTCAGCAGCTTTTGCGGAATCGGCAACTGGCCCCACTCGGGCATGCCGGGCGCACCGACCGGGCCGGCGTGCTGCAGCACGATCACTGAATCGGCGGTGACGTCCAGCTCTTCGCTATCGATGCGCGCGGCCATGTCCGCATAATCCTTGAACACGACGGCCGGACCGCGGTGCTTCAGCAGATGCGCTTCCATTGCCGCCGGCTTGATCACGGCGCCGTCCGGTGCGAGGTTGCCGGTGAGAACGGCGAGCCCGTCGCTGGCGACGAGCGGATTGTCGCGCCTGCGGATCACGTCGTCGTTGAAGATCTCCGCGCCGGCGATGTTTTCACCGAGGGTCGAACCGTTGACCGTCCGTTGCGAGCCGTCGATCAGTTCGCCCAGTTCCAGCAGCAACGCGCGCAGGCCGCCGGCGTAGAAAAAGTCTTCCATCAGATATTGGCCGGCCGGGCGCAGATTGCCGAGCACCGGCGTGATGCGCGCGAGTTCGTCAAAGCGCGCGGTCGTCAGATCGATGCCGGCACGCCGCGCCACCGCCACGAGGTGGACGATCGCGTTGGTCGAGCCGGACATCGCCAGCACGGTGGTCACCGCGTTATCGAAGGATTTCGCGCTCAGGATGTCTAACGGTTTCAGATCGGTCCACACCATCTCGACGATGCGCTGACCGGTCAGCGACGCGAACTGCGCATGCCGCGAGTCGACCGCCGGAATCGACGAAAAGCCGGACAAGGTCAGGCCGAGTGCTTCGGTGGCGCTCGTCATCGTCGACGCGGTGCCCATCGTCATGCAATGGCCGGGCGAGCGCGCGATGCCGCTTTCGATGCCCTTCCATTCCTCCTCCGTGATCTTGCCCGCGCGCAGTTCGGCCCAGTACTTCCACGTGTCCGAACCGCTGCCGAGCGTGCGGCCGTTCCAGTTGCCGCGCAGCATCGGGCCCGCCGGCAGATAGATCGCCGGCAGATTCATGCTGATCGCGCCCATCAGCAAACCGGGCGTGGTCTTGTCGCATCCGCCCATCAGCACGCAGCCGTCGAACGGATAGGACTTGAGCAACTCTTCCGTTTCCATCGCGAGAAAGTTGCGGTACAGCATCGTGGTCGGCTTCTGGAAGGGCTCGGCGAGCGTCATCACCGGCATCTCGACCGGAAAGCCGCCGGCCTGCCAGATGCCCCGCTTCACTTCTTCCACGCGCTGCTTGAAGTGCGTGTGGCACGAGTTGATCTCGCTCCACGTGTTGACGACCGCGATCACCGGCTTGCCCATGTAATCCGACGCGTGATAGCCCATTTGCGCGGTGCGCGAACGATGGCCGAACGAACGCAGGTCGTTCACGCCATACCAGCGATAGCTGCGAAGCTCTTCAGGTGTTTTGCGGTTCGATGACACTGACGTCTCCATGGTAGCGCTACCATTACGACCAGTCGTTCACGGCCATCGGCAGCTTTCTCAATGGATGCGATGGTAGCGTTACCATCCAGTAACGTCAGCCAGGGTTTACCTCTGAGACAACCTGACTGGGATTATTGACGGCGCAGCAGCCACATCAGATAGGGCCCGCCCACGAGTGTCGCGATCACGCCGGCCGGCATCTGTTGCGGAAAGATCATGTTCCGTCCAAGCCAGTCCGACAGCACCATCAGCAAGCCGCCGATGAGCGCCGCGACGAGCATCTGCGAACGCGCGCGCGGAAAACCGAGCAGGCGCGCGAGGTGCGGCGCCATCAGCCCGACGAACGACATCGGACCGATCACGACCGTCGCGCCCGCCGTCAGGATCGCGGCAACCACGAGCAGCATGAGCCGCGCGCGTTGCGCGCCGACGCCGAGCGCATTCGCGACGTTCGCGCCGAGCGGCAGAATCTCCAGCCAGCGCGCGCCGAGATACGCGGCGAACACGGCGGCAACCGTGCAGATGCCGACGGCGATCGCCGTCGCGGGCAGAATCACATAGGTCGAGCCGTACAGCAGCGGGCGCAGCATGTTGGCGTAGGCGCCGCCGCTCGCCGTCGCCAGCATGACGACCGCTTGCGAGAACGCGCTGATCGCGATGCCCGCGAGCAACACGTGGTCCGGAGCGAAACCGCTGCGGCGGCCCAGCGCGACGATCATCAGCAGACAGATCAGCGCGCCCGCCGACGAGCCCGCGAGCAGCACGGGCGTCGAAGGCGCGGTCGCCAGGACGGCGGCGACCAGCATGCCGAGCATCGCCCCGCCGCTCACGCCGAGCAGATCGGGGCTCGCCATCGGATTGCCCGTGACCCGCTGGAGGATCGTCCCGGCAAGCGCGACCATCACGCCGGCGCCCAGCGACGCGATGAGCCGCGGCACGCGCCAGAACCACACGTCGCCCCATTGCAGGGCGTTCGTCCATTGCCAGCCGTGCAGCGTGACTGAAAAGCGCAGCGATACGACGACCGCGGCGACGAGCAAGCCGCCGAGCAGCAGCGCGGGCGCGGACAGCGCGCGACGCGGCGGCTCGCTTTCCGCCGACGCCGGACGCGGCGCTTCGATGTGCATGCGGCGCAGCATCCACAGCAACAGCGGGCCGCCACAGAGCGCCACCGCGGCGCCAGTCGGCAGAAGCTCGCCGAGCACGCTGGGCAGGCTCTGCACGGCCTGGTCCGCGATCGCGAGCAAGAGCGCGCCGACGAGCGGCGCCCACAGCAATTGATCGCGCAGCCGCCGCGCGCCCATCAGGCGCGCGAGCACCGGGCCGCCCAGCCCGATGAAGCCGATCACGCCGACCGCGCTTGCCACGAACGCGCTCAGGATCACCGCGATGCCGAGCGCGACGGGCCGCGTCCATGCGAGCGACACGCCGAGCTGGCTCGCACTGCCGTCGTCGAGAGAAAACAGCGTGAGCGGCCGCACCAGCAGCGCCGCGGCGACGCCGCACGCGATCACGCGCGGCAGCAGCCAGACGACGTTCGCCCAGCCGTTCTGCACCAGCGACCCGCCGCCCCAGATGAACACGGACGTGAGCGAGCGCTCGAAGACGATCGTCAGCAGCACGGACAGCGCGCCGCAATACAGATTCACGATCATCCCGGCCAGCACGATGGAGACGGCGGCGAAGCCCTTGCGCCAAGTCATCGCCATCGTGGCGAGCATCGCCAGCGCGGCGCCGGCAAGCGCGACCGTGAAGCGCATATCGGCGACGAGCGCGGGCGCGACCACCGCGGCAATCGTCAGCGCGAGATACGCGCCCGCCGACACGCCAAGCGTGAGCGGTTCGGCAAGCGGGTTGCGCAGCACCTGCTGGAACACGACGCCAGCGAGCGACAACGCCGCGCCGGCTATCAGCGAGATGGCGACGCGCGGCAGCCAGCCATAGCGCACGACGAGCTGCGGCAGCGTCGCGTCGACGCCGGACAGCACGACGCCGGGCCATTGCGCGACAGGCAGCCGCGCCGACAGCGTGTGATAAACGAGCCACGCGGCCAGCACCACCAGCAGCGCGGGCAGCCGCCATGCGCGAGGCGCGGCGGTGGCGGCGACGGTCGCCGTCGAGCGGTTCATGCGGTTACTCCTTGCAGCGCCTGCGCGAGGTTATCGGCGAAGCGCATCGACGCGACAACGCCGCCGAGCGGCGGCAGCGGGCCGATGTGCTGCACGCGGTTCTGCCCGACGAACGGCAGCGCGCGCCACAACGGGCTTCGCGCGAGTTGCGCGGCCACGGCGGGCGGCACGCCGATCGTGACGACCTGCGCATCGGTATGTTTCGCGAGCGCGCCGAGGTCCGCTTCCGTCATGCCTTGCGGATCGGCGTAGTCCCGCCACGCGTTGTCGATCCCGAGCGCGCCCAGCACACCGCCGAACAGGCTGCTCCTGCCGAACACCGCGATGTGCCGGTCGTCGATCGGACGAAGTAAATAGACGGGGCGCCCTGTCGCGCGAAAACCCGCGAGACGCGCGGACGCGTCGGCGAGCCGCGCGTCGGCGCGTGCGAACAGCGCATCGGCCGCGGAGCCGCGGCCGAGCGCGTCGGCCAGCTTGCGGGTCGCGGCGTGGACCGCCGGATAGACGTCGATGCCGGGGCCGAACAGTTGCACCGTCAGCGTCGGCGCGATCCGTTCGAGCAAGGCACGCAGCGGCGCGTGCCACGGCGTGATGACGATGAGGTCGGGCTTGAGCGCCGCCAGCACCTCGAAGTTCGGCTGGTACAGCAGGCCGGTGTCGACGACCGACGGCGGCAGCGGCGGATCGCCGTCGAGCTTCGCATACCACGATGGGCGCGAGACGCCCACGGGCACCACGCCGAGCGACAGCACGACTTCGGTCAGCGGCCAGTCGAGCACGGCGACACGCGCGGCCGGACCCGCGAGCGGCGCGGCAGCCAGCGCCGCGCGTGCGAACGGAGCGCCCGATGCCGCGAGCGCCGCCGCGCCCATACCCGCGAGCGCGAGGCGCCGCCTGTTGCTAAACCGCATGCCTGCCGTCATGACGACGTGTGCCGCATGCCATCCGCCCAGCCCTTCCTCATCCCTGTCACCATTGGTAGCGTGCCGTCCCGAGCACCGTTCGCGTTGCGCCCCAGTAACAAACGGACGCCGTCGTGCAGTACGAGATGTACTCGCGGTCGAACAGGTTGTTCACGTTGAGCGAGAGGCGCCAGTTCTGAATGTCGTAATGCGCGCCGAGATCCACGAGGACGCGCCCCGGCACCGTGAACGTGTTGGCCGCATCGC
>DASPZL010000258.1:0-3212 GCA_035636295.1 Paraburkholderia sp.
AAGCAGGATTTCAGCTTCGGCGAGAGTCGTGTCCGTGATGCTCATGTTTACAGGATCCCGATGATTTTGACTTCGAACGTCAGCGCCTGGCCGGCGAGCGGATGGTTGAAATCGAAGAGAGCCGAGGTTTCACCCACTTCCTTCAGCACGCCCGCATAGCGACCGCCGCCCGGCGCATTGAATTCGACTAGATCGCCGGGAGAAAAATCCTCGCCGATCATCGCGTTTTCGCGCAGCGTGGCCAGCGACACGCGCTGGATCAGCTCCGGGTTGCGCGGGCCGAATCCCTGACCCGGCTCTAGCTGAAAGGTCGAATGGTGGCCCACCTTCAATCCCAGCAGAATGTCTTCCAGCGGCGGCGCCAGTTGGCCCGCGCCCAGCAGCAGCGTAGCGGGTTTGTCGTTGAAAGTGCTGACGATCTCGGCGCCATCGGCAAGCGAAAGCCGGTAGTGAAGTGTGATGTGCGAACCGGGTTTCACTTCGGAGATGTCGATGATGCTCATGCGGTACTCGTTCGGTCGTGGCGCGCGGCGCACAAACGCAGCGGCGCGGGTCGCGCGCATGGCGGGCCCGTGCCATGCCGGGGGCGCCGTGCGCAAAGGATCTATTGTAAGCCACATATCCCGAGCCGGCTGGAACGTTGCTGCGCGGCGCGTCGTCGCCGCTTCATCCGAATTTCGAAGGAAACAGCCATGAACGAAACGATAGTCATGCCGCGCTCCGCGGCAGAAAAGCCTCCGATACGCCGTCCGCAGCCCGCGTGGCCGACCCGCGACATGCCGCGCGAGCGGCTGCTCGAGGCCGGCCCGGCGGCGCTCTCCGAAACCGAACTGGTCGCGCTCGTGCTCGGCTCCGGGCTACCCGGCCACAATGTCTTCGACGTCGCGCGCTCGCTGCTGGAGCGCTTCGGCTCGTTGCGCGCGATGCTCGACGCGACGCCCGAAGACTTCGACGGCGTGCGCGGCGTGGGCCCGGCCAAGCGCGCGCAACTGCTGGCAATCATGGAGATGGCGCGGCGCGCGCTCGCGGAAAAGATGCGCGAGCGTCCACTGATCGACTCGCCCGAAGCCGTCGAGGACTATTTGCGGCTGTTGATCGGCTCGCGGCCGTACGAGGTGTTCATCTGCCTCTTTCTGGACACCCGGCACCGGCTGATCCGCTCGGAAGAAAACTCGCGTGGCTCGCTCACGCGCATGGCCGTATACCCGCGTGAGATCGTTCGGCGCACGCTGTCGGTCAATGCGGCAAGCCTGATCGTCGCGCATAATCACCCGTCCGGCGCCGTCAAGCCGAGCGCCAGTGACCGCCAGCTCACGCGCGTGCTGCGCGACACCCTCGCACTGATCGACGTGCAACTGATCGACCATCTGGTGATCGGCGCGAACGAGACGTTTTCTTTCGCCCGCGCGGGCTGGCCATGAGCCGCAGCGCAATGAGCACACAGCAGGAAAGGCGCGGGCGGCGGCGTTGCGCATCCGCCCTGTCCGTCGCAAATAAGGTTTGATATTTCGGCTTTTTTTCTGCTAGAATTTCGGTTTGCCTCTTTCCAACCCCTGTTCCGAAGCCTCAAGGCCTTTCCGGAAAGCGAGAGATTAAGTCGGCTACGGCTTGGTTCTTATGTTTTCCCGGGAAACTTCACGGCGTTCCGAACTCAGAATTAGCGTATTAGGAGTGCTCTCATGGCACGCGTATGCCAAGTAACTGGGAAAGCGCCGATGAGCGGCAACAACGTTTCCCACGCCAACAACAAGACCAAGCGTCGTTTTCTTCCGAACCTGCAGAACCGCCGTTTCTGGGTTGAAAGCGAAAACCGTTGGGTGCGCCTCCGCGTCTCGAACGCCGGTCTGCGCCTGATCGACAAGAACGGTATCGACACCGTGCTCGCAGATCTGCGCGCACGTGGCGAAGCCTAAGGAGTAAATCATGGCCAAGGGCGCACGCGACAAGATCAAGCTGGAATCGACCGCAGGTACGGGTCACTTCTACACGACGACGAAGAACAAGCGCAACATGCCGGAAAAGATGGAGATCATGAAGTTCGATCCCGTCGTCCGTAAGCACGTGGCGTACAAGGAAACGAAGATCAAGTAATCTGGTCTTCTACCTGTCGAAAAAGCCCCGCACCATGCGGGGCTTTTTGTTTTCCGGCTACCGGCTTTGCGGTGGCCCTCTTCACCATCCCCTCCTCTTCCGGCGCGCGCAATAGCCTACGCCGATCGGTCAGCTTTTCCTCGGCGGTTTCAACGCGTATGCTGTTCGGTTTCCCAATCGAACGGTCTTGGCGGCGCTCGCCGCACCGGCCGCGCAATACGACGGAGAGAGGAGATGAATTTCGATGTAGCGATTGTCGGCAGCGGACTGGCCGGTTTGAGTGTCGCGCTGAATCTCGCGCAGACGCGGCGCGTCGCCGTGATCGCCAAGCGTTCGCTGACGGAGGGCGCCAGCGACTGGGCGCAAGGCGGCATCGCCGCCGTGCTCGATTCTGCCGATAGCGTCGAGAATCACGTCGACGACACGTTGATCGCCGGCGGCGGCTTGTGCGATGAAGCGGCGACGCGCTTTATCGTCGAGCATGGCCGCGAGGCGATCCAGTGGCTGATCGACCAGGGCGTGCCGTTCACGAAGGACGATGCCGCGGAACTCGGCTTCCACCTGACTCGTGAAGGCGGCCACAGTCATCGGCGCATCATCCACGCCGCCGATGCCACGGGCCACGCCGTCGTCGCGACGCTGAGCGAGCGCGTGCGGCAACATCCGAACATCACGCTGCTCGAAGACCACTACGCGATCGACCTGATCACCTCGGACCGGCTCGGCCTGCCGGGACGCCGCTGTCACGGCCTCTACGCGCTCGATCTCGCGAGCGGCCGCACCGTCACCATCGAGGCGCCGCATACTGTGCTCGCCACGGGCGGCGCGGGCAAGGTCTACCTGTACACGACCAACCCCGACACCGCGACGGGCGACGGCATCGCAATGGCCTGGCGGGCCGGTTGTCGCGTGTCGAACATGGAGTTCATCCAGTTTCACCCGACATGTCTGTTTCACCCTTACGCCAAGTCCTTTCTGATCTCAGAGGCTGTGAGAGGAGAAGGCGGCATTCTTAAGCTGCCCGATGGCACGCGCTTTATGCCGGCTCACGACGAACGTGCCGAACTGGCGCCGCGCGATATCGTGGCGCGCGCGATCGACTTCGAGATCAAGAAGCGCGG
>DASPZL010000259.1:0-11485 GCA_035636295.1 Paraburkholderia sp.
CGCGCGCCAACTCGCGCGCCGCGTACAAGCCGGGATCGCCGAAGCACGCGATCACGTAACCGTCGCAGCCGTCGCGCTCGCCGGCCATGACCTCGGCCAGCAAGCCGGGCGTCGCGAGCGCCTCGTCGTAATAGCCTTCGATCGACGGCGGCCCCATGGTGGGATTCACGGCGATCACTTCGGTGCCGGGCGCCGCGACTTCACGCGCGCAGCGGCCCATTGCATCCGTCATGCGTTGGGTCGTGTTCGGGTTGATCAGTTTGATGCGCATATCGACTCCTGTTGCGGCTCCAGAAACTCAGCGTGCGAGCAAGCGATAGAACAGCGCGGCCAGCCCGGCGCCGATAAACCACGAGAAATTCGCCATGCCGTCGAGCGCCGGCACCATCACGCAGATCACGGCGATGAACGCGGCCGGCAGCAACGCGGCCACCGCCCGGTAATTGACGCCGTTGCGATACCAGTACGAGCCCGTGGGAGCCACCGTGTACAGATCGTCGAGCACGATCTTCTGACGCTTCACGAGATAGTAGTCGACGATCAGGACCCCATATAAAGGTCCGATGAAGCTGCCGAGCACGTCGAGCGTGTAGTGAATCACGGCCGGGTTGTTGAACAGATTCCACGGCGTGATGAAGATCGACGCCACCGCCGCGAGCATGCCGCCCGCGCGCCAACTGATCAGACGCGGCGCGACGTTCGAGAAGTCGAAAGCCGGCGAGACGAAATTGGCGACGATATTGATGCCGATGGTGGCAATCGTGAAGGTCAACGCGCCGAGAATCACCGCGGTCGGATAGTCGATCCGGCCCACCGTTTCCACCGGATCCGTGATCAGTTCACCGAACACCGGCAGCGTGGCCGCGGTCGTGATCACCGTCACCAGCGAGAAGGCGAGAAAGTTGACCGGCAGTCCCCAGAAGTTGCCGCGCTGCACGCTGCGAAAGCTCTTGCCGTAGCGGGAAAAGTCGCCGAAATTGAGCATCGGCCCGGAGAAGTACGACACCACCAGCGAGGTCGCCGTAATCATGACCGGCACCACTTGCATACCGTGATATTTGACGCCGCCGAGATTGATGCCGATGTTGCGCCATCCCGCGCGATACACCATGTAGCCCGCGAGAATGAACATCACCACGTAGACGGCGGGACCCGCGAAGTCGATGAACTTCTTGATGGTTTCCATGCCGTGCCAGAACACCAGTGCCTGCAAAACCCACAGCAGCATGAAACCGGCCCAGCCGAGCGTCGAAAGGCCCATGAAACCATGATGATGAACGTCCGCGTACGGCAGCAATTGCGGGACGAACTTCAGCACCACGATCACCAGCGCGCTCGAAGCCAGATAGGTCTGAATGCCGTACCACGCTACCGCGATCAAGCCACGAATCACAGCCGGAATATTCGCGCCCAGGACGCCGAACGTCGCGCGGCAAGCCACCGGATAAGGCACGCCGTTCGCCTGACTCGGCTTGGCGATCAGGTTGCAGAGCACGTTGACGATCGTGATGCCGACCAGCAACGCGATCAGCACCTGCCAGCTCGTCAGGCCGAGCGCGAACAGACTGCCCGCGAACACATAACCGCCGACGCTGTGCACGTCCGACATCCAGAACGCGAAGATGTTGTACGCGCCCCAGGTTTGATGGCGCAACGGCGCGAGGTCTTCGTTGTACAGCCTCTCGCTGTAGCCTGCCGGCATCGACGGATCGTCGGGCGCACCGCCGTCTCCGTAAGTGGGAATTGCGGGACTGCCGGGCGCTGCACTGAACTGAGCCATGATTCCTCCTTGGGATAGGACCATCGATAGCGAATCGAAGGACATTGCATCGGCCATGCCAGTCGCGCCCTGCTCGGGCGCCACCTGTGCGGCCGTGCCGCGGGTGTCTCCGTACTTGATGTACTTGTGGTTATCGCGCCGCCGGAAACCGCGGATTCCCGGCGATGCGTTGCTGCTCGACAGCCGCCGCCCGGCGACGGCCACGCGTGCGCAAGCCGGCAGCGCTCACGCCGAGCCGCCTTGCAACGCTTGATTCGTTCAGTTCAATTCAGTGCGGCGCGCACCAGCAAGGAGCGCGCGCCGGCCGCAAGCCTTAGCCTGGCGCGGACTTCGCTTTGGATTCGTCCCTGCGCGCACCGTTAAGCGCGCCGAACACTTCATGCAGATCGGCCGCGCCGCGTGCGGGGCGGTCCAGCATTTTCAACTCGACGCTTTGCAGATGGCGCGACATCAGTGCCGCCGCCTCTTTTGCATCGCCGGCGTCGAGCGCGGCGAGAATCGCTGCGTGATCCTCGAACGAGCACGGGCTGCGTCCGAGTGACTCGTACAGCGCGGAAATCAGCGTGGAGCGCGCCACCAGTCCGTTCAGGCAGTCGCACAGCACGGCGTTGCCGGTAAGCCCGGCCAACTCGGTGTGAAACTCGCCCGACAGACGAATCCACGCCGGAAAATCACGTGTTTCGAACGCTTTGCGTTCGCGGCCGATCGTGCCGCCGATGCTCTTCAAGCGCCGCACGCCGTGACCGCTGCAAATCTTTTCCACTACGGCCAGTTCGATGATGCGGCGCATTTCGAACACCTCATGCACTTCCTGCAGCGACGGACTCGCAACAAACGCACCGCGATTCGGTTCGAGATCGACGAGATGATCGGTGGCCAGTTGCGCGAGCGCCTGCCGGATCGGGCCGCGTTTCACGCCGAATACTTCGCACAACTGGGCTTCTGTCAGCTTGGCGCCGGGGGCGAGCCGATGCTCGAGGATTGCGGCGCGAATGCGCTCGGCGATCGCTTCGGGCTTCGAATTATTCGCGGCGGCGGAATCTGTGTCGGACATGATGTGCGTCTCAGTATGTTGGTCATCATAGGATGGACATAAAGATTGTCAACAATTTTTGTTTTTAATTTTGACAATCCTGGCGATATGGTTGGCCTGCGGGTCCGGGACTACGCCTTGCAAGCCCGAACCGCTTCAATAGGAATTTAATTAAGCGCAGGATCAGCCGTCTATTGATAGCCTGTTTTGTCAACAATATTGTGAACCTTCTCAGACCGGGCGTGTTGGCGGACGGTGGCTAAAATCGACCGTTAGTTGCGTCGTTGGACTAAAAAGAAAGCGGGCATCGCCCGCTTCCCGCTTCGCGAAGTTTCACGCAAGGTGCGGATAACCCGATAACGTCAGCTTGAATCCGCGTGCGTCGGCGACGAGCTGCGCATCCGCGCCGACCGGCAGCGTCAGCATGTTGGGAACATGCCCGAATTGCAGGCCGGTCACGACCGGAATCCCGATCACCGACCTCACCTGCTCGATCATGGCGGGCAAATCGTAGCTGTTGTCGTAATCATAGGATTTGCCGCCGGAGAAATCACCCAGCACGAGCGCCTGCTGCTGCGCGAGAATGCCGGACAAATGCAGCTGATAAATCATCCGCTCGATCCGGAACGGCTGCTCATTGACGTCCTCGAGAAACAGAATGCCGCCTTGCACGGGCGGCATATACGGCGTGCCGATCAGCGAGGCGAGCACCGCCAGATTGCCGCCCCACAGCATGCCCGACACGTCGACGGCCTGAGCTTGCGGCGCGTTGCTCGTCACCGTCATGGTCGGTCTGGTCAACGCCGACCAGAAGTGCCGCATCGTGAATTCACTGACCTCTTCCGCGCCGAAGTCGCTCATCAACATCGGCCCAGCGAAAGTTTTCACGCCGGCGCGCGCCAGCAACGCAAGCTGGATCGCGGTGAAGTCGCTATGCCCTACCAGCGCGACCGGCTGATCGGTCAGCCGCCGTTGCAGCCCGTCGTAGTCGAGCCCGTGCAGGATGCGCATCGCGCCGTAGCCGCCACGCACGGCGAGCACGATGTCGGGCAACTTGCGCGCGGTGTCGGCGAGGCGGTTCAGGTCGGCCGCGCGTTCGCCGTCGGTGCCGGCAAAGCGCTGGTAGCGTCGCTTTGTGGCCTCGACGCCTTCAACGCGATGCCCCTGCGTATGGAAGCGCTGCAACGCACGATGCACCACCTCCGGATCATTCGGATACCCGGACGGCGCGATCAGCTCGATAGTGCGATGAACGGTCATTGGCAAGACCTGTTGGACGTTGTCGTTTAGAGCAGCTCGGCCGGGCCAGAGTCGCCGCCGGCTTCCGCGCTGCCTTCGGCACGGGCCGCCGCCCGCGCTTCCCGGCTTGCGCGGCGTCGCTCGGCAAAGAACGATTTGAGCGCGGCGCCGCATTCGTTCTCGAGCACGCCGCCGGTCACCGTGGTGTGATGATTCAGTTGCGGATTCGCGAATGCATCGACGACGCTGCCGCACGCTCCGGTTTTCGGATCACGCGCCCCGAAGACAATGCGGGCGATGCGCGCGTGCATGATCGCGCCAGCGCACATCAGACACGGTTCGAGGGTCACGTAGAGTTCGCAGCCCGGCAGACGATAGTTTCCGACGGTTTGCGCGGCGGCGCGCAATGCGGCCATTTCCGCATGCGCCGACGGGTCATGCGCGCCGATCGGGTGATTGAAGCCTTTGGCGATGACTTCGTCGCCTCGTACAAGCACCGCGCCGACCGGCACTTCGCCGACTACGCGCGCCTCCTCGGCGGCGGCTTGGGCCAGCGCCATGAAGCGGCGGTCGCGCTCGGAGACCGGTGCGGGCGTAACGTCGAGCGTGGCGGCCGGATTCGACGTAGCGGTCGCAGCGGCTGCATCCGTCTCGGGTCTGACGGCACCGGCGAACACGGATTCAACTCGAGCAGTCGACGAATTCAGCGCATCGGCAGATTCGGTAGACGCCGAAGCCGACCCGGGCGAGCGGACAAGCGGCTCGCTCACTGCGAACCCGCGTCCGCGGTATCGAGCTTGCCGGCGCGCTCCGACAGCCGTTCGGCAATCCGACGACAATATTCGCGCGGCAGGACAAGCGGGCCACCGCGCAACGATTCAAGCGCCATGTCGAGCGCCAGCATGCGCGCCTGCAGACGGCAACGGGTGGCCTGGTCGCTCACGGCATTCAGCTCCGCTTGCAGGTCGCGCAACGCGCGCAGCTGTTCGACAGCCGGCGGCACGAAACCCGCATTCTTCAAGATCCGGTTGGCGACGCGCACTTCCTCGGGCACCAGTGCATCGTCGTCGAGAGGCAGCGGCGCGCCCGCGCCCGGCAAATCGTCGAACTCACCGCGCGCGGCTGCGGCGGCAATACGCTGTTCGACTAACGCATCAAGCAATTTCATTTGCAATCCATTACGTTGCGGCCCAAGCATTCTATCAGGGAGCGCGCGGGCGGTTCCGCCTGTTCGACCGGGCAAATCCGCTGGGTTTTCAGATTTTGCGTATTTGAGTGGCGCATGGCGTGGGCTAGGCTGCGGGATTCGCGGCCGCGCTGCTTTCCGCCGGTGAAAAATTGACGAAAGTCGTTCGTAAACCAACGCGGCCCGCACACCTGCTTCCCCTCGATAAGCGCCACCTACGTCATGCAATCCGGAATGATCAAGCAACACTCCAGCAATACCGTTACCGCTTCTGCCATGCGCAAACGCCCGCGCTCCGCCGCATTCGCTGTCCGCCTCGGCAAACCGGCTTTCAAGACATGCCTGCGCGCGATGCTGGTAGCTGTGACGATGTCGGTCGCACTGTCCGGCTGTGGCGTGTTCTGCGGCGGCGCGGGCGGAAGCGGCGGCGGCTTTGCCGGCGGTTGCGCGACCGGCATGCGGTTTTAAGCCGGCGCGCTGTCACGGGCCGGCATCAGTTGGCCTGGTGCGCGGTGCAAGATAGCCGCAGGGTCGACATGAGGTCGTCCTGAGCTATTATCCGACGCCCGTCAAAGGCCAGCGTGCCAGCGCAATATGCCGCGTACGCCCAAGCAAACTGTGTATCAACGCAAACTCCCGCACGTTCCAGCAGACGGGTTCGATCGGGCGCGCCGCGGCCCAAGGCATGCCATAAGCCAGCGTCACGTGCGGCGTATAAGGCGCGGCCGGTGAAAGCGCGCGACCGCCGAAACCGGTGTTTTGCAGTGCCTCCGCAAGCGCGTCATGAAGCGCATGAAGCCCGACGACGCCCTCGCTTCCTCCCAGCACCATCGGCCCCGGCCGCGGCTTTGACGCAAAGCTCATTACCGCGTCGAATTCGACGGTGAACGGCTCCATACTGATCGACGCTGCTGCCCGCATCGCCGCGTCGACGCGCGCTGGCGGCAAACCACCTGCAAAATTCCCGAGGTGCTGCAAGGTGACGTGCAAACGGCCAGCCGCGAGCGGTTTGCTTCTCGCGCGCGCCTCCCCGCAAAGCTGCTGCGCGAGCTTCGAAATGCCGGCCGCCGTACGCGTGTCGGGAAAGACAGCGAAGAAAAGCCCGTCCGTCGGCGTGGGCGGCGCCTCGAGCCCAGGCAGCCAGAGTTGTTCAGGCATGTTGTTCCTGACTGGATGAAGCCGGCATGACGATGAATCTCCGTTTATCGTGCGAGCGTGCCCGCGCGTGCTCAATTCAGACGAGCCGATTGCGCGAGGTTCGACCAATACTGTACATACACACAGTACCGGCGGCAATGGGAACCGCACAAAGCTATCGTGTCAGCGGTTCGCAGCGGGATCCAATCGGCAGGGATAACGGCAATAAAAAAGGGCGCCGCGGCGCCCTCTTCCATCATGCCGTTAGTTCGGCGAACCTATTAGCACTCGATCGTCAACAGAGCGCCTGAACCCGTATGGTTAAAGAGTTGCAGCGATTGACCTGGGGCTCTACGGTCGCTTTTACCATCTATTTCACAACCTTTTACTTGCCGGGAAATGGGCCGCGACGAGTCTTGCGCTTTCGTCGTCACGAGGCGACATCGTAGCGAATGGAAACTATCCACGCCACCTATCGAAGCAAGTCCGGCATCCTCCCCTCCGGTAAACGCCTGCTTGGCCGCATTCGAATCACCGGACTCGTCATCATCAGCATCAAGGGATTTACGATCGGCCGCTAACGCCGCCTCGATCCTGGAGATCACATCACCCGTCAGCAGCTCGCGATCCAACTTGGCCACAGCGCTCAAAGCCCGCGTCCAACTGATCTTCCGGGCACGGGTTCCCCGAACAATACCGAGCACCCCTGCACGTCTTCGTTTTGCAGGTCGGCGTTGCTGATGCCGTGCAGCAGCATATTCATCTTGGCGATGGACCAGACCATGCCATTGAACTCCTGACCAAACAGGTTGGCCTTGCGGCCATCTTCCCCGTGCTTGTCGATGTACTCCTTGGCGGCGATCAGCATGCCGCCGGAACCGCAGCAGGGATCGTAAATGTCGTGCTCCGGCTCGGGTTTGATCAGCCTCACCATCATCCGTACCACCGAACGCGGAGTGTAGAACTCACCACCCTTCCTTCCCGCCGAGTCGGCAAATTCACCGATCAGGTATTCGTAGGCGGCCCCGAGCAGATCCGGGAATTCGAAGTCCTCGTTGCGCAGGCGATCAAGACTGAAATGCGTAATGAGCTGCTGGAGCTTGATGTCCGGGATCTTGCTCTGGCCGATCTTGCGGCTAAAATCGATGTGATCCAAGACGTCGTAGAGACTCGTCTTCTCGCCTTCGATGCGGCCGTCGGGATGAATTCGCACGTCGGCACGTCACGCGCGCCGACCTGACCGATCAGCACGAGACAGGAGAAGAACAGCGCGGCGCATGCTGCGGTCATCGGCATCAGCTTCGCGCCGAAGGCCCAGTCGGAAGCGGTCCAGATGGCCGCGACCACCGCCACGATCAGCGCAATCGTGAAGAGCGAAGATGGTCGAGCCGTTTGATCCGGAAATGCAGACCCGATGCGAGCCGGCCCTGCCGTGCCGCGCGCCGCAGTCCCTCGAGCGTCGGCCCGAGCACGACCCAGAGCGCCGCGAGCAGTACGCCGGTCACGATCGGCCGCGTGAATAGTTTGACGCCGTAAATCTCGCTCGAAATGAAGTAATAACGCTCGAAGATGCCGCCGAGCACGAGCGGAATCAGCACGCCGACGCGCCCGCGGGCATACCGAACGCAGCTAGCGGGTCATATGTCCATATATGTCATGTCGTGACATATAATTGGATCAAAGGCCCACGAATCATCCTTGCAGTTTCATCTGGATTGCTCCTGCTGGGAACCGGTCACCAGAAGGCCTGTCTTCATTTCATATCACGACATGATCCATTCAAACAAAAGGCTATTCATTGGACCATTGTTCGGCGGACGCAGGAACGGTGGCCCCTGTAGCCACCCGGCTCTACCGCATCACGGCAGCGCGGCACGTGTTTTTATATCACAATGAAATATAATCATGACGACACGTTCTTTCGTTTCACGAGGGTTTGACCTTAAGGTGTGGTCCCGGTCCACATGACACCGCCCCCCCCATTTTCCCATTCCAACCTTGTCCCGATCCCCTCTCATCCGCTGGTTTACCAGTTTTGCCCCCGGCGCCCTCGCTGTCCGATGGCCGGAACGCCTGAGATCGTGTCTCGGCGCGTTGCTTGGAATTGCGTTCACCGGCGGGACAATGCACGTCCTTCTCGGACCGGCAGCAAACATTCCGCTCCTCGTTGCTCCAATGGGTGCTTCGGCCGTGCTGCTGTTCGCGGTTCCTGCCAGTCCGCTTGCGCAACCATGGTCCATCATCGGCGGCAACATCGTCTCTGCAACGGTCGGCGTTGCCTGCGCAGGCTGGATCGCCGATCCCGTGGGCGCCGCCGCTTTGGCCGTCGCGCTGGCGATCTGTGCGATGTTTGCGCTACGCTGCGTTCACCCCCCGTCGGGTGCGGTCGCCCTGACCGCGGTCCTTGGCGGTCCGGCGGTGCACGCTCTGGGTTACCGCTTTGTGGCTGAACCGATTGCGATCCAGTCAGCGACGCTGCTGTGCGCAGCCATCGTCTATCACGCTGCTACCGGGCATCGATACCCGCACGTCGCCCAGAGTTCGGGCAAACGCACGGCCGCATCCGCGGCGGTGCCGAACGAAGGTTTCACACGTGCGGACCTCGAGGCGGTGCTGAGCCGTCGCGGGGAATTGCTCGATATTGACACGGACGATCTGGAATCCCTGTTGCGCGATGTCCAGTTGCAAGCCTACGCTCGCACGTTCAATGAACTGACTTGCGCGGACATCATGTCGCGCTCCCCGGTTGCGGTGTCGGCAACCACGAGAGCTTCCGCCGCATGGAGTCTGCTGAAACAGCGACGAATCAAGGCACTCCCGGTCACTGACGAGCAGCAGCACGTTATCGGCATCGTGACCCGCGCCGATCTTGTCGACAAACGGGCGTTCGGCAAAGTGCCGGGTTTGTCGTCCCCCATGCAACGCTGGTTCAGGCGCAGTATCACCCCCGCGCCGCTTGTCGGCTCCCTGATGAACATCGACGTTCGCACGGTCGACGCGACGACGCCGATCGTCGAACTGGTGCCTGTGTTTGCGAACTACGGGCACCACCATATCCCGGTTCTGGATTCGAAGCAGCGGCTTGCCGGAATGATCACGCAGGCCGATCTCATCACCGGACTGTATCGCCAGGCTTACGCCCAGCAGCGACGCGCGGCATAGCCACCGTCTGCGCTAATAAGGTCAAACACAGACATAAATGTCATAACATGACGTAATTTGAATTTGCCCCTACTCGACGGAGTTCCGATGAAAACCCTTGCTCGCAGCTTGACCAAAGCGGACTTCGAGCAGCTATCCGAGTTTCGCTACCAGATGCGGCGTTTCGAGCGTTTTTCTGAACAGGCCGCCCAGGGCGAAGGCATCACGCCGTTGCAGTATCTGCTGCTCCTGCATATCAAGGGTTATCCGGAGCGCGACTGGGCGACCGTTGGCGAGCTTGCGGAACGGCTCCAGGCGCAGCATCACGGCGTGGTCGCGCTCGTGTCCCGCTGTGAGGCGCTCGATCTCGTCCGCAGAAAGATCAGTGAGACGGATCGTCGCCAGGTCGAGGTTCATTTGCTGAAAGCCGGTGAGCAGGTACTCGCCCGTCTCGCGGAAATGCACCGTGCCGAACTGAAGTCGCTCAAAGGCGCCTTTAACGTCCCCCAGATTGATTTTTGAGTCGCCATGAGTCTCGATACCCATAAGCGCGATTTTTCCATCAACGCGCGGCTTCCCGGCATTTCCGCGCTCGCCGCAGGAATCGGTGCGCTCAGCACGCTCGCGGCGTTCGTGCTGCTGAGCCTGATTCACCTGTTCACCAACCTGTTTTTCTTCCGGGAATTTTCGTTTGCGGACCGCTCGCCGGCGCTCAACACGCTGGGTATCTGGATGCTGATCATTCCGGTAATCGGCGGGCTCATCGTAGGCCTCATGGCCCGTTACGGCTCGGAGAAGATTCGTGGGCACGGCATTCCCGAGGCGATCGAAGCCATCCTGTTCGGCAAGAGCCGCATGTCGCCGAAAGTGGCGATTCTCAAGCCCCTGTCGTCCGGCATTGTGATCGGCAGTGGCGGGCCGTTCGGCGCAGAAGGCCCGATCATCATGACAGGCGGCGCACTGGGGTCGCTGATCGCGCAGTGCGTGAAGGTCACTTCCGCGGAACGCAAAACGCTGCTGGTTGCCGGCGCGGCGGCGGGCATGACGGCGGTCTTTGGCACGCCGGTGGCGGCTGTGCTGCTGGCGGTCGAACTGCTGCTGTTCGAATGGCGCCCGCGCAGTTTTCTGCCGGTCGCCCTTGCGTGCGCAGTCGCGGGGTTTGCACGCGCGGCATTCTTCGGCACCGGGCCGCTGTTTCCGCTCGAGACCGCGCCTCCCGGCGCGCTGTCGCTGCTGTCTTGCGTCATCGCGGGCCTGATGTCCGGAGCGCTCGCATCGGGCCTGTCAGCCGCGCTGTACAAGACCGAAGACCTGTTCGGCAAGCTGCCGATTCACTGGATGTGGTGGCCCGCGCTCGGCGGCCTCGTCGTCGGCATCGGCGGCTTTCTCGAACCTCGCGCGCTGGGCGTCGGCTACGACGTGATCGGCGACCTACTGCACCAGCACATTGCCATTCCGATCGCGCTGGCGATCCTGATCGTGAAGGCAGTCATCTGGGTCGTGGCGCTGGGCTCGGGCACGTCGGGCGGCGTCCTTGCTCCGCTGCTCATGCTGGGAGCGGGGCTCGGCGTCGTGCTCAGTCACGTGTTGCCGGGCGGCGAACCTGCCCTTTGGCCGCTCGTCTGCATGGCGGCCACGCTCGGCGCCACCCTGGGTGCGCCGTTGACCGCAATCGTGTTCGCCTTCGGCCTCACGCACGACAGCAACGCATTGCTGCCGCTGCTCGCCGCGACGCTGATCGCGCACGGGTTTGCCACGGTCGTCATGAAGCGCTCCATCATGACCGAGAAAATTGCCCGGCGCGGTTATCACATTTACCGTGAATACGGTGTCGATCCACTCGAGCGCCACCATGTCGACGAGGTGATGTCGCGCGCGGTCGAGACAATCGACGGCGATATGTCCGTGCGCGAAGCGCTCGCCACGTACTTCGGCGCGACGCAGACGCATCGTGCCTATCCGGTCGTGT
>DASPZL010000260.1:0-3127 GCA_035636295.1 Paraburkholderia sp.
TGTATTGGGATGTTTCAGGTCGCGCACCATGACGCGGCAGCCCTCCTCGTCAAGATCATTCCACATGAGCCGGCAGATCTCGCTCACGCGGCGCATCGAGAAAATGGTGAATGCAACCATGACTTGCATCGGCGCGCTTTCCGGATCCCCCTCACGTCTAGCCCCAAAATATTCCATGAGCAGATCGAGCTCGTCGAGGGTCGGCCGTCGGTCGCGCTGGTTCGATCGGCCGACCAGCCCCATGCGTGTGAGCGCCGTTCGCGCGTCGGCGACGACTGACGGATCGATCGGGTAGTTCCAGACCGGTCGGGCAATCCGCACGACGCTAGACAGGTGCGCTAGATAATGCCCGCGTGTCGACGGCGCGATGTTGAGCGCCTGCACATACGCGGCGATATCTGAGCTGGTCAATTCGGCCGCGGTAATCTGGCCGAAATCCGAATCCGCCATCTGATTTAGGATGACCTTCTTCGTTCGGTCTAGCGGCTTTTTCAGTTCCTCGATGTAACGCTTGATCATATGCTGCAGCGTTGGATTCTCGCGTAGCGCCGCGCGCAGCCCTTCGGCGGTGTTCAATTCGGACTCGCGGCGCTTCGCCCACGCAGCCGCCGCCTGCTTTCGCTCGAAGGTTTTCGTCTCCTGATGCAGCACCTTGCCGTCCTTACGGATACGAATCTGGACCTTGTACGATAGCGAGCCGTCCTTGTTTTTACGGGGCGTGATGGTAGGCATGTGTTCTCCGAGGTGCCAAAACTTTCGCGGCACCAATTTTGGAGCCACGGCACCCGGAAAACAAGGGAAAAGATAGGTTTAACGTGGTGAAATGAAGGGCCGCATCAATCTGGAAAAGCCCCGTGTTTATTGAACTTTACCCCCTATTTGCCACCGTTGCGGAGGGTCGCACCGGCAGCGCCGTCGAATACTTGATCTGTTCCATGGCAAAACTGGAACTCACGTCGTACAGCGGCACGGCGGCGATCAGGAGCTTATAGACGCGATCGTAGTCGTCGATGTCGGACACCACCACGCGCAGCAGGTAATCGGTTTCGCCGCTCATCCGGTACACCTCCACCACTTCCGGAATTTCCTGAACCGCACGCGTGAAACTCTGCGCCCAAGCCTCGGTATGCTGGTTGGTGCGCACCGCGACGAACACAGTCGTACCCACGCCCAGCTTGCGGGCATCGCAAAGCGCCACTTGCGCGCGAATCACGCCCGTCTCTTTCAGACGCTGCAGCCGTTTCCAGCAAGGCGTTTGCGACAGATTCACGCGCTGCGCCAGTTCGGCGATCGGCATGGTCGCGTCTTGCTGCAGCAGTTCGAGCAGCTTCCGATCGATAATGTCCATTCCCATCTTGACGCCCCCATAGGAAATTATTCTACTTTTAAGCCTTGAAGGGGAATTATATGGAAACTCTTTCTCCGAGGAAATCGGTATAAATGTCGCTATCCAAAATAGCCGACAAGCAGCGGTGCAGCTGCGCAACGATCATGAGCCAAAACCTCCATTCGACGTCCGCCGACCGTTTCCAAGCCCATGGCGCGCAACCGGCTGAGCCGGCTCCGACCGCCTCGAGCGTTCAAGCCGACGCGCCGATGCACGACCATCGCAGCGCGCCTGTCAAACAGCTGTGCGACGCGCTGGACGCGATCTTCGAAGCCTGCGCGACATTCCCCGAGCCGTCGGATTCGACCTTCTTCGCGCGCAGTATGCGTCTCGCGCTCGCTGAAGCCGCGGCCGCCCCCGAGTTGCTGACACCGGCGCAACGCGAAGGCGCCGAAGAGAATTACCGGCGCCATCTGCTCGCCGCCGATCCGCATGGCCGCTATGCGATTGCCGCGCTCGTGTGGCTGCCGCAACAGGCGAGTCCCGTGCACGGGCATCACACGTGGTGCGGCTACGCTGTGCTGGACGGCACCTTGAGCGAAACGGTCTTCGAATGGAACGGCGCGCAGCAATGCGCGAGCGCCACGCGTACGCAAGCGCGCGGTCGCGGCGCGGTGTCGTTCGTACGCGGCGGGCGCGGCGCCATTCATCGGCTGGGCAATTGCAGTCATGGGCCCGCCGTCTCGTTGCATGTTTACGGCGTACCGGGCGCGCGGATCGCCACGCACGTCAACGACATCGTGCGCGTGGCCGACGCAACGGCGCACGCCTGAAAAAACTCAGGCCCTGGATGCGCTGCGCAGGCCGCGGCGCGCATTCAACCAATCAACTCTTGCCGCCCGCTTCTCCCGCAGTCGGAATCTGCGGTGGAATCGGCGCGGTCTGTCCGGTCGGCGGCGGCGCCGGACGCGGTTCGTGCGACACATCGCGCGCCACCGCGACGGCCGCATGCGCGGCCCGCACCGACGACGCCTTTTCAGCCTGCGCATGAGCATGTTCGTGGGCAAGCTCGTGCTCGTGCGCACCGGATTCAGGCAACGCGTCGTCCCGCAAAGGCTGGCCTTCGCTATCCTTCGACGACGTGAACAAGCGCATCTGCGGCACCGGAATCTCAATCCCCGCTTCGTCCATCTTGCGCTTGAGCCGCAAATTGAACGCGCGCGCCACGCTCCACTGCTGCAGCGGCCGCGTCTTGATCTGCCCTTTCACGACCATCCAGTTCGGATCGAAACGGTCCAGCCCCCATACCTCGATCGGCCCAAGCATCTCGCGCCGGTAACGGAAATCCGCCATCAGATCGGCGCCGACTTCACGAATCAGTTGCGTGATCTGATCGACATCGGCGGAGAACGACATGCGCACTTCGAACACCGCGTACGCAAAATCGCGCGACAGGTTCTTGACGATCTTGATCTGCGAGAACGGAATCGCGTGGATCGCGCCCTGCCCGTCACGCAGGCGCACGGTACGGATCGACAGATGCTCGACGGTGCCCGCGTGGCCGCCGTCCACGTCGATCCAGTCGCCCACCGAGATCGTATCCTCGATGATGATGAACAGGCCCGTGATCAGGTCGGTCACGAGCGACTGCGCGCCGAAACCGATCGCAAGGCCGATCACGCCGGCGCCGGCGAGAAGCGGCGTCACGTTGATGCCGAGGTTCGCCGCGGTCACGATGCCGGCAATTGTCATGATCGAGACGAGCAGCACGTTGCGCACGAGCGGCAGCATGGTGCGCGC
>DASPZL010000261.1:0-22396 GCA_035636295.1 Paraburkholderia sp.
GTCGTCGGCGGCAAAGATGCCGTCTTCCGGCTGCGTGCTTTCGTTGTCGACACATTGCACGTGCCAATGACCCGTCATCAGCGATTTGCCCGCATCGGAGCAACATTGAGCCCGTCCGGTCTCGCCCTCGAACGGTCCAGAAGTGGCGTTCAGATCGAGCCCTTCGAGTACGCAGCAGGGCGTCGAATCGTGCGGCCCGCAGACGAGCGTGTTGCCGCAATCGACGTGCAAGGTGCCCGATTCGGGCAGATCAAGCCCCATATGACCCTCGCGTGACCATTGGCGCGTTTCCTGGTCGAGCCACAGGATGACGAACGCCATGGGATTGACACGGTCGAACGTGTCGAGATGGATGGTGAGGCGCATGAGGTTCTCCGTACATTCCACGAGCGTGTGCAAACGAGCTGGATGGCTATTGACTCAAAACCCACTGGATCAACGTATGGGCGTCTTCGGGCGTCAACGGGCCGCCGCGATCCGCCGGCAGCGGCATTGCCATGTCGCCCCAGTGGGCCTTGCCGCCGAGTCGCAGCTTGTGCTCAAGCATCACGCGTGCGTTTGGCACGTCGCGATAACGGTCCGCGATCTGCTGAAACGAAGGCGCGAGAAAAGGCGCGTCCCGGGTATGGCAGAACATGCAATGCTGTTGATCGACCAGCGTCGTCGGTTCGGGCTGGGCAAGCGCTGCGCCGCTTGCCGCCAGCAACAGCGCAAGTGTGCTCGCAGCGAGATAATGCAGGGGCGGGGCGTTCATGAGACACACTCCACGAGAGGTTCTGATTTCAGTGTAGGGTCGGTGCCGCCTCCGCGATTGACTCATGTCAAGCCAATGTTTCGCGTTGCGTTCGACCGTCCGCCACGGTCAGTTACTTTCCTCGGGGCTCGCGACATCGAAATGGCCTACCGTCTGAGCGAGCACGGCGACGCTGTCGCGCGGCAGGCGCATTTCGACGGCTAGCGCGCTACGGTTCAGCCAGCCGCGGGCCGCGACCGCCAGGCCGGCGCCCGCGCAGAAAAGGTAGACGTTTTGCACGATCGCCCCAGCGCTGGCGGATGCAAACGGTTCGCGCTGCGATGCGGCGATTTCGTGCATTCGCGCGAGATCCGCTACGTACACGAGATCGAGCGGCGCATTGCCCACAAAGTCCTGATAACCGGTCAGGCCCCGCAGATCGCTGGCGACGACCAGATCCAGGCAATGCTCGTGCGGATCGTAGCGATAGAGCCCGCGCGCTGAATTGCACGGCGTGGTGCCCAATGTGAACAGATGTTTCATGACAGCCTCATACGGGGCTTGACTCAGATCAAGCGGTGGTGGTCGTATTGCAGTGAAATGAACGGCCGGACTGGCCCTGAGCGTTTCACGCGAAGCGCGACGGTCCGATTGAGGAGAACGGAATGCGCGCGATGGTCTTCGACGGTAATGCGCTGCTGCGCGATATGCAGGTTCCGGACCCGGCGCCCGCCGCCGGCGAGCTTCTGATCGACATTCACGCGTGCGGTGTCTGTCGGACCGATCTGCATCTGATCGATCACGAACTGCCGCATCCGAAACAGCCCGTGATTCCCGGCCATGAGATCGTCGGCACGGTCGCGGCGCTCGGTGCGGGGGTGACGGGCTTCACAGTCGGCGACCGGGTCGGTGTGCCGTGGGTCGGGCATACGTGCGGCCATTGCCGCTATTGCCTGTCCTCGCGGGAAAACCTGTGCGACGAACCGGGCTTCACCGGCTACACGCTCAATGGCGGCTATGCGGAGCGCACCGTCGCCGACAGCCGGTATTGTTTTCATCTGCCGGCGCAATATTCCGACATTGAAGCGGCTCCGCTCCTGTGTGCAGGGCTGATCGGTTATCGCACGCTCAGTATGGCGGGCGATACCCGATCAGCCCCGCGCATCGGCATTTACGGATTCGGCGCGGCCGCGCATATCGTCGCGCAGATTGCACGCCATCAGGGAAGGTCGGTGTATGCGTTCACGCGCCCCGGCGACGCCGCCGCACAGCAGTTGGCGCTGCGTCTCGGCGCTTCGTGGGCCGGCGGCAGCGATGAAGCGCCGCCGGACGAACTGGACGCGGCCTTGCTGTTCGCGCCAGTGGGCGCGCTGGTGCCGGTCGCGCTGAAGGCGGTTGCGAAGGGCGGGGTGGTCGTGTGCGGCGGTATTCACATGAGCGACATTCCGTCGTTTCCGTATGCGTTTCTGTGGGGCGAGCGGCGCGTCGTATCGGTCGCGAATCTGACGCGCGAGGACGGTTCCGCGTTCATGCGCATAGCGGAACAAACGCGGCTCGAAATCGCAACGACGACCTACGCGCTAGGCGATGCCAATCAGGCGCTCGCCGATCTGCGCGACGGAAAACTGACAGGCGCGGCGGTGCTGTCGATCCGCTGACACGCTGCGCCGGCAACCGCGGCGCAGCAAAAAAAGGCGGCCAACCGCGCCGCCTGAACACGCCTCTTTCGAGGAACTGCATGTTGTAGGTTATTCCGGCGCAAACCGTGGGCTCGCCCGCGCCCAATTGACCGCGAAGGATCATCCGACTAGACGCGGCCGAGGCCCTCGAGGTTGAGAATCCGGATCTGCTTGCCGTGCGTATCGACAAGGCCGTCTTTCTGAAATTTCGAAAACATGCGGCTGACGGTTTCGAGTTTCATCCCCAGGTAGCTGCCGATCTCCTCGCGGGTCATGCGCAAATTGAATGTGGCCGGCGAGTAGCCGCGTGTCTTGAGCCTTCCTGACAGGTTCAGCAGGAAGGCGGCGACCCGCTGGTCGGCGGACATCGTGCCGAGCAGCATCATGAGTGTCGCCTCGCGAACGATCTCGCCGCCCATCAGACGATGGACGTGCTGCTGCACCACCTTCACCTCGCGGCACATGACTTCGAGCAGATGAAACGGGATGATGCAAACGTTGCTGTCCTCGATGGCGATCGCGTCGCAACTGTGCCGGCCTGAGCAGACGCCGTCGAGACCGAGCGAATCGCCGGGCAAATGAAAGCCGGTGACCTGTTCGCGACCGTCGCGATGCATGACGACGGTCTTGAACGAGCCGGCGCGGACCGCATAGATGCTCTGGAACGAGTCGTTGGCGCGATATAGCGATTCACCGTGTTTGATGGTGCGCGAAACACAGATCAGCGACTCCATGCGCTCCAGTTCGGTTGGCGTCAGGCCTTGTGGCATGCAGATCGAGCGCAGCGAGCAGCTCGAGCAGCGTGCAACGGGACGGACCGGGACGGACGTTGCGAGCGCGGAATGGCCGGACGCCGGCAGCGGGACACGCTGGAGCGGCATGATTTCGGAATATTCGGCGACGTCAGACATGGTGTGCTCCTGTGTAATTGAGGCCACGTGCGCGACGCTCGTGGGCAATCCGCTTGATCGTGTCGCATGCAAGATCGAATTCGCTCGTCTTGTCGAAGAAGTACTGCGCGCCGGCCGCGAGGCACGCCTGCCTGAACCACGCGCCTGAATGATTCGTCAGCACGATCGTGATCGCGGGCGACATGCTCTGCGTGAGGCTATGCAGCAGTTCCATGCCGGTGCCGCCGGTCAGGCGCAAATCCATGACCACAACGTCGGCTTCGGTGGCGACGACACCGTCGATCGCGGTGCCTGGTTCCTCGGCTTCGCCGACAATCTCGACACCGTCGATCGCGCCGAAGCGCGCCGCCATCCGCTGTCTGATCGGGATCGCGTCTTCAACGAGGAAAACGCGCAGTGCCTGCTGGGACGGGCTTGAGTTCATGGTTCGAAGTATCGGCCGCGTCATCTCAAAATAAAATCGGCGGCGAACGAACTTCGGGTAGGCGAGTGCGAAGGTGTGTAGGGAATTTCCTACGCACGGCGAATGCGAAGATGTGGAAGGCGGATGTAGCCGCGCGACCGGCGAATTGATGTGACGATCCGATCTGGCGCTGCGGGCTGTGCGCCGCCCCGGAACTAGATTTCGTCGTCTTCTCCGAGCAGCTTGTGGCGCAGCGCGTAACGCACCAGCGCCGCTTCGTGCGGCATCTGCATTTTTTCGAGAATGCGCGTTTTATAGGTACTCACCGTTTTGCTGCTGACACACAATTCGATGGCGATTTCGGTGAGGGTTTGTCCTGCGGCGATGCGGCGGAACACATCGAACTCACGGTCGGACAGGCGCTGATGAGGCAACGTGTCGGCAGGCTCGTTCAGGCTCTGCGCAAAACGTTCGGCCATCGTGAGACTCACATAGACGCCCCCGGATGCGACTTTGCTGACCGCGGCGACCAGTTCGGCGCTGGCGCTCTCCTTGGTCAGATACCCCGATGCGCCCGCTTTGAAAGCGCGTACCGCATACTGCTGCTCCGCATGCATGGTGAGCACGAGGATCCGCAGTGGCGGCTTTTCGTCCTTGATCTGTTTGATCAGTTCGACGCCGTTTCGTCCCGGCATCGACAGGTCCAGCACGAGCACGTCGGCGACGTTCGAGCGGATTAGCGCAATCGTGCTGACGCCGTCATTGGCCTCGCCGACCACCTCGAAACCGCTTGCGCCTTGCAGGATATGCCGCAGGCCATCACGCACCAGGGCGTGGTCGTCGGCTATCAGCACTCGAATCATGTTTGCATCTCCTGCTGCTGCACCGCCAGTACCGGAAAAGTAACCGTCAGCGCAAAGCCCTTGTCATTGGAAGTGTGGATTTCGACGGTGCCGCCCAGCATGTGCGCACGCTCGCGGATACCGAGCAAGCCAAACGATTTTTCGGCGGAGGTGGGCGAGCGGTTCGCGCCATGTCCGTTGTCCGCGATTTGCAACACGCAAACACCCGCTTCGACGCGTACCGTCAGCGTGACGAGCGTCGCTTCCGCATGCCGGGCGACATTGGTCAGCGCTTCCTGCACGATGCGAAATAGCGTCGTCGCGCCCGTCGGTGTAAAGCTGGTGTCGCCGACTTCGATGTGGCGCTTCACATCGATGCCGTAGCGGTTTGTAAAGTCGTTGGCGAGCCATTCGATCGCCGGAATCAGACCGAGATCGTCGAGCATGACCGGGCGCAGATCGGCAGCGATCCGGCGCACCGAGGCGACCGTCGCATCGATCAGCCGGCGCATCTCACGCAGTTGCTGCAGCAATTGGGGCTGAGCGGTGGTTTCAATTGCCAGTTCAACCGACGAAATATCCATTTTAAGGGCAGTCAATTGCTGTCCAAGGTCGTCGTGCAGCTCGCGCGCGATGCGGGTCTTTTCTTCTTCACGGACGTTCTGGAGATTCGCCGAGAGTTCGCGCAACTCCTCGCGTGATTGACGCTGCGCATTTTCCGCTTTGACCCGCTCGGTGATGTCGCGCAGCATGACCGTGTACAGCTTGCCATCGCCGTCGCGGATCTGTGAGATCGACGCTTCGATAGGAAACTCTTCGCCGTTGCTCCGTAACCCGTACAACACACGCTGCCTGCCCATCTGTCGGTCGGAAACGCCGGTCACACCGAACTGTTCGACGTGGCGCTCGTGGCCCGCGCGAAAGCGCTCGGGAATGAAGCGCGATAGCGAGGTGCCGACCGCTTCCATCGCGGTGCAGCCAAAAACCTGTTCAGCCATTGGATTGAAGACGACGATGTTCTGTCGTTCGTCGACGATGATGATCGCTTCCATCGATGACCGGATGATCCCCATCATGCGAGCCTCGTTCAGGCTCGACTGGCTGCGCGCCTTGCTCGTCGCTACGGATTCACCGCCGCGTTCGCGGGCTATCAGGAAGGCAATGGCGCCGAACAGGCATGCAGCCGCGATGCCGGCGATCAGCGCCGTGGTTTCTGCAGATTCGTCCCCGGCTCGCAGATAGCGGCCGCTTGCCGTGTAGGACAGCGTGATAGGCACACCGCCGACGCGCAAGGTATCGGTTTTACGAAAGACGGGTGCCGTCTCGACAGGGTCGTCACCCCCGGCGGCGGACGAATAAAGCAGCGTGGCAGGGGCTCTAAATACCTGCAGGTCAATGCTTCGTTGCCGGCCGAGGACGTTATCGAATACACGGCCGGTGTCCAGAGCCGCCACCAGCAGCCGCTTGATGCCCGCGCGCCGCGCTTGTGGCGTGGGCGGCAATCCGGCGTCCGATCCGGCGTCCGAATACACGGGAAAATAGAGGTAAAGACGAGAGGGCGTGTTCGAGCCGATGTCGCCGAATGGCGCTGCGCCCGCGTCGAGCGCGCTTGCCCCTGTGTCGATGGCGCGCAGCAAGGCCGTACGGCTCGCGGGAGCGCTTGCCAGATCGTAGCCGACCGGCATCGCATCGGCGGTGGCCGGCGCCATCTGGGTCACCGGCGCGACCGGTTGCGGCGTGGCGGCCTGTCCGGCCACGACTTTACCGGCGCCGCCCGTCAGGCGGGCGACACCGGCGGCGTCGACATCGGCATAGCCCAGCGCGCGCACAATGGACGGCGTTTCGTCCAGATCGAGTTGCGCGACATATCGGCGCCAGGCATCGGCATTGACCGCCGGCGCGACGGAGAGCAAGCCTCGCGTGTCGCGCAGCAGCGCTTCGCCGGTGGCGAACTCACGCTGCAGATCAGTGGTGATGTGTGCAGTACGCTGATCGAAGCGGCTGTTGGCGGCGCGCAATGATTGCTCGCCGACCCAGCGCCACGCGCCGAGGGCAATCACAAGGACGACAGCAAATATGACCGCCGCGATAAACGCGGGGCGCCGCTCAGGCGGCACAATCCGCATGTGCAGAGGTAATTTTTTAGCGACGGGCGTCTTACCGCGAAAGGGCATGTGCGCCTCATTGGAGGGTGGACGATCCGCAACGCTGACTGATGGCGCAGGCGTGGCGCGGACCGGGATACGTCACCGTGATTTTCTTTGATTGCGACCAACCGGTGCCAACCGGTATACCGCGTGCGCTGCCTATTGTGCGCGATCCGCACGGATCGTGCCAGTATCCTGCGAATTCGCCTGCAAGCTGCGCAGTGCACGAACGTGGGCGGACGGCAAGCCTTCGGCGCTTGATCCTCGTCAAGCGCATTCCGAGTTGCGAACTGCAGACTGAAAGTTCGTCGCCACTGTCGCCACTAATCACTGCAGCCGTTCAGGACGGGTGCGCGTTCAAGGAGAAGGTCATGTACAAACGGATTCTCGTCGCAATCGACGGCAGCCAGGCCGCGAAGCTCGCGCTCGAGGAAGCGCTAAAAATCGCCCAAGCCGCGCAGGCGACGGTGACGGCGGTATTTGTCGCTGAACATGCTGCGCAAATGGTCGATATAGGAACCGGGTTGGTCGACGAGCAGACGCGCGGTACAGCGGCCACCGAAGCCGCGCTGGCGACGCTCGAAGATGCCCGCGCGCTTTTTGAACAGCGCAACGTGCGCGGATTGACACGGTCGATTGACGCGTACGGCGAAGACATCGTCACCGTCCTTTGCCGTGTGGCGGAAGAGTGCGAAGCCGATCTCGTCGTAATGGGCACACATGGGCGGCATGGCATCGGCCGGATGTTGCTCGGCAGTGTCGCCGAGGCGTTTTTGCGGCGTGCAGGGATGCCCGTTCTGTTGGTTCGGCGCGAACGGGACATGGACGAGATCCCGTCGAGCCTCTAATAGGGTATGGGTAAGGATTCGCGCAATTCCTGAATTGTCCGATCAGTGCGACATGAGGACCGGCGCGGTCATCGACTGAAGCATGGTCCGTGTGACGCCGCCGAGCAGCCGTTCCTGTGTGCGCGCATGCCCGTATGCACCCATCACCAGCAGATCGATATGATGATCGGCCAGCATGTTCAGCAGCAGCGCACCAGTGGGGACGCCGGCCACCTTGGGCGCGGCCGAAAATCCCGCCTGAATGCCGTGCCGCTCGAGCCACGCGGCGACGTCGATGCCGGCTGGCGCTTCACTATCCGGGTGCCGCTGCAAGGTCATTACGGTAACGAATTTCGCGCGTTTGATCAGCGGCAGGGCATCGGCCATCGCCCGGGCGCTCTCGCGGCTGCCGTCCCACGCGATCATGACGTTTTCGGCAAACGAACGGACAGCCCCGGCATAAGGCAGCACAATGGCGGGGCGGCCCGAGGCCATCAGCACGTCCTCGACAAAGTGGCGTGCAATATAGGACGAAGGGTCGTCTGGATCATACTGGCCGAGGATCAGGAGGTCGGCGTGGCGCGCGTGCAGGACCGCCGCGTCTACCGCGGGTCCTCCCGGCGCCCGCCATTCCACGCTGCGCCCGGCGCGTTCGCCCGCCGCCAGGAAACGCGCTTGCGCGCCTTTGAGGTTGACATCGCGTTGCGCTTCGCGAGTCGCGGCCCACGCGCGGTCGCCGTGAAGAAACATCGGCTGCGTCAGATCCTGACAAACCACGTACAGGCCGATCAGATGCGCGTCGTGCCGGCTGGCCAGTTCAAGCGCGAATTCGATCCGCGCGGCGCTATGGGTGCTGTCGTCGAGATGCACCAGCAGTGTTTTGCAGTTCATGACGGTTCCTTGATCGTTTCGGCCACCTGCGCGCCGCTGGCCGCGGGTTTGGCGCTGTGCGCCGGGATCATCAGCACCGCACACTGCGCGACGCGCAGAAAACGTTCGGCGACACTGCCGAGTACCAGCCGCTGGAAGCCCCGCCGCCCGTGCGTGCCCATCACCACCAGGTCGGCCTTGAAATCGCTTGCCGCGCGCAGTATGCAATGCGCGATGTCGTCGCCCGCCGGCTCGGTTTCGATGATGCGCGGCGTGCCCTGCACGTCGGCTCGCTTCATGCTCGCGACGGCGTCGTCGATTACATGCGCGCCTTCCTCGAGCAGCGCATTGCGGACATAGGACGGGTCGTAACCGGGCACGTCATACGACAGTAACGGGACGTCTACGACAAAAAGGGGCTGCAGTTTTGCGTCGGCGTCGTGCGCGAGCTGCAATGCTGCGTCGAGGGCGCGCGTGGACGTTTCACTGCCGTCGACGGCGACCAGAATCTGTTGATGCATGGCGAATGCTCCTGAATAGGGCAGACTGGAGGCCCAGGTTCATCAATGCGACATCAGTACCGGCACGGTCATCGATTTGAGGATCGTGCGGGTCGCTCCGCCCATCATCAGTTCCTGCCAGCGGGCATGGCCATAGCCGCCCATCACGAGCAGATCCGCGCCGATCGCGGCCGCCTGCGACAACAACGCGTCGCCGATAGACGCGCCGCTGCCGGCCTCGATATCCTTGAGTTCGACGTTGACGCCGTGCCGGGCGATGAGCGTCGCGATATCCGCGCCCGGAATGCGTGGGCGCGGCTCGCCAAGCGCGCCGTTGACGGTGACGACCGTGGTGGTTTTCGCCGCGCGCATGAACGGCAGCGCATCGTGGACCGCGCGGGTGGCTTCGCGACTGCCGTCCCAGCCGACCATTACGTGTGTACCGGGCGACGTGACGCCGCTGGCGTAAGGCACCAGTAACACCGGACGGCCTGCGGACATGATCAGGTTCTCGGGGAAAAAGTCGCCAACGTACGATTCCGGATCGTGCGGGTCGTCCTGCCCGGCGATGATCAGATCGGCGCACCGGCCACGATGCGGCACGGCGAGGTTGGCCGGGGCGTCGACGGCGATCCACTCGCCGGCAACCTCGGCGCGGCTCAGTTCCGCATGAAAGAGCCGCTCGAGCGCGCCGCGGCGTTCCGCGCGCAGCTGTTCGTGCGTCCCGTAGTATTCGGCAGTTCCGGCCATCACGTAGAGCGAGCGCGGATCGGGCGTGAACACGGCAAACACGCCGGTCAGATGGGCGTCGAACTGCCTGGCGAGCCGCAGGGCGAGTTCGAGCCGGGGATGCGCGCGCCGACTCGTATCCAGATGAACGACGATGGTCTTGTAGGTCATTGCAACGCTCCAGAAGTGGATGAGTGGCGTATGAACGTGTGATCTGAGTCTATGAGCCGGGTAGGCGCCGGCGTTGATTCAGATCAACGGTGCGGTAGCGCGCGACACTTCTTCGTCCGTGACAGCATGGACACATGCAGACTGTGCCAGGGTCTTCAGGTTTTCAATTGATCTGCGTCAGCCCGCGCACCCGGCGAGCGTCGGCCATACTCAGGCCACGACATGAAAACCCGCGTCCGTGTAGATCGTCGAGCCGGTCAGCGTCATGCCTGCGTCGCTCGCGAGAACGGCGGCGATCCGGCCGATTTCCTCGATCGTGACGAGATGCTGTGCGGGTGTGCGCGCGCGGACCTCGTCGAGCAACGCGTCGAAGTGATCGATACCCGACGCGGCGCGTGTTTTCACCGCACCGGCAGAGATCGCGTGGACATGAATGCGGCGTGCCGCCAGATCGGCGGCGAGATAGCGGACGCTCGACTCGAGCGCCGCCTTCACCGGTCCCATCACGTTGTAGTGATCGACTGCGCGCTCGGCGCCATAAAAACTCACGGTCATCAGGCTTCCGCCGCCGGACATCAGCGGCAGGGCGAGCTTCGTCATGCGGATAAACGAGTGGCACGACACATCCATCGCGAGTGCGAAACCGTCTGCGGAACAGTCAACGAGGCTCGCATGCAGGTCGCCGCCGGGGGCGAACGCGATCGAATGAAGTATGAAATCAAGTTGTCCCCAATCGTTCGAGATACGCTCGAACACCGCTTCCAGTTGCCCGGCAACGCGTACGTCGCACGGCAGAACAATGGCGGCCCGGAGCGCCTCGGCGACTGGCCGCACAAAAGGTTCGGCCTTCTCGTTCAGGTAGGTCACGGCCAGTTCCGCACCAGCCTCGCGAAATGACGCCGCGCAGCCGGCGGCGATACTGTGCTCGTTGGCGATGCCGACAACGAGTCCGCGTTTGCCCGAAAGATCGATGATTGGCTTCATGACTTTATCTCTTCGCGGAGATGCACCGCGACAGCCTGATTGGCGATGATCTGCTCCTCGTCGGTGGGCAGCACGAGAACAGTGACCTGGCTGCGCTCGCTGCTGATGACGCGGGCATTGATGCCGTTCGCGTGCGGGTCGAGATCGACTCCCAGCCATGCGAGTCGCTCGCAGACAGCGGCGCGCACTTCAGGCTGGTGTTCGCCGATGCCGGCCGTGAACACGAAACTGTCCAGACCGCCCAGCGTGGCGGCAAGCCGCGCCGTCTCGCCGGCAATGCGGAACGCAAATAGCTCCAGCGCTTCGCGCGCTTCGGGACGGCGGCTCGCCAGCAGTTCACGGCTGTCCGCACTGATGCCGGACACGCCGAGCAGGCCGGATTGCTCGTACAGCATCGCCTCGACCTGCTTGACGTCGAGGGCCTGCTGTTCGAGCAGATGGAGCACGACGCCGGCATCGAGCGTCCCGCAGCGCGTTGCCATCGGGATGCCGTCGAGCGTCGAAAAGCCCATGCTGGAGTCGCGACTCACACCCGCTTCCAACGCACATAGACTTGCGCCGCTGCCCAGGTGGGCGGCGATGACCTTGCCGTGCGCAAGGCTCGGGAATTGAAGTGCGAGCTGGCCAATCATGAACTGATAGGACAGGCCGTGAAAGCCGTAGCGCTTGATGCCCTGGTCGAAGAGCCGGCGTGGAATCGCAAAGCGCCGCACGAGATCGGCCTGGGTGCGGTGAAATGCCGTGTCGAACGAAGCCGCCTGTAAGAGACGCGGCCGCAGATGCCGGATTGCCCGGATGAGCCGCACACTCTGCGGCTGGTGCAAGGGCGCAAGCGGCACGAGCGCGGCGATGGCCGCGAGGGTTGCGTCGTCGATCGCCACGGGCCCACCAAAACGATCGCCGCCATGCACCACGCGATGGCCGACGCAAACCAGATCGTCGAGGGGAAAGTGCGCGGCGAGCCATCCGAGCGTCTCGTCGAGGACTTCGTGAAGATCGTCGGTGACGGCCGCTTTGAGCGGAATATCGTTGGTCCCGTTGGTGTGGACGAGATGAAGACGCAACGGCTGATGCCGTAAATCGATTACGCCATGACCGATTCTCGACGCTTCGCTGTCCAGCACGCTGTATAAGCCGATCTTGATGGTCGAGGAGCCGGGGTTGAACGTCAGCAGGAGTGGGGCGCTCATGATCGGATCGGGCCTCCCGGCGCGCGTTCGGCTGCCAGCTTGGCGAGCGCCGCGGAAGCGAGACGCACGCGCATGCTGTCGGCGCGGCTCGTGATGATGATCGGCAGGCGGGCACCGAGCACGAGGCCCGCCGCGTCCGCGCTGGCGAAGTACACGAGTTGTTTGGCGAGCATATTGCCGGCTTCCAGATCCGGGACCAGCAGAATGTCCGCCTGGCCCGCCACGGGCGAATTGATCTGCTTGGTTTTCGCCGCCGCGAAACTGATGGCGTTGTCGAACGCGAGTGGGCCGTCGACCAGCGCCCCGGTGATCTGGCCACGCGCGGCCATCACGGTGAGCGCGGCCGCGTCGAGCGTGGTCGGCATTCTTGAGTTGACCGTTTCCACCGCGGCGAGCACCGCGACCCGCGGCAGTTCGACGCCCAGAACATGCAGCAGGTCGATCGCGTTCTGGCAGATGTCGCGCTTGTGCTCGAGCGACGGCGCGATATTGACCGCTGCATCGGTGACGACCAGCGGCTTCGAATAGGCCGGTACGTCCATCGCATAGACATGGCTGATGCGCCGCGCGGTGCGCAGGCCGGATGCCGGCGCAACGACCGCGGCGAGCAGTTCGTCCGTATGAAGACTGCCTTTCATCAACGCGGCAACTTTACCGGCCGCCCCCATTTCGACTGCACGCGCGGCTGCCGCGTGGCTGTGCTCGACCGCCTCGATCGGCATGCCGTCGAGGCTCACGTTGGCCGCCTCCGCCGCCGCGCGGATTTTTGCCTCCGGGCCGATCAGCACGGGGTCCAGCAAGCCCTCGTCGCGGGCCTCGATCGCTGCCATGATGGCTTCCACGGAACACGGGTGGACGATCGCGGTACGCAACGCGGGGCGGGTGCGCGCGTCCCGGATAAATGCCTCGTAACGGTCGTGCCGCCGTACCGAGACGTCGGGTCGCGGCGCGGACGGCCACACAACCGGTGTTGAAGGTGCGATCACCGTCGCCGTGCCAAGCAGCACCACGTCGCCCGCCTGGTTCGTGCAACAGGTGTCGAGCAGGACAATGCGCTTGTCCGGGCGCTTTTCCTTCACCGTCACCGTAGCGGTGACGGTGTCGCCTGGCACGACCGGCCGGCGGAACTGCAAGGTCTGGTCGAGATAGATGGTGCCCGGGCCGGGCAGCCTCGTGCCGAGCAGGGCGGAGATCAGCGCCGCGGTCCACATGCCGTGGACCACCACATGACCGAACAGGTCGCCCGAAGCGAAAGCCGCATCCACATGCGCGGGGTTGATATCGCCGGACACGGCGGCGAACAGGTCAATGTCGTTCTGCACGGCCACGCGCACCAGCGAAGCCGATTCGCCGATGGCGAGTTCATCGAACGTCCGGTTGCGCAACAGGTTGTCGTTCACGAGCGCCCCCTAAGCCTGGAAAACGTAGGTGCCGGGTGCGTCCACGAGCTGATGACCGCTCGCGCCGACCGGCATTGGTGGCGGCGCCACGCGCTGCGGAGTCGAATGCGCGTCGAGCCACTCGCTCCACACGGGCCACCACGATCCGTCCTGCATCGCGACGCCGGTCATCCATTCATCAGGCCCGATACGCAGATCGTTGGCCGCACTGAGTTTCATCCTGAAGTGCCGGTGCGGATGTCCGGGCTCGCTGACGATGCCCGCGTTGTGGCCGCCGCTTGTCAGCACGAACGTGATGTCGGTATCGGACAGGTTGTGGATCTTGTAGACGGATTGCCACGGCGCGATGTGGTCGCGTTCCGTACCCACCACGAACATTGGCGCGCGGATGTTGCGAATCGAGACAGGCCGCGCGTCGATCAGGTATCTGCCGCAAGCCAGATCGTTATCGAGAAACAGGCGCCGCAGATATTCCGAATGCATCCGGTACGGCATGCGGGTCGCATCGGCATTCCAGGCCATCAGGTCGATCACCGCGGCGCGCTCGCCGAGCAGATAGTCGTGTATCACGCGCGACCAGATCAGATCGTTCGACTGGAGCAGCTGGAACGCGCCCGACATCTGATTGGCGGCAAGATAGCCTTGCGACCACATCATGCTTTCGAGGAAATAGACTTCGCTGTCGTCGATGAAGAGTTGTAACTCGCCCGGCTCGGTGAAGTCCGTCTGCGCGGCGAACAGCGTGATGGAGGCGAGCCGTTCATCGCCGGCCTGGGCCATCGCCGCGGCGGCGATCGACAGCAGCGTGCCACCGAGGCAATAACCCGTTGCGTGGATCGGACAATCCGGGACGATTCGCGAAACGGCGTCGAGCGCCTCCATCACGCCCAGTTGCCGGTAGTCGTCGAGGCCGAGGTTGCGGTCTTCGGCATCCACGTTGCGCCACGAAATGCAGAAGACCGTGTGGCCTTGCTCGACCAGATAGCGAATCAGCGAGTTATGCGGCGAGAGATCCAGGATGTAGTACTTCATGATCCACGCCGGCACGATCAGGACGGGTTCGGCGAGAACCGTTTCGCTTGTGGGGCTGTACTGGATGAGCTCGATCAGGTGATTGCGGAACACGACCTTGCCGGGCGTGGCGGCGAGATTCACGCCGACCTTGAACGGGTCCATCCCGGCTGCGGGCTTGCCGGAGGCCGCGCGGCTCGCATCTTCGAACGCATTGCGGGCACCCTGTGCGAGACTCAGGCCAAGCGTTGCCGCCGCGCGCTGGAGGACTTCGGGGTTGGTGAGCGGAAAATTCGCCGGCGCCAGCATGTCGAGCAACTGGCGCGCCGCGAACGCCACCACGTCCTCATGGTGGTGCGTGGCGCCCGGCACGTCGCGCGTCGCGGTATTCCACCACTGCTCGGCGAGCAGGAAGCTCTGGTGCCACAGGCGGTATGGCTCGATCTGCCACGTGTCGGCTCGAAACCGGTAGTCCGCGGGCGACGGCTTCGTCAGAAGAGGCGCTTGCTGTCCGAGTGTGAACTGCACGAGATATTCGGATAGACGTCTCGCATTCGACACGCACAGCGACGCCAGTTCGAGCTGCTTGCCCGGCGCGACCGCGAGGTGGATGAGCCAGTCGGTGAGCGCCGCGCCCAGCGCCGCTGGCGAGAGACCCGCGGTCATGCGCGCCATCAGGGCCTCTTTCGCGTGATCGAGATCGCGAAAAGACTGGCTCGCAGGGCCGCCTGGCGTGGCCGTGGCTTTGGCGGTGACGAGTCCGGTGCGGGTGTCCATTTGCATTCCTTTGCGTTCTATTGCGCTTTATTTCGGCGGCATCACTGCATCGGCGCGACGCGGTGGAAAAAAAAACTTATCAGCCGTCAACCGTTTTGCGGACCGATCGACTCACGGTGTGACGCGCGTGCCCGCGCTGCCGTTCGCCATCTGCTCGATGCGTTCGAGCGAGCCGATGACTGCCGGCCGGCCAGTGCGCGAGACGAACTCGCACACGGCCTCGACCTTCGGTCCCATTGAGCCGGCCGGGAAAGACATCGACCGAAGTCCCGCCACCGACACCTCGCGCAGCACGCGTTCG
Source organism: Paraburkholderia sp. (assembly GCA_035636295.1). Taxonomy (GTDB): domain Bacteria; phylum Pseudomonadota; class Gammaproteobacteria; order Burkholderiales; family Burkholderiaceae; genus Paraburkholderia. Next base: position 15,476 of record DASPZL010000261.1, read on the forward strand.
CGCGGCGTGTGCCAGTCGGCATAAACGGCATCCACGTCGGTCGCGATCAGCAGCAGATCGGCGCCGACGTCGGCCGCAAGCAGCGCGCTGCAGAGATCCTTGTCGATCACGGCCTCCACGCCTGAGCGGGTTTTACCGTCCGCCGCGACCGTCACTGGAATGCCGCCGCCGCCGGCCGCGATGACCACGGTATCGTGGTCGAGCAACCAGTGAATGGGCTGAAGCGCCACGATGCGTTGCGGTTTGGGTGACGCGACGACGCGCCGGAAACCATTGCCGTCCCGGGCGACGACCCAGCCGTTGCTGATGACCAGACGTTCGGCTTCCGCCTCTGTGTAAACGGGGCCGATCGGTTTGGTGGGGTGAGTGAATGCCGGGTCGCCGGCGTCGACCTCGACGCGCGTCAGCAGTGTCGCCACCTGCCGTTGTGGCGGCAACGCGTTAGCCAGTTCCTGCTCGAGCAGATAGCCGATCATGCCTTCCGACTCGGCGTCGAGCACGTCGAGCGGCGTCGCGCCGGGCGCGCCCGCGGCGGCGGCCTGCAACGCCAGCAGGCCGACCTGAGGGCCGTTGCCGTGCGCGACGATCAGCTCGTTGCCGCCGGCCACGCGCGCAATCTGCTGCGCGGCGCGCCTGATGTTGGCGAACTGGCGCTCCATTGTCATCGGCTCGCCGCGCCGAAGCAGTGCGTTGCCGCCCAGTGCGATCAGAATGCGCATGATGGTCTCTTAAGCGAGGGTCGCCACGAGTACCGCCTTGATCGTATGCATGCGGTTTTCAGCCTGCGAAAACACAATCGACGCATTCGATTCGAAGACTTCGTCGCTGACCTCGAGTTCGGACAGACCGAAGCGCTCGTGAATCTGCCGGCCGGTTTCGGTCTCCAGATTGTGATACGCAGGCAGGCAATGCATGAAGTGTGTGCGCTGCTTGCCGGTCGCTTTCATCAATGCCGCATTGACCTGGTACGGCCGCAGGAGCTCGATGCGTGGCCCCCAGGCGTCCACCGGCTCGCCCATCGACACCCACACATCGGTATAGACGAAGTCGGCGCCGCTCACGGCCTCATGCGGATCTTCGACGATCGTCACGCGAGCGCCGGTCCGTTCCGCAAGGCGCCGCATCTGTCCCACGAGTTCGTCGTGGGGCCACAGTTCGCGCGGCGCGGCAATACGCACGTCCATGCCCATCTGCACGCCACCGATCAGAAGCGAATTGCCCATGTTGAAGCGGGCGTCGCCGAGGTAGCAGAACGACAGTTCGTGCAGCGGCTTTTCACCGAATTCCTGCATCGTCAGCAGGTCCGCGAGCACCTGGGTCGGATGGAATTCGTCGGTCAGACCGTTCCACACGGGCACATGCGAAAACGTCGCGAGATCTTCCACCACACTCTGGTGAAAGCCGCGATATTCAATCCCGTCATATAGCCGCCCGAGCACGCGCGCCGTGTCTTTGAGCGATTCCTTGCGGCCGAGTTGCGAGCTCGCCGAGTCGATATAGGTGACATGGCCGCCCTGGTCGTGCACGGCAACCTCGAACGCGCAGCGCGTGCGCGTCGAGGTCTTTTCGAAAATCAGCGCGATATTCTTGCCGTTGAGCCGCGCGACTTCGTTGCCGGCGTACTTCGCGCGCTTCAGTTCGGCGGCGAGGTCGAGGAGAAAACGGATGTCGCGTGGGGTGAAGTCCTGCATGTTCAGCAGGCTGCGATTGCGCAGGTTGAATGCCATAGCGTGCGGTTCCTTGAAATGGGGAGGCGGGAGTGGCGTCAGACGGGATCGCGCTCGATCGGGCAGGTCATGCAATGTCCGCCGCCGCGCCCGCGCCCCAGTTCCCCGCTCGGGATCGTGATGACTTCGACGCCCGCCTTACGCAGCAGCGTGTTCGTGTAGACGTTGCGGTTGTAGGCGATCACGATGCCTGGCGCGAGCGCGATCACGTTGTTGCCGTCGTCCCACTGTTCCCGCTCGGCCTCCCATGTATCGCCGCCGGTGGCAACGGTGCGAAGTTCTTTAAGACCTAGCGCCTCGGCGACGACATCGAGAAACGGTGCGGTCTCGGGCCGGACATCGAGCTTGCCTGGCTCCTGTGACGGACGCAGGCTGGTGCAGCGGATGCCGTCGACAACTTCCGGAAAGATCGTGACCAGATCACGGTCGCAGAAGGTGAACACCGTATCGAGATGCATGGCGCCGCGCGAACGCGGCAACTGTGCGGCGATCACATGTTTCACCGATTCGCGAGCGAAGAGGGCACGCGCGAGTTGCGCGACGCCCTGTGGCGACGTGCGCTCACCCATGCCGATCAGTACGACGTCGCGCGATAAAGGCATGACGTCGCCCCCTTCCAGCGTAGCGCCGCCGTGATCGACGTCAGGGCCGCCCCACCAGATGCGCGTGCCGCCGCTGAACAGCGGATGAAACCGGTAGATTGCCGCGCTCAGCAGCGTTTCCTGGCGGCGCGCCGGCCAGTACATCGAGCCCAATACGGCGCCGTCGTTGATCCAGCAACTGTTGTCGCGGGTAAACAGCGTATTGGGCAATGGCGGAAGGAGAAACCCGGCAGGTTCCGTACATTGCGACAGCAGGCCGGCGGGCCCGAACGGCAGTTCGGCCCGCACGATCCCGCCGATCAGCCGGGTGGCGAGTTCGTCGGCTTTCATCTCGTCGAGCCACGGCAGCAGTTGCGCGGATAATTCCAGATCGACGGTGCCTGTTGACAGCTTGCGTTCGAGCACCCAGTCGCGTGCTTCCCGGCCTTGCAGAATGTCCGCGAGCAGGTCATGCATATCGAGCACTTCAATGCCGTGGTCTTGCATCGCACTGACGAACGCGTAGTGGTCGGTCCTGGCCTGGGAGACCCACAATACGTCGTCGAACAGCAGTTCGCGGCAATTGGCCGGGGTCAGGCGCGCCTGGGCGAGCCCGGGCCGGCAGACTATTACCTTGCGCAATGTGCCGACTTCGGAAAAGACGCCGAGTGCCATTGAGGTTCTCCTTATGATTGTCGGCTTACAGGCCTAGCGCGCCGCTCGACAGCAGCCAGGCGGCGGTTGCGGCGAGTACGACCAGAACGGCCAGAATGACGGCTTCGAAGGGCTTGAAAAGACGTGCGCCCCGTTCGCGTTTCGCCCAGCCGTACAGCAGCACGCCAGGCGCGTAGAGCAGAGCGGAGAGCAGCAGGTATTTCGGGCCGGCTGCATACAGCAGCCAGCAGCAATAGATGCTCGCGGCCGCACCGATCAGCATGTCGCGGCCACGGACGTTGTCGGTCACGGCGTAGCCCTCGCCGCGCATGGCAATGCGGGTCGCGTACACAGCCGAGAAAAGATAAGGAATCAGGATCATCGAGGTCGCGAGCGAGATCAACGCCTGATAAGTCGCGTTCGACACCAGCGTGATGATCAGGAACAACTGCACGAGTCCATTGGTCACCCACAGTGCGTTGGCCGGTACGCCGTGGCGGTTCTCGCGCGCCAGAAACTTCGGCATGACGCCGCCGCTTGCCGGCGTGAACAGGGTTTCCGCCGCCAGCAGCGTCCAGGCGAGCAGCGCGCCGCCCACCGACACCAGCAGCCCGATGCTGATGAGCACCGCGCCCCAGGTGCCGACCGCCTTGTCGAGCACGCCTGCCATCGATGGATTCTTCATCGCGGCCAGATCGCCCTGCGGAACGATGCCGAGCGACAGCAGCGATACGGCCATCAGCAACAGCAGCACGACCGTGAAACCGAGCAGCGTCGCGCGCCCGATATCCTCGCGGCGCTGTGCACGGGCCGAGAACACATTCGCGCCCTCGATGCCGATGAACACCCATACGGTGATCAGCATTGTGCTTTTGACCTGCGTGAACACGCTGCCGAGCTTCGGGTTGCCCCAGAAGTCCTGCGTGAAGATATGACTTCGGAATGCCATCAGCGCAAGCAGAATGAACAGCAGCAGAGGGATGACTTTGGCCACCGTGGTGACCGCGTTCAGCACCGCCGCGCTGCGCACCCCGCGCAGAATCACCGCATGCATGATCCACAGCACGATCGACGCGCCCAGGATCGCAGCGCGTGTGTTGCCGTCGCCGAACACCGGAAAGAAATAGCCGAGGGTGCCGAATACGATGACGAGATAGCCGACATTGCCGATCCACGCGCTGACCCAGTAACCCCATGCCGAGTTGAAGCCGACGAACTCGCCAGCACTTGCGCGGGCGTAAGCGTAGATGCCGTTGTCGAGATCGGGTTTTCGCGTCGTCAGGGTCTGATAGACGAAAGCGAGCATCAACATGCCCACACCGGTGATCAACCAGCCAATCAGCACCGCGGCGGCGCCGGCGCCCGACGCCATGTTCTGCGGCAGCGAAAATACGCCGCTGCCGATCATCGAACCGATCACAAGCGCTGTTAGCAAGCCGAGCCGCAAGGGTTTCGCCGCCGGGGCCTTCGTCTCGGCGGCCGGTCCGGGTGCCGACGGCCCCGACAATGAGTCCGCTAGGTTCTTCATGACACGCCCTCGTTGTTTTTCAAGATGCGTTGATTAAGTCACTTCAGAACGGCTGGCCAATTGATCTGGATCAGGTGTTTTAACAGCGGGCATTTCCGTTGCCGCGCAGGGATGAGTGCTTGCATAGCCTGCCGATGCGGGCAACTCGACGGATTCCAGGTGAGTGGGAACCTCGCAGCGCAACTGAAGCTTATTTCGCGATGCTGCCCGAGCCGGCGCAGATTGCGGCACGCAAGCCGCTGGTTTGACCTGGATCAGAAGAAACAACTCGCACGCACCTATGCTCGTGGTATGCATAGCGAATCCCGCATGTGAGTTCCAGAGCGGTACGGGTGGGGAGGTCGAAAATGTCCGAAGCGAAAGTTCTTGTCGTCTATTTCTCCCGCACGGGCACCACGCGAGTGCTCGCATCCGAGATCGCAAAAATGCTGGCTGCCGATCTCGAAGAGATTTGCGACCGCAGTCATCGCAGCGGGGCCCTCGGCTACTTGCGCTCGCTGGTCGACGCGCTCAAAAAACGTCCCGCCGAAATCGTTCCGGCCGGACTCGACATCGCTGCATACGATCTCGTCGTCATCGGCACGCCCGTCTGGGCCAGTTCCGTGTCGGCGCCGGTTCGCTCGTACCTGATCGAGAACCGCGCGCGGCTTCGGCACGTCGCGTTCTTCTGCAGTTTCGGCGGACAAGGCAGCCCTGCCGCGATGAGGCAAATGCGCGAGCTCGCTGGAAAACCGGCGGTCGCGGAATGCGCAGTCACGGCTCGTGAAGCGCGGCGAGACGCAGGCGCCGCGTTGGCCGGTTTCGTCAGTTTGCTCAAACGGCACATCGCCCGAGCCAGGGAACTCGAGTGGATGTACTGATTCGATTCGTAGAGGAAGGAGCAAGCGGACATGAAGAACTGGCTGTTTCTGGTGCTTGCCGTTGCGGTGCTGGCGGGCTGCGGGAGTGAAGCGCGCGTGGCGGCGCGTCGTAACACCGAGCTCGAACTCGAACAGGCGCGCGACGACGCCTCGGTCGACTGTTCCGCGCGCGTGGACTGCGACCGGTTCTGGAGCCTGACGAAGACGTACGTCGCACAGCACTCGATAACGCCGATCCGCCGCGCAGACGAAACGGCGATCGAAACGGCCGAGCCGCATATGTTCGGCGTGCTCTATCTCTGGGCGACGAGGACAACCGACGACAGCGGCGCCTCGACGATCAGGCTGAAAGGCATGTGCCGGGGCATGTACCGCGCCGATGGCAATCCGGGCTGGCTGTACCGGAGGTGCGCCGAGCAGATTCGGGCGGTCGAAATGAACTTCCGGCCGTTCATCGGCGCCTCGTCGTGAGGGGCGGCGAAAAAGCCGATCGCCCGTTCATGGGCGATCAAGTGTCGTCTGCGATACGTTTGATCGAAGTCAGTCCGTCGAGTGTTCGCGGCGGTATCTTGCAACCATTCGAAAGCGACTTATCCAGGCCCTGACATGTCGATCCAGCTGGCAACACCGTCCCCGACAGACGCGTCGACCACGAGCGATGGGTGCGTGGTCGCCGTGCGCGGCGCGGTGGTCGACGTGACGTTTGCGGATCGCACGCTGCCGCCGGTCGACGACGCGCTCCTCATTCTGTCAGACGATCTCGCGCCGGTGCTCGCCGAAGTGCAGGCCCATCTGAGCGAGACGACCGTGCGTGCGCTTGCATTGCAATCGACGGCAGGTTTGCGGCGCGGGGCGCGGGTGCATCCCTGTGGCGACCCGATCCAGGCACCGGTCGGCGAGGCCGTGCTGGGTCGGCTGCTCGACGTGAGCGGCGCGGCACGTGACGATGGCGAGGCACTCAGCGCGGATATCGAGCGCCGTCCAATTCATCGTATCGCGCCGCCGCTCGCGGCACAGAAAGGCGCCACGACGCTGTTTTCCACCGGCATCAAGGTGATTGATCTGCTGACGCCGCTCGCCCAGGGCGGCAAGGCGGCGATGTTCGGTGGCGCGGGCGTCGGCAAGACCGTACTGGTGATGGAACTGATCCATGCGATGGTCGAACGCTATCAGGGCATCTCGGTGTTCGCCGGCGTCGGGGAGCGTTCCCGCGAAGGGCACGAAATGCTGCTCGACATGCGCACGTCCGGTGTGCTCGCGCGCACCGTGCTGGTCTATGGGCAGATGAATGAGCCTCCTGGCGCGCGCTGGCGCGTGCCGTTGACCGCGTTGACGATCGCCGAGTATTTCCGCGACGAACGCCAGCAGAACGTTCTATTGCTGATGGACAACGTGTTTCGCTTCGTGCAGGCGGGCGCGGAAGTGTCCGGACTGCTCGGGCGCATGCCGTCGAGAGTCGGCTATCAGCCCACGCTCGCGAGCGAGGTGGCGGCGTTGCAGGAGCGCATCGTCTCGGTCGGCGACGTGTCGGTCACCGCGATCGAGGCGGTGTACGTACCGGCCGACGATTT
>DASPZL010000262.1:0-4849 GCA_035636295.1 Paraburkholderia sp.
CCTGCTGAGTCGCCTGTACGAGCATACAAGCGTTGCGGTGACAACGAATCTGGACTTCGCCGAATGGTCCAGTGTGTTCGGCGACGCGAAGATGACCACGGCATTGCTGGACCGGCTGACGCATCACTGCCACATCGTGGAAACCGGCAACGAAAGCTACCGTTTCCGCCATAGCAGCGCCAGTGCAAAGAAGCGTATCCGCTCGCGCGAAGCAGCGCGCAGAGCCGACGGTGCGAGCGAGAACGAATCGGCCTGATCGTCGCTTGCCGCGCAGTGGAAGCCGCTACGGGCTACGCCCTTCGCAGCTTCCACTGCGCAATGAGGCCTCACACGAAGGAGGACAACCACTCCGGAAACCCATACACTTATCCACAACCGGTCCTTCTTCAGGCCGGTCTCCACCCCGGCTCAAAGCTCGATCGGCGCGGCGGCTCAAAATTCAGTCGGCGCGGACAGGCCTGCAATACCGTTTCACATTGCGGCGTGGCGTGAAATGGCATGACGGACGACCTTTCACTTCGGCGGATGTGGCCTTCTCGATTGGTTTGCTGAAAGAGGTGCATCCGCGCGGACGCAGCACTTTCGCCAATGTGACGGAAGTGCGCACACCGGACGACGCTACTGCAATCGTGATTCTGTCGAAACCGTCGCCCTATCTGCTGCAGGCCTTCGATGCCGCCGAGTCGCCCATCGTGCCTGCGCACCTGTATCGCGACACGCCCGCGCCGAAGATCGCCGCTCATCCGAACAACAATGCGCCCGTCGGCACGGGCCCGTATCGTTTCAAGGAGTGGGTGCGTGGCTCGCATATGATTTACGAACGCAATCCGGACTACTGGGACGGCGGAAAGCCGTACATCGACACGCTCATTGTCAAGTTCATCCCCGACCCGGCGGCACGCGCGGCCGCGTTCGAATCGGGCGCTGTCGATCTGGGCGGCGAAAGCCCGGTGCCGCTGTCCGATCTCACGCGCCTGCGTGACAACCCCACGCTGACACTCGACACGCGCGGCTACGAATATTCGATCATGCAGACGCGCATCGAATTCAATCTCGATCATCCGATCCTGGGCAAGCTGCCTGTACGCCAGGCGATTGCCCACGCACTCGACCGCAAGGTCATCCGCAATACGATCTGGTACGGCTATGCGGATGACTCGCCTACACCTATCGCGCCAGGCTCGCCCTTTCACGATCCGCGTCCGTCACCCTATCCGTACGATCCGAAGAAGGCCGAGGCATTACTAGATGCAGCCGGTTATCCGCGTCGCGCAGACGGCAAACGCTTTGCGCTCGTGCACGATTTCCTGCCGTATGGCGATGGCTTCAAGCGGGTTGCCGACTATCTGAAGCCCGCGCTCGCCCGTGTCGGCATCGACGTGACCATCCGCGCGCAAGACTTTCCGACCTATATCCGGCGGGTGTACACGGAACGCGATTTCGAGTTCACGAACAATTCGATGGGTAATTTCTTCGATCCCACCGCAGGCGTGCAACGGCTGTACTGGTCACAAAACTTCAAGCGCGGCGTGCCGTTTTCCAATGGCTCTCATTACACCAACGCTGAAGTCGACCGGCTGCTCGAAGCGGCAGCCGTCGAACCGGATGCGGCGAAGCGGCGTGCGTTGTTCACGCAGTTTCAGCATATCGTCGAGGACGAACTGCCTGACATCAATCTGGTTTCACTGAAGCAGGTCACGATCGCCAACAGACGTGTGCAGGATCACACGACGACAGCATCGGGACTGAACGGCTCACTCGCCGATGTCTGGCTGCGCGCGTAAAGCCGTTAGAGAATTTACCTGCACCCCAATTGCGCGCAACGATGTGAGCTTGCCCGCCCGATGATCGGGCAAGCTCACATCACATCAAGCCGGCGCACCCACCTTTCCGAGCACACCCAGCCACGACTGCCCAATGACCTCGTGCGATGCATCGGCGTTAGGCGGATGGAACGCGCCCGCGCGTACGTCGCGATACAGCCGCTCCAGTTCGTTACGTCGTGCCAGCGACCCCGCCCCTGCGATCTGCAGCGAGAGATTCACGACGCGCAACGCGCCATCGACGGCATGCTGCTTGGCCGATAGCAGCTTCGCGAGCCATGGCTCGCCAGCGGCATAGCCTCGCCACCAGTGCTCTGCCGTGCGTTCGAGCAGCGCCTCGATGCTCTCCAGTTCGATCGCGGCCTCGGCGACGCTCCACTGCGTCAGCGGCTTGAATGCATAGGTGCGGCCAGCCAGCGCCTGCGAGCTGCGCGTGGTGGCCGATGCGAGCGCCAGATCGAAAGCCCGTCTGGCGATGCCGTAATACACCGCGCCGAGGCCCGGCAGCACGGCGCCAAGAATGCCGTCCACGAACGGATCGTCGGGATCGCCTGCTGGCAGCACGCGAGTGACGTGCTCCTTCGAAGCGATTGCGCCGTCGAGCCAGGTGTCGTCGCTGCGCGTGGCGCGCAAGCCGAGCGCATCCCACGTCTGCTCCGTGCGATGCCCGCTGCTGTCACGCGAGATGAACGCATGCACGATCTTCGGGTTCGACGGATCGCTGTCGTCGCGCCCGTGCACGCCAAGCCAGTCCCACACAGGTGCCAGCGACGTCAGCACCTTGTGGCCATCGAACCGGTAGCCGCCGTCCGCGAGCGGCGTCGCCTTCACGAACGAATCCGCCAGACCGAGATCGTTGCCCGGCTCGCCATGTCCGGCCGCAAACACCTTGCCTGCCGCAATCTCGCGCAGAATCCACTCGGCGGAGCGATCGCCACGCCGCCATAGGTGCAGCGCTGCGCCTGCCCAGTACAGATGCATGTTCAGCGCGAGCGCCGTCGCCGGGGCGCGATATGAGAGCCGCACCTGCTCACGCAGCAGTTCCGGCAGCGTGTATCCCAAACCGCCGAGTTCGAGCGGCACGGTCGCGCGCAGAAAACCCGCCTGCTTCAGTTCGTCGAGGTCTTCGTCGAAAAAGCGGTTGTCGCGGTCATAGCCTGCTGCGCGTGCGCCGATCCGTTCGAGCAGTTCGTCCGACAGCAAAGGCTGGTCGGAATGCCCGGATGGCGCGAGCGCGAAACGCGTTACGGTATCCTTCGGAACCACTTCTGCATGTTCCAGTGTTGTACTCATGGTGAATTGGCTCAGTCGTATGGTGTCGTTCGTTGCGGAAGATAGATGACGAACTGGACTTCAGGCGTGCCGCGCAAACGCGGATCGACAAGGCGTTCAGTGCAGATCGCGGCCCGCGAAGAACTGATCGTCGGGGACCACGTTGAGCGCGATCGTCAGGCGGTTTGCATAGCTGAAAAAAGCGGAGATTTCGAGAGCCTCCGTTACGGCCTCGCGGGTGAAGCCCGCTTGCCTCAGGCGCTGGAGTTCGGCTTCGTCGATCGTGGTCGGTTCGCGCGTGAGACGTTCGGCCAGCTCGGCTAGCGCGCTTTCTCTGGCCGTCAGGCGTACGTGATGAAAGCCTTGCGCGATGCGCTGCGCACGCACGGTGTCGCCGAGTGCCGCGGCGAGCGCCTGCGTGTGATTGAACACGCAATAACTGCACTGGTTAGCAGCCGACGTCACGACGGCGATCAGTTCGCGTTCCGCCGCCGTCAGATGGCTGCGCTGCGGATCGAACAGGTGCTCATAGAACACGACCAGCCGATAAGCCGTGTCAGGGCTGACCGACAATGCGGCGAGCCAGTTAGGCACGAAGCCGTATTGCCGGCGAAACTTCGCATAAATGTCGGCGACGTGCGGTGGCAAGCTGCTTTCGTCGGGAATGCCGAAGCGGGAAATGGGCTCGTGCGCTGAATCGTGGTTGCTCGGGGCTGCGCGATCGAGCGAGAAGGCTTTCGCTTCGGAAGCAAGGGTCGACATCAGGTTACTCCTCGAAATCAGGTGGGCCTGCCTGACACGATAGTGCAAGCACCAACGCTTCGTATGCCTGATTTCTGATAAGCAACTGACCGTGGCTCGTATCGACGCGACGCAGTGCCAAAAGGTGTGGTGGCTATCGCCGTCACACGCTCGCCCGGTTCGCCACGTTTAGCGAGTATTGGCAGACCGCGTTTGGAAACGAATCAAAGCAGTTCTTCGCCGAATTCGATTACGTAGACTTGCGGAGATCCGAGTTCACCCGCGGCGCGAATACGTTCGTAGGTGAGCAATGCACCGACCAGCTTTGCATTGCACCGGGCGCTGAACTCGGCCTGCGCGGCCTCCGTCAGTCCGTCGTATCGATCGAGCACATCGTGCTGGAAACGAAGCAGGATAGCGGGCGTATCGGGTCCGCGCGGGTTGCTGACCGTGAGTCCAACGAACGCCCTTTCGTTCGATTCATGTCCGGCGATATGCGCGTCCCGATCGAATCGTCCCGCGAGGACATTGGCGACCTGCTGCAACGCCTGTCTTTCTATCGCATAGGTCGCCATTCCCCTCTCCTGCGAAAGTGTGCCGGTTACGAACCGATTCCCTGGGCGTCGAAAAGACCTTCGTACAGCACGGTGCTCAGATAGCGTTCGCCTGAGTCGGGCAGAATGACGACAATCGTCTTGCCCGCATTTTCCGGACGCTTTGCAAGCCGCACGGCCACGGCGACGGCTGCGCCCGACGAAATCCCCGAAAGTATGCCCTCTTCTCTGGCAAGACGTTGCGCGTAGAGGATCGACTCTTCATTGGTGACCTGCTCGATGTCATCGACGAGAGAGAGATCCAGCACGTCGGGAACGAAGCCCGCGCCAATACCCTGAATCTTGTGCGGCGCCGGCTTGAGCGGCTCACCCGCCCGCGTTTGCGTGAGGATCGGGCTGGCGGCTGGCTCGACCGCGACGGACAGGATCGGCTTGCCTTTGGTTTGCTTGAAAAACCGC
>DASPZL010000263.1:0-16559 GCA_035636295.1 Paraburkholderia sp.
CGTGGCGACCGCGCCCGAGAGGTCCGCGGAATAGCCGGCTCTCAACGCGATTTCGACGCGCGCGCCGAGAATGCGCCCGCTCTCGTCGAAGCCCGCTTCGTACTCGTAGATCGCGTCGTGCCGCTTGCCGGTGATCATGAAATCGTCGTCGCGATCGGCGCGCAGTTTGACCGGGCGGCGCAGCAGTTTCGCCGCGAGCGACGCCACGCACGCGAACAGCGCCGATTGCGATTCCTTGCCGCCGAAGCCGCCGCCCATGCGCCGGCATTCGCACACCACGTTATGCGCGGGCCAGCCGAGCATATGCGCGACCACCTGCTGCATTTCACTCGGATGCTGCGTCGAGCTGTAGACGAGCATGCCGTCCATTTCCTTCGGCACCGCGTAGGCGATCTGGCCTTCGAGGTAAAACTGTTCCTGGCCGCCGACCTCGAATGTGCCGCTGATCTTGTTAGGCGCGGCGGCGATTTTCGCGTCGGGATCGCCGCGCTTCAGATGCAGCGGCGGCAGCACGAACTGTTTCGCCGCCTTGGCTTCGGCGGGCGTGAGAATGGGTTCGAGCGGTTCGTAGCGGATCACGTCGTCGCTTTTCGCGAGCGCCGCGGCACGGCGTGCGAGGTCATGGCTTTCGGCGATCACGGCAAATACGGGCTGGCCGAGATACAGCACTTCATCGGCGGCGAGAATCGGATCGTCGTGCAGCACGGGGCCGCAATTGTTTTCGCCGGGGATGTCCTCGGCGGTCAGCACCGCGATCACGCCCGGCGCTTTTCTGACCGCGTCCAGATCGAGCGACACGATGCGCGCGTGCGCATGCCGCGAGAGTCCAAGCGCCGCGTGCAGCGTGCCTTGCAGTTCGGGGACGTCGTCGGTGTAAGTGGCCTCGCCGCTCACGTGCAGCGCGGCCGATTCATGCGGCAGCGAGACGCCGATCGCGGTCTCGGTGTCGTGAGACGCAGCGCGGTTTCCTTCATGCTTCGCGGCATGTTCGACAAAAGCATCGGTCCGGTTCATCACGACGGCTCCTTCGCAACGGCCGCGTCCGGCGCGCCGGTTTCGAACGCGAACGCATTCACGTCGAAGAGGGCGAGCGGCGCGTCATCGCGCGTTTCCAGGTGGAAGCGCCACAGCACGTTGCGCGCCACCTTCAGACGATAGGCGCTCGAGGCGCGCATGTCGGTGAGCGGCTGGTAATCGGCGACGAGTGCGTTCATCGCTTGCCGCGCGGTGCTTTCGTTCCATGTCGCGCCGTTCAGCGCGGCTTCGGTTTGCGCGGCGCGCTTCGGTGTGGCCGCCATGCCGCCGAAGGCGATGCGAGCCTCGCTGATGACGCCGTTTTCGCCGATGCGCAGCGCGAACGCCGCGCATACCGCGGAGATGTCCTGATCGTAGCGCTTTGAGACCTTGTACGTGCGAAAGCGCAGATTGCCCGCCGGCCGCGGCACGCGCAGCGCCGCGACGAATTCGCCGGCCGCCAGCGCGGTCTTCTGGTAGCCGACGTAAAACGCATCGAGCGGCAGCGTGCGCGTTTTCGCGCCGTGGCGCAGCACGACTTCGGCGCCGAGCGCGAGCAGCGCCGGCATGGAATCGCCGATCGGCGAACCGTTCGCGACGTTGCCGCCGAGCGTGCCGGCATTGCGGATCGGCAGCGATGCAAAGCGCGTCCACAGTTCGGCCAGCTCGGGGTAATCGACGGCAAGCGCCGCATAGGCGTCTTCGAGCGTGACGGCGGCGCCGATCGTCAGCGTCTGCGCATCGCGCTCGATCGTCTTCAATTCGGCGACGTTGCCGATGTACAGAATGTCGCCGAGATCGCGGAACTGCTTGGTGACCCACAGGCCGACGTCGGTGCTGCCGGCGAGCAGCCGCGCTTGCGGATGCGCGGCGCGCAATTTGGCGAACGCATCGAGCGCGACCGGCGCGTGGAAGGTGGGTGAGCCGAACGTGGCGCCGCGTGCGTCGGGTGCGCGATATTCGAAGGTGTCGCGGCGTTGCAGTTCGCGCAGCGTGTCGGCGACGGCCTTGCGGTCCAGCGTCACGCGCGGGTACTGCGAGTAGTCGAACATTTTCTGCGACGCGTCGACGATCGGCCGGTAGCCGGTGCAGCGGCACAGATTGCCCGACAGCGCGGTGTTGATTTCATCGCGCGTGGGCAGGCCCGCGGCGGCCGGCTGATTCTCGTAGAGCGCCCACATCGACATCACGAAACCGGGCGTGCAAAAGCCGCATTGCGAACCGTGGCAATCGACCATGGCCTGTTGCACGGGATGCAGCGCGCCGTCGGCGGCGCGCAGGTCTTCGACGGTGAAGAGGGCTTTGCCGTCGAGCGTCGGGAGGAACTGGATGCAGGCGTTGACCGCTTTCAGCGCGAGGCCGCCTTCTGCGTCCAGCTCGCCGATGACGACCGTGCAGGCGCCGCAGTCGCCTTCCGCGCAGCCTTCCTTGGTGCCGGTGCAATGCAGATCCTCGCGCAGATGCTGGAGCACGGTGCGCGATGCGGGCACGCCCGCGACCTCACGGACGGACCCCTGGTGATAAAAGCGGATGGTTTGCGTTGTCATGGCGAATCCGAAAGACAGTGCGGACCGGGCGCGCGTTACGCATGGGGTCGCGCCAAAGCCGGCCTCGCGCACGTAGATCGCCATCCATGTCCGAAGATAGCATTACCTTGTCCCAAAAATATTTCTCATCTCGCATGAAGCTTATTCGGAAGCGGTCATGTGTTCAGTACGATTCGCGTCAGGCTGCGAAGTTGCGGGAGATTGGGCAAGGGTGCGCGAACCTGGGGCGGATACCGCAATGCCAGACAGGGCGGGACGCAGCAGGAAATTGGAGACGAAAAAACGCCGGACTTCGGCCACCGCCCACGGCGGCACGCAGTCCGGCGTTATTGCAACGCGGCAAACCCGCTCAGGCGATCCGGCGGCGATTGCGGTACAGGCTCAGCGCGAGCGGTATGAAAGCCACCACGAACGCGACCAGCGACCACTGCGGCAGTGAAAGACCCAGAATCGGCGGATACGGCGTTTCGCACAGCCCGGCGACCTTGAACACGCCCGGCAGCCAATGCGCGGGCGGCAAGCCGTCGACCAGCGGCTGCAGCGCGTCGAAACCGCAGCTGAAGCCGGGATTCGCCTGAACATACACGTGCCGCACGGCGGTCACGATGCCGGCCAGCGCCGACAAAGCCGCCAGCACTTCCAGCAAACGCACGCCGCGCCAGCTGTTAAAGCGCGCGCCGAGGAACGCGAAAATCGCGATCAGCAGGAAGAAGTACCGCTGGATGATGCACAGCGGACACGGGTCTTCGTGCCTGAAATACTGTAGGTAGAGGGCGCCGGCCACCAGGGCGACGCAGATCAGGCCAAGCAGAACCAGCAGGGAGCGCTCGCGGCGCAGCATCGCTTTGTCGTTATTCATGGATCGTGTGGCTGTCTCGAAACGTAAGGGGCGGGTGCCCGCGATTCTAGCGCGAACCTCCGCCCTGACGCTGATTACGCTACCGAGCCATGACGCCGCTCAGCGAATTGCGTTGAGCACCGCTTCGGCGCCGCGGCCGATCGCCAGCAAGGCCTCGTCGGCGTGCGGCGCGCCCGCGAGCATCAGGCCGACCGGCGCGTCGCCGCGCAGATGGCAGGGCAGCGATAGCGCGCAGGCGTCGAGGAAGTTGAACACGCCCGGATTGCGCAGGATCAGCGCGTTGACGCGGCCAAAGGCTTCGTCGTCGTCGACCAGGTCGGCCACGCGCGGCGCCACCACGGGCACGGTCGGCGCGACCACCGCGTCGAAACGCTGCCACAGCGTGCGGGCGGCTTCGTCGAGCATCGCCTGGCGTTCCGCGAGGAGGTCCAGATAGTCGGCGGCGCTCGCCGGCTGGCCTTTGAGAATGCGCACCAGCACGCGCGGGTCGTACTGCTCGCGGTGTTTTTCCAGCAGCGGACGATGCCACGCATACGCTTCGATCGGCGCAAAGCCGAAGCGGTTGATCGCGGGCAAACGGTCGAGCGGCGCGAAACGCACTTCGCTGACGATGGCGCCGGCCGCTTCCAGATGCTTGAGCGCCGTGTCGATTGCCGCGGCAACCGCCGGCTCGACGCCGTCGGTGACGTAATGGGTGAGCACGCCGAGGCGCACGCCTTCAAGCGGACGGGCGGCCGGAATGCGCGGCTCGAGGCCGGCCAGCATCCGGTCGACCAGCGCGCAGCATGCCACCGAGACGCCGATCGGGCCGAACGAATCGAGCGTCGGCGAAAGCGGTACGCCGCCTTGTTTCGGGATGCGGTCGGCGGTCGGCTTGAAGCCGGTCAGGCCGCAGAGCGCCGCCGGGATGCGGATCGAGCCGCCGGTGTCGGTGCCGAGCGCGACCGCCGCCATGCCGTCCGCGACTGACGCCGCCGCGCCCGACGAGGAGCCGCCGGAAATCCGCTCGTCGCCCTTCACGCCGCGCCGGTACGGCGACAGCGGATGCCCGTAGTGTGGATTCAAGCCGAGTCCGGAAAACGCGAACTCGCTCATGTTGGTGCGCCCGACGATCACCGCGCCCGCGCGCTTCAAACGCGCGACCGTGACGGCGTCCGCCTTGGCGGCGGGCGCGTCGGCGAGCACGACGGAGCCGGCGCGGGTCGGCTGGCCTTCGATATCGAACAGGTCCTTCACCGACACCGGAATCCCGGCGAGCGGCGAGAGCACCGTGCCGGCGGCGCGCAGGCGGTCGTGCGCGTCGGCGGCGGCGCGGGCGCTGTCGGCGTCGACGTGCATGAAGGCGACCGCGCCCTGGCCCGCCGGATCGGCGATCCGCCCGAGCGCGGTTTCGACGAGCGCGCGGCTCGTGGTGCGCCCGGCGGCGAGGTCGGCGGCAAGCTGGGCAAGCGGCGGGAAGGGCGTGAATTCAGTAGCCATGGTGTCGGTAGGATCCGGTTGAACCGCGTGAAGCCGGTCAGGTTTCGTTCAGGTTCGTTTAGATGCGATTGAAGAGCGTCGCGCGAAACGCTTCGATATGCTTTTGCACCGATTGACGGGCGCCTTCGGCATCGCGTTCGCGCAGCAGGCGAAACAGTTCGAGATGTTCTTCGTGCACGTCTTCCAGATGATGCGGCTCGGACAGCGAGATGAACCAGAAGCGCAGCGACCGTTCATGCAGCCCGCGCAGGATGTCGGCCAGCACCGGGTTGCGCGACGCGGCCGAGATCGCCAGATGGAACTCGCGGTCGATATCCATCATGCCTTCGATATCGTGCGCCGCGACGCACACGGCCGAGCGGTCCAGCAGCGCCTGCATCGCATCGTAATCGTGCTGCTGCGCGTGGCGCGCGGCCAGCTCCACGCAGTAGCTTTCGTTGACGAGCCGCACGTCGATGATCGCGAGCACGTCGTCGAGCGACACCGGACGGACCATGATGCCCTTTCGCGGCATGATGGTCAGCATGCCTTCGTGCACGAGCCGGTGCAACGCCTGGTGCACCGGCGTTCTGCCGATGCCGGTCAGCGCCATCAACTCGGCTTCGTTGAGCACCTCGCTCGGCCGCAGGCGCATCGTGATGATCTCGCGCTTGACGAACGCATACGCCTGCTCGGCGAGGCTCGCGGCGGCGGTCGCGCGGGTGGGCCGGGAAGGGCGGGCAGTCTGCAAGAGCGTCATCTGAAAAGAGAGCGGGCGGTGTCGTCCGCATTGTAGAGCAAGGTTTTGCGTGGACGGCGTGGACGGCGCGGGTCGGGCTGACCGACCGGTGTCGCGCGCCGTCGGCGCATCACGGGCATCACACGGATCATGCGCATCGCGGCAACTCAGGCGCCGCTCGGCGCGACCCCCGCGGCGTGCTGCACCTTGACGCGCGGCATCATCAGCGTGACGAGTCCGCCGACGATCAGCGCGCCCGCGATCAGCACCAGGCCGAACGTCACGCTGTGCGTCGCGTCCTTGACGATGCCGAGCACGTACGGGCTCACATAACCGGCGAGGTTCGCGATCGAGTTGATCACGGCGATGCCGGCCACGGCCGCCGTGCCTTGGAGGAACGTGGTGGACATCGACCAGAAGATGCCGAAGCCCGCGAGAATGCCGATATACGCGATCGACAAGCCGGTCACGGCGAGCGGAATCGAGTTCGTCACCGAGGCGCTGCCGAGCAAACCCGCCGCGCCGATAAAGCAGCACACCGCATAGTGCCAGCGCCGTTCGCCTGTGACGTCCGACGAGCGGCCGATCAGGATCATGCCGATGCCCGCCGCGAGATAAGGAATCGCGGTGACGAAGCCATTGGTGACGAGGTTCGTCACGCCGAGGTCCTTGACGATCTGCGGCAGCCAGAACGAAAAGCCCGCGTTGCCGGTGACGAGGCAAAAGTAGATCAGCGTGAGCAGCCAGAAGCGGCCTGAACGCAACGCAACCGCGAGACTGTGCTCGGCGCCGGCCGCCGCCGCCGCGCTGTTCTCACGCGAGATGCGGCTCAGGATCACACGCTTTTCGTCGTCGGTGAGCCAGGTGGCTTCGGCGGGCGTGTTGCGCAGCACGGCCAACGCCCAGAAGCCGGTAAGGATCGACGGAATGCCTTCGATCAGGAACATCCACTGCCAGCCGCGCAAGCCGTGCGCGTCGTGCAGCGCCGACATCAGAAAGCCCGACAACGGCGCGCCGATGATACCCGCCACCGGAATCGCCGCCATGAACACGGCGACCATTCGCGCGCGCCGGTCGGACGGAAACCAGAAGGTCAGATAGAGCACCACGCCCGGCACCAGGCCGGCTTCGGCGACGCCGAGAAAAAAGCGCAGCACGTAGAACATCGTTTCCGAACGCACGAACATCATCAGACACGACAGCAATCCCCACAGCATCGTGATGCGTGCAATCGTGGCGCGCGCGCCGAACTTCTTCAGGAGCAGATTGCTCGGCACTTCAAACACGAAATAGCCGAAGAAAAAGATCCCCGCGCCGAGTCCGTACGCCGCGTTGGAAAGGCCGAGGTCGCCGGTGAACTGCAGCTTCGCGTAACCGATGTTGACGCGGTCCAGATACGACAGCACGTAGACGAGAAACAGGAACGGCATGATGCGCCAGGTGATCTTGCGCAGGGCGGCGGTTTCGAGCAACGCCTCGGAAGACGCGTCGGCGGTGGCGGATAGCGAAGGGGGATTCATGAATGGATGCCTCATTCGACGATAGGGAGCGCCCGCACGCGATAGGCGTGGCGCAGCGTGCGGTTCAGGACGGGGTCGTGCAATTCGAGTTCGAGCGCGTCGCCGTCGGCCATGCCGACGATGCCGCCTTGCACGGCGAGCGTGCCGCAGAACATCGCGGCGCCGGGCGCGAGCGGCGCGCGCTCGAGCAACCCGGCGGCGGGCAGCAGCGAGGCGACGCTGCCTTGCTGATAGACGCGCCGCTCGCCGTTCGTCACGGCGTAGGCGCGCAATTCCAGTCGATCCCAGTGAGCGGAGACATCGTCGAAACGCCATGCGTCGCGCGCGACCGGTTTCGGGCACACCTGCTTGGAGACGGTCACGCCGTAGGCTTCGACTTCGCGGTCGGTGTGGTCCGACCCGACGGTGACGAGCAAGCCCGTCTTCGATTGCACCAGCACACATTCGGCTTCGCCGCTGGACTTCACGCCGACCACGTCGACGAGTTCGGCCTGCGTCAGCAGTTCCGCGCCGAGGCGGTAGAAGCACGGCGTGGTGGACGGCCGCTTCACGCCGAGCTCGGCCAGCTCCGCGATGTGATGCTCGATTGCGGCCTGGTCGCGCCCGGCCCAACCGGCGATGGTCAGACGATTCACTTCCACCACCTCGGCGCGACTGTCGCCGGAACGCTCTACAACATTGAAGGACATCTGCCGCATCACTCGACTCCATAGAAAATATGCGGCAAATATTATTGTGATATTTCACATGCGTCCAGCGCGTCAAAAATATTCCTACTTCGTCGCCCTTCGAGATGTGAAAACCGGCGGCAATCCCAAGCCCTTCGCAGGTTCTCGAGATTCGGCGCGGCGCGGGCGTTTGTTACACTGCACTTTTTAAGACATTACTTTTTGTAAGGGACGCATCCATGCACCATGGCATCGGCTTCATTCAGGATCTGGCGGTCGTGATGGCGCTCGCCGGCGTCGTCACCGTGCTGTTCCATCGCCTGAAGCAGCCGGTGGTATTGGGTTACATCGCCGCGGGCGTGATCATCGGGCCGTACACGCCGCCGTTCCAGCTGATCCACGACGAGCAGACCATCCAGACCTTGGGCGAACTCGGCGTGGTGTTCCTGATGTTTTCGCTGGGGCTGGAATTCAGCCTGCGCAAGCTCTTCAAGGTCGGCGCGACGGCGATCGTCGCGGCGCTCTCCGAAATCGTGCTGATGCTGTGGCTCGGTTATGAGATCGGCAGCGCGTTCGGCTGGAGTCCGATGGATTCGCTGTTCCTCGGCGCGATTCTGGCGATCTCGTCGACCACGATCATCGTCAAGGCGCTCTCCGAGTTGGGTCTGAAGCGCGAGAGCTTCGCGCAACTCGTGTTCGGCATTTTGATCGTCGAGGACATTCTCGCCATCGCGATGCTCGTGCTGCTTTCCGGCATTGCGCAGACGGGCCAGTTGAGCGCGGGTGTCGCGGTGGTCACACTCGGCAAGCTGCTGCTCTTCATGACGGTATCGCTGGTGGTCGGCATTCTGGTCGTGCCGCGCGCGTTGAACTATGTGGCGCGCGCGAGAAGCGACGAGATGCTGCTGGTCTCGGTGCTCGGCTTCTGCTTTGGCTTCTGTCTGCTGGTGGTGAAGCTCGATTACAGTATCGCGCTCGGCGCTTTTCTGATCGGCGCGATCATGGCGGAGTCGCGCCATCTGCATCGGATCGAGCATCTGATCGCGCCGCTGCGCGACGCGTTCTCGGCGATCTTCTTCGTGACGATCGGCTTGATGCTGAACCCGGCCGTGCTGGTCGACTACGCATGGCCGATCGCGGTGATCACGGTGGCGGTGATCGTCGGCAAGATCGTCTCGTGCGGGCTCGGCACCTTTCTCGCCGGCAAGGACGGACGCACGGCAATGCGGGTCGGCATGACCGTTTCGCAGATCGGCGAGTTCTCGTTCATCATCGCGTCGCTCGGTTTGACGCTGAAGGTGACGAGCGCGTTTCTGTATCCGATCGCGGTCGCCGTATCGGCGTTGACCACGCTGTTCACGCCTTACCTGATCCGGGCCGCGGACCCGCTCACCCGGCGCCTCGGTCACGCGATGCCGCGCACGTTCGCCAACGTGTTCGGCATGTACGGCCAGTGGGTGCGCAGCCTGAGCACCGGAACCGGCGAACCGACGCTGTTCAGCATGACGCGTCGAATCATTCTGCAGGTCGCCGTGAACCTGGCTTTGGTCGCCGCGATTTTTCTGATCGTGTCGTACAGCGCGCCTTACACGAGCAGCTTGCTCGCGCGCTGGCTGAACGCCGAGCCCATGCAGCGCGTGGTGCTGTGGAGCATTGCGCTGGTGGTGTCGATGCCGTTTCTGGTGGCCGTCTATCGTAAGACCAAGTCGCTCGCGCTGCTGCTCGCCGAGGTCAGCGTGCAGCCGGCGACAGCGGGGCGCTTCACGAGCGCGATCCGTTATGCGATCTCCGATCTTGTGCCGGTGGTCTCGGTGGTCGGCGTGTTCTTGCTGGTCGCGGCGCTCTCGGGCGGCATCTTGCCGCCGACCGGGCTGCTCATCGCGGTGCTGATCTGCGCCGCGCTGCTGCTTGCGCTCGTGTGGCGCTGGTGCGTGAAAATCCACGCGGCGATGCAGATCGCGCTGCGCGAAACTTTCGACGAACAGCCCGATCCCTGAGTGAGACGGACTTGCGCCGCCCGCCGTAACAATGTGAGCAATTGTGTGCGGGTTTGCGGGGCTCCGCCCGCTGGCGGATAATCAGGGCATATTCATTCGTTCGCGTGCAAGGCGCCTGTGTGACTGTCATGAGCGAAAACAAACCTGAAAATGCGGGCAAGCCCGGCAGCCCACCGTCGCCCTCGGCGTCGCCGGCCACGCCGGGCGCGCCGAAATCCGACGTCGCGCCGAATGAAACGGTAGCCTCGTTACCTCCCTCGCATGAAGATTCCACGCAGTCCCCGATCAAGGACGCGGTGGCGCCGCAAGTTTTTTCGGGGACGGCGGGCAAGGGCGCGAGTCCTTCGACGGGTACGGTTTCAGGCGGGGCGTCAACTGCGGGCATGGGCGCGCAGCGCTCCACCGCGTTGCCGGAAGATTCGCCAGCCCGTGCTCGCGGTGCTCCCACTGCATCCCCGGCGACCGAAGAAGCCGCTGTTCGATCGTCCACCGACAACCCTGAAAGCGCATCGGCCGTCACGCCCACCGATCCGCAAACGGCGCGGCAACGCGACGCGGCCGAGGCACGCAGTTCGGCGGCGGCATCCACCGCGAAGCAGGAAGCGGCGGCTCACGAGCGTGACGCACGGCCTGCCGGCACGCGTCCTGTGACGCCGCCCATGCCGCCCGCGAGCAGCGAACCGGGCGACGGCGAACTGATCACCTCGGCCGAAGAGGCCGCCGCTTCCGATCAGGCAGCGGCGTCCAGCGCGCGCCCGGCCGGCTCGCCGCCGCCCGGTTTCGGCGCCGCGCCCGACTTCAGCGCGTCCAATCCGCCGCCGCCCAACGCATTGCCGCCGTCGCCGCCGCGCTATCTGAAGCAGAACGATTCGGCGTGGACTGTGTTCGGCCGCATCATCGCGGCGCGCGCGCGCCAGTTGTTCGATCGCGCCGGCCAGCGGATCACGCAGCGCACGCTGCGCATCGGCGTGTCGGCGCGCATCTTTCACCCGGAGCCGGGGGCGAAGGGGCTGCGCGGCAAGACGCTGCAGTACCTCGAGGAATCGATCGCGCACTGGGTGATGTCGCGCGACGTGCTGGTGTTCATGATTCCGACGGTCGGTCATCAGGGGATGCTGCACCCGAGCAATATCCGTCTGCGCGACTACGCCAAGCATCTCGACGGCCTGTTGCTGCAAGGCGGCGCGGACGTCTCGCCGCAGTCCTACGCGGAAGCGACCAGCCACGAATGGCCGGGCGACCGTGTGCGTGACATGTACGAGCTGGAACTGCTGCACGAGTTCATCGAGTCGGGTAAGCCCGTGTTGGGTGTATGCCGCGGCTGTCAACTGATCAACGTCGCGTTCGGCGGGACCTTGTATCAGGACATCGCCACCGATGTGCCGACCGCCGACGCGCACGTCAACGAGAACTACGATCAGCATCGGCATGGGATTCACTTCCCGGACGGCTCCACGCTGGTCAATATGTTTCCGGGCCGGCGCGATGCGATCGTCAACTCGATTCACCATCAGGCGGTCAATACGCTCGGCCGCGATCTCAATATCGAAGCGGTGTCGGCGTCGGACGGCCTCATCGAGGCCGTGCGCTATCGGCGGGCGCCTTTCGTGATGGGTGTGCAGTGGCACCCGGAGTTTCATCGCGCGGGCGGGGCGGAGTTGCTCGATTGCACGCCATTGCTCGATACCTTTTTGCGGGTGGCGCGCGAAACCCGGTTTTGACGCGCAGGGGTTCGCGACGCGCCTGGGTGGCACGCGCTCAAAGCGCGTCCCCCGAGGTCCGACTTGTTGGAGGCGGCGCTATCGTATTTGGCGGCGCCTCGTGCGGTTCTTTGTCTCTCGGTTGTTTGCCTTCCCTATTCACGTTCCCTCGTCTCGCCGCGCCTTGGCTTGTCAACGCAGCAACGCTTTTATCTGCTGCCTGATCACTGCACATTCTCTATCTCCCTATTGCAAGCCCGCATATCGTTGGATTCGCGCCAAACCGACGTGATCAGACCACGACCCACATAAGGCGGATCGTTGCATTTCCGTCCTATCTGAAATCTTTTATTTCGCGATTGCGCGAATTATTTGGTCAATCCATTCGCTACCGATTTATCTCGATTTAAAGTCCGCGCGCGCGACACTTGAATGCTTCGCTTAACGACTAATCCGCGCGATAATCCTAGGCTGATCTGGATTTGCATGGAGCATGCACGTATGAAGTACCCCTTAATTGTACGGCGCGCCATGCTGCTCGCGACCTCGTGTGCGCTGTTGCAGCATGGCGGTTTCGTGCTGGCAGCGCAAAACGACGAGGCCGCCCCTCTGGTCGGCACGCGGCCGGCCATGAACACATTGACGCCGCAGCCCGTGGCCGCCGCGCTGCGCAGCGCGGCCTCAGGCACGCCAGCCGCCGGCGGCGACGTGCAAGGCAACGTTGCCGAACTGATGCAGATGATTCACGACGCGAAGCTGAGCGAACTGCGCACCACGTATAACGGCAGTTATGGCGCGAGCCTGTTCTTCTATCCGCAGGAGATGGCGTACTACGTCGCGTTATTCCAGGACAAACATTTCTGGCGCGTGATCAAGTCTGAGGACACGGGCCGGGCCGAGGCGATCTATGCGGGCTTCGCCCAGCAGACGGCGCAACTTGCGGATGTCGAGATTCGCCGCACGCAATTGCAGGCCCAGAAGGCTTACATCGAGGACATCATTGCGTTGTCCGAAGAACGCGCGAAGCGCTTGCAGGCCGATCTCGACGTCGCGCGTACGCAGCAGGCCAAGGTCAACGACTACCAGCGGCAAACACAAGGCGAAGCCGCCGCGCTGCACGCGGAAAAGGAAAGGGTGCAGGCGCAACTGCGTCAAGTGCAGGGCGAAGTGATGCAACTGCAGCGGCAAACGGAATTGGGCTTGCCAGGCCAGAAGTAAGGGTATGAAGGTAAAAAGCCCGGCCATTCATGTATGGCCGGGCTTTTTTGTGCCACGAGTTCGCGATGACGTTGCGCTTACTTCGAAAATTGATCCGGGACTTCGGTCACACGACGCTGCGAAATGTGATTCATCCATTCCGTTCCGTTGGTTCCAGACGAATGACTCGCCGAAGCAGCGCGCGATGGCGGCGCGATGTCGTGAAGGTGCGTACCGGCAGACATCGCCACGGACGCGTATTCGCCGACGCCAAGCCGCGACGGCGCGAGCGGCGAGTAAAGTCCCGCTGCTGACGGTTTCGCGAGCGTGTGTTGCGTAGTCGACGAGGCCGCGAGGTGCGGCATGTCATCGTTCAATGCCGGCTGATACCGCAGCTGCTTTATTGCGCCGATCTGGGTATTGTGACGGAGGCTCTTCTTGTGCAGGCCGGCAGTTTTTTCGCGAAGCTTGTCGCGGCGACGCGAGACGGGTTTGCCTGCTAGGGCGTGCAGTGATGAGGCCGTGGCGGCGGTTGTGACGCGAGCCGTGATTGCCGTGGGGGAAATCTTTTCGAGATCACGCAATGGAACCGGACCCGTTGCGTTTGGCGACTTGGTGACCGATGCGGTCGCGGTCGCAGAACCAGATGCATCTGCTTTGGAAGACCCGGTGGTAGTCGCAGTTGCAAACGTCGCCGGAGCATCTGTGCGCATGGGCGCCGATGCTGCGCCCGACGCCCGCCCGTTTGCTTCGTTGTCCACAGCCGCGTGTTGAGCCGCCACTGCGTCAGACGCGCGACCATCCGTCAACGGTGCGTCGCGATTGACCGTCACCGCGCCTCCGAAACCGCTGTCGCTGAGCGTGTGACGAGGCCCCAGGTGGCCGACCGCAATCCATGCAAGCATCGCAGCGCCGCCGAGCGCACAGGCACCACCCGCTATTGCGCTCCAATGTACCGATGCCCCTTGCGATGCCGGCTCGAATGGGAGCGCTTTGACTGGCGCGAAGGGCTGCGTTTCAGTGGGTTCAGTGGGGATAGGCGCAAGGTTGCTGAGCGGCGCATCGAACACTGTTGCAGCAGCCGCACGCCGTTCCTCCAGCGGCATCCATTTGCATAACGAACGGATGGTCTCTTCGCTCATGCAGAAGGTGCGCAGCACCGCTGCATAGAGCGCCTTGAGTTCCGCCCGCAAACTGCGGACCGGCGGCAGCAGCGCCCAGTCGCGACCAAAGGGCGCCGGCAGATGATCGAACGGGTGCAGGCGCGGCAGCGCCATGGCGCCGACGATCGGGGTGAGCGGAATGGTGGACATCGAGCGCCTGTAAAGTCGCCCGCCGATCAGCGGACGCGGGTCTAGGGACTCAGGCTTCAGCACGATGCGAGCGAAACGCCTGGCGTGTGCGGGTAGGTCAACATTGCAGGAAAGCGCCGCGCTCCGGGAAGCACGTTGACGCGTGGGCGTTTTACTGTGAAGCCATCGGAGTATCGAGGATGATGCCGAGAAGCCGCCAGACAAACGATCGGACTGTTCCGAAAAAAGGTGCCGATCGACCATGGACCGGCGATTGTTTGGACAACGATCAAACGAGGCGCGCCTGTTTTATCGATCCAGCCGGTACACGTAGCGCAAGGCGGTAATATCCACGCCGCCCATATGATCCGGCTCCGCGCCGACAAACTGCCAGCCCTGCCGTTCGTAGAAGCCGATCGCCGACGTATTGCCCTCGAGCACATACAGATATAACTGCGCCTCGCCTTGCGCGCGTGCCCAGTCTTCGGCGGCGCGCATCAACAGCTTGCCCGCACCGATGCCCTGATATCCGGGCAACGCATGCAGGTTGTCGAGCAGCACGCCCCACGCGGAGTCCGGTTGTCGTTCGACGCAGACGAAACCGATCGGCTCGCCCGCGAGCTCGGCGATCAGTACGGCGCGGCGCTCGCCGCCCGGCGCGCTCAGGCGCGCTTCCCAATAGGCGGCGCGCTCCCGCGTGACTTCGCCGTCGAGGAATGCGTCCGGCAACAGACCGCGATAGGTGGCCTGCCAGCTTGCGCTATGGATCGAAGCGATGAGTGCGCAGTCCGCGAGGGTCGCGGGGCGCAGTGAAAGAGCGCGGGTGGTTTGCATCGGGTAGTGCTCAACGAAAAGTGCCTGGGCTGCAAAGTTTACCGCGAGGTTACGGCGACGATGTTTAGTAATGAAACTGTATGAATTACGCGACAGCGCAATGAGCGATAACATTATGCGCAGCAGGTTCCGCGTGATTCACAACGTTTACCCTGATACCACGCGAATGATTTCAATATGAGAATGCAGCGCCCCCGGCGCGTCCGTTCTTCCGTCCGCTCGTGGCATCCGCTTGCCGAACGCAGTGGATCGTATCAACTGCCCGATCGCCGCGCGCCCGCATGGCGGAGGGCCCATTAGAGAGTGTCATGTCTACTGCGTCACACGCCGCATCATCATCGCAAGAATCCAAGGTCAAGACAGTTTTCCGCGTCGTCAGCGGCAACTTTCTTGAGATGTACGACTTCATGGTCTACGGCTATTACGCGTCCGCGATCGCCAGGACCTATTTCCCGAGCGGCAACGAATTCGCCTCGCTGATGCTGTCGCTGTCGGTGTTCGGCGCGGGCTTCCTGATGCGGCCGCTCGGCGCGATCGTCCTCGGCGCCTACATCGACCATCACGGCCGGCGCAAGGGCCTGATCCTCACGCTCGGCCTGATGGCGCTCGGCACGCTCACGGTCGCGGCGATTCCCGGCTACGCGACGATCGGCGTGCTCGCGCCGGTGCTCGTGCTGTTCGGCCGTCTGCTGCAAGGCTTCTCCGCCGGAGTGGAACTGGGCGGTGTCTCCGTGTATCTGTCGGAGATCGCCACCAAGGGCAACAAGGGCTTCTATTGCGCGTGGCAGTCGGGCAGCCAGCAGGTTGCCGTGGTGTTCGCCGCGCTGATCGGCGTGGTGCTCAATAAGGTGCTTCCGGCGGACCAGATGGGCGCCTGGGGCTGGCGCGTGCCGTTCCTGATCGGCTGCCTGATCGTGCCGTTCCTGTTCCTGATCCGCCGTTCGCTGAAGGAAACCGAGGAGTTCGCGGCGCGCAAGCATCATCCGGGCATGGGTGAGATCGTGAAGACGATGGCCGCCAACTGGAGCACTGTGCTCGGCGGCATGGGCATGGTCATCATGACCACCGTGTCGTTCTACATGATCACGGCGTACACGCCGACTTTCGGCAAGGAAGTGCTGAAGCTGTCGTCGATCGACACACTCGTCGTCACTGTCTGCATCGGCTTGTCGAACCTGATCTGGCTGCCGCTGGCGGGTGCGCTGTCGGACCGGATCGGCCGCCGTCCGGTGCTGCTTGCTTTCACCGCGCTGACGATCGTCACCGCATATCCGGCGCTGCAATGGCTGGTGGCGGAGCCGTCCTTCGCGCGCTTGCTGGGCGTCGAATTGTGGTTGTCGTTCCTGTACGGCAGCTATAACGGCGCGATGGTCGTGGCGCTCACCGAAGTCATGCCGGTCGAAGTGCGTACCGCCGGTTTTTCGCTGGCCTACAGCCTGGCAACGACGATCGGCGGCTTCACGCCGGCTATCTCGACGCTGCTGATTCATAGCACCGGCAACAAGGCGGCGCCTGGTCTGTTCCTGGGTCTTGCGGCGATTTGCGGGTTGATCGCGACGCTGGTGTTGTATCGCAAGCCTGGAGCGCGCGATCAGTATCGGACGGCCTAACGGTCCGCGGTCGTTGGGGTAGAAGAAAAACCCCGCGTTCTCACGAGCGCGGGGTTTTTGTTTGCCGTCGCGGCGCAACGCTACTGTCGGCGAACGGCGAACGGCGAACGGCGAACGGCGAACG
>DASPZL010000264.1:0-3273 GCA_035636295.1 Paraburkholderia sp.
GTCGCCAGATCGGCGGGCAGCGGCTCGCCGCCCGCGATGCCGACGAGCCGTCCACGCGACGGACCTCGCCAGCCCGATTCGATCAGGAGACGCCAGCCGCTCGGCGTCGCCTGCATCAAGCTCGCGCCGCTGTCGTCGATAAGACGCGCCAGCGCGGCGCCGTCCGCCACCGTTGCCGCGTCCGCCATTTCGACGCACGCGCCTTGGGTCAGCGGCAAGCAGAACTCGAGCAGCGAGATATCGAACGACGGCGTCGTGACCGACAACAGTACGTCATCCCGATGAAGTCCCGGCGCGATGCCGACGCTCGCGAGCAGCCTCGTCAGCGCGCCGTGCGAGACCGCCACGCCTTTCGGCCGACCGGTCGAGCCGGACGTGTAGATCACGTAGGCGAGTTGCGCGTCGGTGCATGGCAGCGCGGGCGGCGGCACGATCGCCGCCGCGTCGGCGGCGAGCCCGGCGTCGATCGCGATGCGGCCGTCGAGCCCGTTGCCGAGTCGCGCGCGGCCTTCCGCATCGGCGACGATCCGCGTGATGCCCGCGTCGTCCAGCATGGCGCGCAGGCGTTCGGCCGGGAACGACGGATCGAGCGGCACATACGCCGCGCCGCTGCGCCACACCCCGAGCATGCTCGCGATCAGGGCCGGCGAGCGGCGCATGCAGACGGCCACGCGCTCCTCTCGCGCGACGCCGCTCGCGCGCAATCGTGAATCGATCGTGGCGGACCAGAGGGCGAGCGTCGCGTAATCGAAAGCCTCGCCGTTCTGGCGGACCGCGATCCGTTGCGGCACGCGCGCGGCCTCGGCCGCAAAGCGTTCGTGACAGGCTCGCAACGCCGGCTCGGGCAACGGCTCGGCGTGCGGCGCACCGCGCCGCGCCGCGAGTTCGCCGACAAAGCGCGGCGCACGCTCGCCGTCGTCGGCCAGTTGATCGAGCAGCGCGAGATATTGCCGCTGCAACTGCTCGACCTGCGTGCGCTCGAGACGCCTGCTGTCCCAGTTCCATTGCAGTTCGATCCGCGTGGCCGGCAGGATGGTCAGCGTCAGCGGATAGTGCGTGCGCTCGAACGAATCCACGCGGTCGACGCGCAACGCGTCGATTGCGGTGGATGCCGGGCGAGCCGCGACCGGATAGTTCTCGAAGACGATCAAACTGTCGAACAGCGCGTCGCCGCTGCGGCCCGCCCACTGCTGCAACGACGACAGCGGCGTGTGTTCGACCTCGCGCATCTGCAGGTTGTACGCCTGCAGTTCTTCGAGCCAGGCCGATACCGTCACGTCGCCGGGCACGGCTGCGAACACGGGCAGGCTATTGATGAAGAGCCCAAACATATCCTCCGACCCAGGCAACGACGCAGGCCGCCCCGACACCGTGACGCCGAACGCCACCGACGGCTTGCCGCTCAACCGCGCGAGCAGTACGGCCCACGCGCCCTGCATCAACGTGTTGAGCGTCACGCGATGACGTTGCGCGGCGCGGCGCACCCGCGCATCGAGCGGTGCGTCGAGTTCGACCGCGATCTTGCGCGGCACGCTCGCGGATGCTTCACGCGGCGCGGCGAGACTGGCTGTCAGCGTGCCGGCATCGTCGGCGGCGGCGAGCCGCTCGCGCCACCAGTCGCGCGGATCGGGCTGCGTCGCGAGCCATTCGACGTAGCGCCGGTACGGCGGCGGCACGCCCGCGGCGGCGCGCGCGCCGTCACGGGCCGGGAGGCCGGGCGCGCACTCGTAGTCGTCGAACACTTCGGCGAGCAGCCGCGCGCCGCTCCAGCCGTCCGTCAGCACGTGATGATGCGTGCGCACGAGATCGAAGCGGCCGTCCGGACGGCGGAATACGTTCACGCGCATCAGTGGCGCGCGCGACGGATCGATCCCTGCTGCGAGGTCGGCCGAGCGCCACGCGGCGAGGCGCGCATCGTAGTCATCGGCATCGCGCCAGTCGTGCACCGCGAACGGCAGCACGGCTTCGCGCTGAACGATCTGCAACGCCGCTTCGCCATGACGCCACTCGAAGCGTGTGCGCAGCATGTCGTGCCGCGCGATGGCGGCCTGCCAGGCGGCGCGCAGCGCGGCGGCATCGAGGCGGCCGTCGAGCGTCAGTTGCAACTGATTCACATAGACGCCCTGGCCCTGCTGCAACTCGCTGTGATACAGCAGACCCTGCTGCAACGGCGTGGCCGGATAGATGTCGGCGACGCCGCCAAGCGGCAAGCCCAGCGCGCGCAACTGCGCCTGATCGAGGCCGGACAACGGAAAGTCCGACGCCGTCGCGCCCGGCGGCGCGGCGACGCAGTGCGCGATCAGCGCGTCGACGTGCTTGCCGAACGCGGCGACGATGCGCTCGACGGTCTCGCGGTCGATCCGCGCCGGGTCGAAGCGCCAGCGCAGCAGCAATGTCTCGCCCGTGACGATGCCGTTCAGGTCGAGCGCGTAGTCGAGGCGCGCGCCGGCCCCCTGGCTGCTGCCCGCATCCTCGGAACTGAAGGCGAAGCGCGATGCCGGATCGAACGACTGATCGAAGCGCCCAAGATAATTGAAACTGACGGCCGGGCGCGGCCGCGTGCGGCTCGCGTCGAGCAGGCCCCAGTGCAGCCCCTTGTTCGGCAAGGCCCGAACACGCTCCTTCACGGCGACGAGCGCATCGCCCGGCGCCGCCGACGCGGCGGGCAGCGCAACCGGGAAGCGCGTCGTGAACCAGCCGACCGTGCGGCTCAGGTCCGCGCCGTCGATCACGTCCTCGCGGCCATGGCCTTCCAGTTCGACGGCGATTTCAGCCGCGCCGCTCCATGCGCCGAGCGCCTGCGCGAGCGCGGCGAGCAGCAACTCGTCGACGCGCGTGCGATAGGCGCGCGATGCATTCTGCAGCAGGTCGCGCGTGCGGCCGGCGTCGAGTGTCCAGTCGATCGTTCCGCTTTCGACGACGCGCGTGCCCGCAGCGGGGCGCAGCGGGAGTTCGGGGACGGCGTCGAGCACGCTGAGGGCTTGCTGCCACCAGTTGGCTTCCGACTGGACCGCGTCGGACTCGGCATAACGGTACAGTGCGCGCACCCAGGCGCGCCAGGACATCGAGGGCGCCGGGAGCGAGACGGGTTCGTTATGCCCGGCCTGGTCGTAGGCGGTTTGCAGCTCTTCGAGCAGGATGCGCCACGACACGCCGTCCACTGACAGGTGGTGGATCGCGATCAGTACGCGGGTTTCCTCCGGCGTCTCGAAGTGGCCTACGCGCCATAGCGGGCCGGTTTCGATGTTCAGGCTCGACTGGATGCGCTCGCAT
>DASPZL010000265.1:0-11042 GCA_035636295.1 Paraburkholderia sp.
CGCCGCACCTTGCCAATCATCGTCATCGGGATCATCCCCAAACACCCTGCCAGAAAAACCAGCAGGATAGGTTGATTGCCCGGCTCAGTTTTCAGTCGGCGCGATCCCTACATGTGGCTGAATTTTCGGTCGGCGTAAACACCCCAAACGGGCTTGCTCGAGAAGAGCCATGCGCTGAGAACTGGGTGTCGTGGCGGTCTACGCCGACGCGGAGAAAGGTGCGGCGGCGGTTGTTTGCTGGCATCGGGAGCGGATACCGCTGCGGCCATCATCTGCGTTGACGGTCCGTTGACACTCGCCAAAAGAAAAAGGGCTTAGCGTGCGCTAAGCCCTTGAATTCTTTGGTGGGGCGTGAGTGACTCGAACACTCGACCGACGGATTAAGAGTCCGCTGCTCTACCAACTGAGCTAACGCCCCAAACAGAAGCGAAATTATGCAGAAACTTTTCGAGCTTGCCAAGCCCCCTTAGCAGATTTCTTAAAAATATTTGGCACGGCCAGTTCGAATAACCCTTCGGCAGACGGACCGCCACCGACAACGCGTTGCGTTCACCGTCCCGGTATCATGTCGCGGACACCTTGCCGCGCGAAGCGTCGCGCGCTTTCGACCGGGGACTGCCATGGATGACAAAGAGATTATCGAGCTGCTCGACCGCATCCTCGCGCCATGGGTCCGTGCGCTCACGCTGACTCCGGTCAAGGTCGACGACGCCAGCGTGACACTGCGCCTGCCGTTTTCCGGCGGATTTCGCCATTCGGGCGGCGTGATCTGCGGCCAGGTCTTCATGGCCGCCGCCGACACCGCGATGATCGTCGCCATTTCCGCCGCGCTCGGCGGCTTCAAGCCGATGAGCACGGTCTCGCTCAACATCAATTTCATGCGCGCGGTCCGCAACGGCGACGTGCTGGTCACCGCGCGCGTGCTCCGCATGGGCCGCAATCTGGTGTTCGGCGAAGTCGAATTATTCGACGAAGCCGGCAACATGGCCGTCCACGCCACCACTACCTACGCGCTGCTCGACTAGAGCGGGCCCGCAAGCCGCATCAAAGGAAAAGCCAGGATGTTCGATCAGGTCGTATTCGCGGGCGGCGGCAATCGCTGTTGGTGGCAGGCGGGTTTCTGGGACGTGGTGCAGCCGGCGTTGCATATCCGTCCGCGCGTCATCACCGGCATTTCGGCCGGCGCCGCCACCGCGTGCATGCTCTACACGCGCGATTCTGACTGGGTCATGCGCTATTACGAGGACGCGCTGCGCCACAACACCCGCAACGCCTATTGGGGCAACCTGCTGCGCGGCGAGTCCGTGTTTCCGCATTACCGCATCTACCGGCAGGCGCTGCTCGACATTTACGGCGACAAGTTTTCGACGCTCGCCGATGCGCCGGAAATCCGCATCGGCGTCTCGCATCTGCCGCGCTGGCTCGGCGCGCGCAGCGCGGTCGCCGCGGGTCTCATCGCGTACAACATCGAGAAATACGTGCGCAAGACGCTGCATCCCACGCTCGGTCAGACGCTCGGCTTTCATCCGGAATTCGTGCGCGCGCAGGATTGCGCAAGCGTCGAGGATCTCGCGGATCTAATCCTGCAATCGTCGAGTACGCCGCCGTTTACGCCGGTTCTGCGGCGCAATGGCCGGCCGGTGCTGGACGGCGGAATGGTGGACAACGTGCCGGTCAGCGCGCTCGATGCCGACGTGCCGGGCAATGTGCTGGTGATGGTCACGCGTCTTTATCCGCGGCCGCAGATGTTCGTCGTGCCGCACGGCGCGCAACAACGGCTCTATGTGCAGCCGTCGCGCAAGGTGCCGATTTCGAGCTGGGATTACACGAGCCCCTCTCAGATGGTGCACGCGTACAACCTCGGCCGCACCGATGGCGAGACCTTCCTCGAGCGCATGTCCGATCTGCTGGAAGCCGGCGCGCACGAAGCGCGCTGAACGGAGGCGAGCCTCGCGGGCCGGCGTTGTTTTGGCGAGGCGACCGGGAGAACCGTGCCGCGCCAAACCGCTCCGCGAAGAATGCCGCTTAATGCTTAGCGCCGGCGTCCGCCCTGCAACGCTTCCGGATTCGCCACGCTGGCCGTATCGCCGGCGTCGAAAGCCAGAATGTTCCTGAACGCCGCGGTGAAATACTGCTCGTAGCTTTCGCGCTCCACATAGCCGATGTGCGGCGTGCAGATCACGTTTTCCATACGCAGCAGGCTGTAGCCCTGCAGAATCGGCTCGCTTTCGTAGACGTCGATCGCGACCATCCCTGGACGGTTGTGCGACAGCGCATTCACCAGCGCGTTTTCATCTAGCAGTTCGGCCCGGCTCGTGTTCACGAGCAGCGCGGTCGGCTTCATCCGCATCAGGTCTTCCTGCTTGACGATGCCGCGCGTGTCGTCATGCAGACGCAAATGCAGCGACAGCACATCGCTTTGTTCGAACAGCGCCTCGCGGCTCTCGGCCACGCCGTAGCCGTCGGCGCGCGCCGCTTCGCGCGAATGCTCGCGGCCCCAGATCAGCACGTTCATGCCGAATGCCTTGCCATATCCGGCAACCAGCCGGCCGATCTTGCCGTAACCCCAAATTCCGAGCGTTTGACCGCGCAGCACCTGGCCCAGACCGAAGTTCGGCGGCAGCGCCGACGTTTTCAGCCCAGATTGCTGCCAGGCCCCTTGCTTAAGGTTCGCCACGTATTGCGGAATTCGCCGTTGCGCCGCCATGATGAGTGCCCACGTCAGCTCGGCCGGCGCGAATGGCGAGCCGCTGCCTTCCAGCACGGCGATGCCGCGCTCTGTGCAAGCCGGCAAATCGATGTGGCTGGACACCTTGCCGGTTTGGCTGATCATGCGCAAACGCGGCAGTTTATCGAGCAGTTGCGAGTTGATGCGGGTACGTTCGCGAATCAAAACGAGCGCGTCGACTTCGGAAAGACGGCTCGCCAGCTGGCCGAGACCGCGGACCGTGTTGTTGAAAACCTTGACCTCATGGTCGGCCAGCAATTGAAAGCAGTCGAGCTTGCGAACGGCGTCCTGGTAATCGTCGAGGATGGCAATCTTCATGGTATGTGTCTTGCGACGCACCATAGCGGTGCGGAACGGAGTGTTATGCTGACTGTCCCAGCATGTGACTTGGGTCACATGTCGGTCTGGCTGGATGCCTTAACGTAGAAGCTGTCGCCAAGAACGGCAGTGCCACGTCAAAGGCCGATTGACATCGTTTTTAACAGTTTGTTGCGTGTTGAGGCAAGTCGCTTTACAGACGGTTGCAGAAGGCCGCCGGTAGGCGCTTCCGCCCAACAAGCTGTGTAGCCCATGATGACCTGCACAATTGCGCGTCGAGTGGTGGAAACGTCGACGTGATGAATTGGACGCCTCTCGCATGCAGCGTCACTGGGCTTGTACCGTTTTCTTTTGCTTTCATAACGGAGACAGGTCGATGAATCATCCCTCATTCGAAGGACAGCCCACCGTCGAGGCGCCCGCGTGGGTTAAACACCGAAAGCTGATCGACTGGGTTCAGCGCATTGCCGCCATCACCAAGCCTGCCCGGATCGTCTGGTGTGACGGCTCCCAGGAAGAGTACGACCGCCTTTGCGCGCAGATGGTCGAAACCGGCACCCTCAAGAAGCTCAATCCCGCCAAACGCCCCAACTCCTATCTGGCATGGTCCGATCCATCGGACGTGGCGCGCGTCGAAGACCGCACCTTCATCTGCTCGCAGCGCCCCGAAGATGCGGGGCCCACCAATAACTGGATTGCTCCGGCCGAGATGCGCTCCACGCTCGACGGTCTATTCGACGGCGCCATGCGCGGTCGCACGATGTATGTGGTGCCGTTCTCGATGGGCCCGCTCGGCTCGCCGATCGCCCATGTCGGCGTGGAGTTGAGCGACAGCCCGTACGTGGTGACGAACATGCGCATCATGACGCGCATGGGCCGCAACGTGTACGACGTGCTCGGCGTCGACGGCGACTTCGTGCCGTGCGTGCATTCGGTCGGCGCACCGCTCGAGGCGGGCGCGAAAGACGTGCCGTGGCCGTGCAACCCGACCAAATACATCGTTCACTTCCCCGAATCGCGTGAAATCTGGAGCTACGGTTCCGGCTATGGCGGCAATGCGCTGCTCGGCAAAAAGTGCTTCGCGCTGCGCATCGCGTCGACTATGGGCCGCGACCAGGGCTGGCTCGCCGAACACATGCTGATTCTTGGCGTGACGTCACCGGAGGGGCGCAAGCATCACGTCGCGGCGGCGTTTCCGTCGGCCTGCGGCAAGACCAATTTCGCAATGCTGATTCCGCCGCAAGGGCTGAACGGCTGGACAATCTCCACGATCGGCGACGATATTGCTTGGATCAAGCCGGGCAAGGACGGCCGCCTCTACGCGATCAATCCCGAAGCCGGCTACTTCGGCGTCGCGCCGGGCACGAGCGAAAAGACGAACTTCAACGCGATGGCCACGTTGAAGGAGAACGTGATCTTCACGAACGTCGCGCTCACCGACGACGGCGACGTCTGGTGGGAAGGCATGACCGACGAGCCGCCCGCGCACCTGATCGACTGGCAGGGCAAGGACTGGACGCCGGCCGGCGCGAAGGAGAGCGGGCGCAAGGCGGCGCATCCGAACGCGCGCTTCACGGCGCCGGCCTCGCAATGTCCGTCGATCGATCCCGAGTGGGAAAACCCGGCGGGCGTCGCGATCGACGCGTTCATTTTCGGCGGCCGTCGTTCCACCACCGTGCCGCTCGTCACCGAAGCGCGCAACTGGGTCGAGGGCGTCTACATGGCGGCGACCATGGGTTCGGAGACGACCGCCGCCGCTGCGGGCCAGCAGGGCGTGGTGCGCCGCGACCCGTTCGCGATGCTGCCGTTCTGCGGCTACAACATGAGCGACTACTTCGATCACTGGCTGAAAACCGGCGAGCGTCTGGAGCAGTTGAACGCGAAGCTGCCGAAAATCTTCTGCGTCAACTGGTTCCGCAAGGGCGGGGACGGCAAGTTCGTCTGGCCGGGTTTCGGCGAGAACATGCGGGTGTTGAGCTGGATGGTTGGCCGTATCGAAGGCACGGCTCAAGGCGAAGAGCATGCGTTCGGCGTGTCGCCGCACTATGAGGATATCGACTGGTGCGGCCTGGATTTCAGTCGCGAGCAGTTCCAGCAAGTAATCTCCGTGGACGACAAAGCCTGGCGCGACGAACTCGCGCTCCATGCCGAACTCTTTGACACGCTGCAACATGGTCTGCCGCCGGCCTTGACGCAGGCCAAACGCGCCCTTGAGGGTAAACTTGCGGTCTGATCATGTGAGCGTTCACTTTTCAGAGAAAGCCGCCTTCGGGCGGTTTTTTCTTTTGGTCGGCCCCCTGGAGTCTTATCTTTTTCTGTTTTGGCAATGCCGACGCATTCTTTGCGTCTGTTCGAACAAAAAAGACCTTACAAGCTGCACCGCAGCAGATTGTTTCTTCATTAGGAACAATCTGCGCTCGTGCCCCACGCTGGGGAACACAGTGGCACAAAAATCGACAAAATTTCCGCTTTGGCGGGCAACTTCTGCACGATTGCGGGAGTCGTAGGAGAATTCCAGGTTCCGCTTCACTGGTTATCACTAATTGTCAGGAAGCTGTAACACGGCAGGAGTCGTTATATGGATCATTTGCAGTCGATGCGAGTTTTCGTCAAAGTGGCGGATCTCGGCAGTTTCGCCCGCGCTGCGAGCGCGATGGATATTTCCAACGCAGTTGCCACCCGTCACGTTGCCGACCTCGAAGGGCGTCTCGGTACGCGGCTGCTCAATCGCACCACCCGTAGCTTGTCTCTGACCGAG
Source organism: Paraburkholderia sp. (assembly GCA_035636295.1). Taxonomy (GTDB): domain Bacteria; phylum Pseudomonadota; class Gammaproteobacteria; order Burkholderiales; family Burkholderiaceae; genus Paraburkholderia. Next base: position 5,805 of record DASPZL010000265.1, read on the forward strand.
TCCGGCCAGGTCTATCTCGAGCGTGCGCGCCAGATTCTCGACGAACTGGAAGACGTCGAGCAGATGGTGGTCGCGCGAAATCACGAGCCGGTCGGCACGTTGCGAATCGTCGCGCCGGTCGTGTTCGGGTTGCATAACCTCGCACCCGTGCTCCAGACGTACGCGGAGCGCTATCCGAAAGTCATTCCCGATGTCACGCTGGTCGACCGCCAGGTGGATCTGGTCGAAGAAGGCTTCGATGTGGGCGTGGTGATTGCGCGGCAGATGCGCAGCGCCAGCATCGTTACGCGGCGCCTGACCACCGGTTGCATGACGGTGTGCGCAACGCCGGCCTATCTGGAGAAGCACGGCACGCCGACGCGTCCCGAGCATCTGCTGGAGCATCCGTGTCTGAGCCTGCCGTCCGAGTATTGGGGCGACGAGCGCGTGTTCACGGGCCCGGAAGGCGAAGTGCGGGTGCGTCCGTCGAACGTCATCGTGGCGAACAACACGGAGATGCTGCGGCAATTTGCGTTGCTCGGCATGGGCATCGCGATTCTGCCGAGCTATCTGATCGGCCGCGACATGACACGCGGCAGGCTCGTGCGTCTGCTCGGCGACTACCGTCTGCCGCAGGTCGAGATCAACATTGCGTATCCGAGCCGCCGTCACTTGCCGGCGAAGGTGCGCACGTTCATCGACCATCTGGTCGAGCATTTCAGCCAGACGCCGAATAGCCTGCTCGGCGAACAGTGGATCAAGGACGGCCTTGGGCGGCCCGCCACGTCCGGGGTGCTCGATTCCGCGAACTCCATGCCGCCGGAAGCGTTCGACGGCGCAGAGCCGCTCTCACGCCTCCTGGATAGCGAGTTATCGCCGGCGCCAACGACTTTGGCAAAGACGACGAATCGCCCGCGGCCAACGGCTTTGTCGCGGCTGTAAGCGTTGGAGCGATCAGGCCCGCAGCGCTTGCTTCAGGCGCATGGCCGCGTGCAAATAAAAAGGCGCAGTCACTTCACGTGACTGCGCCTTTTTCATGGCCAATACGCAAGGGCGGGCCGGCAGTTCAAAAAATCCCGGCCGCCAGTTCGAATTAGGAGCCGGTCTTGCGAGCCACCGCTTTCTTTGCCGGCGCCTTCTTTGCAGCCGCGGTTTTGGTTGCCGGTGCCTTCTTAGCCGCCGCTTTTTTCGCCGCCGGCGCGGTCTTCACGGCGACCGGCGCTTCTTCATCGTCCGACTCCGGCGCGGCCTTGGCAGCCGACTTCGCCGCCGCAGTCTTCGCGGCAGTTTTGGCCGACGGTTCCTTCTTCTCGAATTCGAAGCCGATCTTGCCGTCGTTCTGCTTGACGAGGAACGCCTTGAAGTTGCGGCCCGTACGCGACGATTTGAAGTTCGTCAGCAGATCGGTGCGTCCTTCTTCGAGCAGCTTGGCCATCTGCTCGCGCGCGATTTCCTGCTGCAGGATGACCTTGCCCGAGCGGAAGTCGCACGTCTTCGGATTGGCGACCGAGTTCTCGCAGACATAGCTCATGCCGTGCTCGAACACGCGCCCCTTGCACTTCGGGCACGCGCCGACCGGCTGTTGATCGGAGAAGTCAGGCGGTTCACCGTCTTCACCGCCGGAATCCTGGCCAAAGTCGAACTCGAGCTTGTAGTTCTTGATTTCGTCGTCGAGCGACAGCTTCAGGATTGCCGAGAAGGGCCGTCCCATCTTGCTGCGAAAGCCCGAGAGCGGCCCGATCGTCTTGTTCTGCAACAACTCCTCGACTTCCGGAATTTCAAACTGACGCCCGCCCGGAATCTTTGAAATCGAGAACTCGCATTTCGAGCATGCAAAGCGCCGGTAGTTTTCCTTCACCTGACCGCCGCAATTCGGACACGGCGTCTGCAACGTCGCGTAATCGCCGGGGATCGTGTCGGAATCGTATTCCTTCGCGCGCTTGACGATGGTTTGCGTCATGCGGGCGATTTCCTGCATGAACGCGTCGCGCGGCAGGTTGCCACGCTCCATCTGCGAGAGTTTGTATTCCCACTCGCCGGTCAGTTCGGGCGCGGTCAGTTCCTTCACGCCGAGGCCGCGCAACAGCGTCATCAGCTGGAATGCTTTGGCGGTTGGAATCAGATCGCGGCCTTCGCGGATCAGATACTTTTCACCCAGCAGCCCTTCGATGATCGCGGCGCGCGTGGCCGGCGTGCCTAGACCCTTGGCCGCCATGGCTTCGCGCAGTTCGTCGTCCTCGATCAGCTTGCCCGCGCCTTCCATTGCCGACAGCAAGGTCGCTTCGTTGTAGCGCGCGGGCGGTTTCGTCACCAGTTGCTGCGCGGCGATCTTGTCGGTCTTGACCTTCTCGTTCTTTTGCACCGGCACGAGGTTCGCGTCTTCGCCGCTGATTTCGCGGCCGTAGATTTGCAGCCAGCCCGGCTCCACCAGCACCTTGCCTTCCGTCTTGAAGTGATGGCCGACCACTTCCGTGATCCGCGTCGTCACCTTGAATTCGGCGGCCGGGAAGAACACCGAGAGGAAGCGCTTCACGACCAGGTCGTAGAGCTTCTGTTCCGGCTCCGACAGATTCTTCGGCGCTTGCAGCGTCGGGATGATTGCGAAGTGATCGCTGATCTTCGAGTTGTCGAAGATGCGCTTGTTCGGCTTCACCCAGCCCTTGTCGAGCACCTGCTTGGCGAACGGCAGATAGTTGTTGCTCTCCTTGAGCATGCCGAGCGTCTGCTTGACCGTATCCATATAGTCTTCCGGCAGCGCGCGAGCGTCGGTCCGGGGATAGGTCAGCACCTTGTGCTTTTCGTACAGCGCCTGGGCGAGGCCCAGGGTGTTTTTCGCCGAGAAGCCGAAGCGGCCGTTGGCCTCGCGCTGCAAGCTGGTCAAATCGAACAGCGCCGGCGACAGTTGCGTGGACGGCTTCGATTCTTCCGTCACCGTGCCGATCTGGCCGCGGCAGGCCGCGACGATCGTTTCGGCCGCGGGCAGCGCCCACAGACGCGAATCGCGCTTTTCCGGGTCGAACTCGTCGCGCTTGAATTTCGGATCGAACCAGCGGCCTTCGTAGAAGCCGGCCGCGCAGACGAACTCCGCTTTCACTTCCCAATAGTCGCGCGGCACGAAGCGGCGGATCTTTTCTTCGCGCTCCACGACGATCGACAGCGTCGGCGTCTGCACGCGCCCGACCGTGGTCAGGAAGAAGCCGCCGCCCTTGCTGTTGAACGCGGTCATCGCACGCGTGCCGTTGATGCCGACCAGCCAGTCCGCTTCCGAGCGGCAGCGCGCCGCGTCGGCGAGCGGCTGCATTTCCTCGTCGCTGCGCAGACGTGCGAAGCCGTCGCGGATCGCGGCCGGCGTCATGGATTGCAGCCACAGGCGCTGCACGGGCTGCCTAGCTTTGGCGTGCTGCGCGATCAGGCGGAAAATCAGCTCGCCCTCGCGCCCCGCGTCGCATGCGTTGATCAGGCGGTCGACATCCTTGCGCTTGAGCAGCTTGGTCAGCACTTTCAGGCGCGACTCGCTCTTGGCGATCGGGTTGAGATCGAAATGCGGGGGAATGACGGGCAGATTGGCGAAACTCCACTTGCCGCGTTTGACTTCATAGTCTTCGGGCGCGGCGATTTCCAGCAAGTGGCCGACTGCCGAGGAAAGGACGTACTCGTCGCTTTCGTAGTATTCGTCATGCTTGGTAAAGCCGCCCAAAGCGCGCGCGATGTCGTTCGCGACGGAAGGCTTTTCGGCGATGATCAGTGCTTTGGACATGACTCGATGTGAGGTTGGTAGATCCGGGTTGATGGCCTTGAGTGCGCTTTCTTGAGCGCGACCCTCGTTTGCGACCTTTGCGACCCAATAACGACCGCTTTATAGCACACGCCGTGAAAGCGGCGTGTCAAGTGCATGAAAAGCGCGCCGTCATAATTGCGCGCCCGGCAGTTGGACAAGCTGCGGCAAACGCGCTGTGCATCGCCCGCAACGCCCATGCCGCAAGGCTCGACGGCAGACGCTACGTTCAGGCGACCGTCAGCGCGGGCCGCAGTTTGGGCGCGCCGCTGACGCCGGGCACGGCCGTGAGGTTCGACAACATCCGCTCCACGATTGCCGCTTGCGGTAATACGGTGCCGAAAAAACGTGTCGTGACCGAGTCTTCGATCAGGATGGTGGGGAAATTCTCGACATCCAGATCGTCGAAGCGGTCCGCGTGGGTTTCGATGTCGATCCATGCGAAACAGATATCCGGGTGGCGGTCGGCCAGCTTGTCAAAGGCGTCCCGATACTCGCGGCAGGTTCCGCACCACTCCGCGCACAAGCACGCAACGAACAGCGTGTCGGGTTCGTTGACGCGCTCGGCGATCCGGTCCTGGTCGGTGTCGAGGTTCAGCGCGGGCATGGTGGTTCCTTTCGTACTTTTGTCAGGTGCTTTGGCGCGAATGTAGCATGGCCGATCCCGAATCGTGGTCAACCTTGTGCACTGCGGGGGCGACCATGGCTCGCGCGCATGAAGCGGCCGCCGGGCAGCACGGTCACCTGGCCGGCGAGTTCGAGTTGCAGCAGGGTGGTTTGTAATGCCGCGTCCTCCATCTCGGTACGGGTGGCAAGAATTTCAAGTGTGGCGGGCGCGTGGCCGAGCGCGGCGAGCAGTTGCTGGGCTTCTTTCGTGAAAGTGGGTGAGGGAGAGGTGCATGCTTGCCCCGGTGGCAAGTTCGCCGGAGCCCGCGCAACTGCTTGCGGGTCTGCAAAGTCCGGGGGAGCAGCGGTTGATGGCTGCGTCTCTGCGGCTTCTGTCGCCTCCGCCTTTGCCGCTTCCGTCACCTTTGGCACCTTCGGCATCTCCGCCACCGCTGCCCTCGCTGCCAAGTCCGTTGCGTCCGTCGAGTTGGCCCGCGCCGCTGCCGCGTCCTGCACAACTGCTGCCCGTGTGCTCGCCCTCGGCGGATTCCGCGAATCCGCCCCGTCCCACAGAGCCGTTCGCGTGGCGGCGACCCTGCCGGCCGCCGGCTTGACGAAGCCGAGTTCCTCGAGCACCTCATCGGGAGTCTCAACAAGCTTCGCGCCTTGCTTGATGATCCGATGACACCCGCGCGACAGCGGCGCGTGGATCGAGCCGGGCAGCGCGAAAATATCGCGCCCCATTTCGTTGGCGAGCCGCGCCGTGATCAGCGATCCGGAACGCATTGCCGCCTCGACGATCACCACGCCGCTCACGAGCCCGGCGATCAGGCGGTTGCGCTGCGGGAAGTTGGCGGCGCGCGCGGGCGTGCCAAGCG
>DASPZL010000266.1:0-8582 GCA_035636295.1 Paraburkholderia sp.
GCCGCCATTATAGGAGCGCGAGCCGGCCCCGACGCCGGCCCCGAGGCGATCGGCGTAAAATGAAACGCCTGCTGCAGACCAGCTCCGCCATCAATATCAGGAGACATGCGTGAACCATCCCGTGCCGCCGGCCCCGTTGCGCCGGCCGTTCCCCGCCGAGTTGCTGAGTGCGCTGAACGCCGCTTTCGGCGAACGCGTGTCGGTTGCCGAAGCCGTGCGCGCCCATCATGGCCGCGATGAATCACCGTTCGATCCCCAGTTGCCCGACGCCGTCGTGTTCGCGCGCAGTACCGAAGACGTGCAAACCATCGTCAATCTATGCGGACAGCACAACGTGCCGATCATCCCCTATGGCAACGGCTCGTCGCTCGAAGGGCACTTGCTGGCGGTGCAAGGCGGCGTGTCGATCGATCTGTCGGAGATGAACCGCGTGCTGTCGATCAACGCCGAAGACCTCACCGTCACCGTCGAGCCCGGCATCTCGCGCAAGCAACTGAATGAAGCGCTGCGCGACACGGGTCTGTTCTTCCCGATCGATCCCGGCGCGGACGCGAGCATCGGCGGCATGTCGGCCACACGTGCATCGGGCACCAACGCCGTGCGCTACGGCACGATGCGCGAGAACGTGCTCGGGCTGACCGTGGTGCTGGCCGACGGCCGCGTGATCAAGACCGGCACGCGGGCGCGCAAGTCGGCGGCGGGATACGACCTCACGCGTCTGTTCGTCGGCTCGGAAGGCACGCTCGGCGTGATTACCGAAATCACCGTGCGTCTTTATCCGCTGCCGGAAGCGGTGTCCGCCGCGGTATGCGCGTTTCCGTCGATGGGCGATGCGGTGCGCGCCGTCATCGAAACGATCCAGATCGGCGTGCCGATCGCGCGCGTCGAGTTCGTCGACTCGCTCGCGATCCGCTCGATCAATCGCCATTCGAATCTGACGCTGCGCGAAGCGCCCACGCTTTTCTTCGAATTCCACGGCACCGAGGCCGGCGTGAAGGAGCAAGCCGAGTTGGTGCAGGACATCGCCGCGCAGAATGCCGGCGAAGGCTTCGAATGGGCGACCCGGCCGGAAGACCGCAGCCGCCTGTGGAACGCGCGCCACAACGCTTATTTCGCGATGCTGCAACTGAAGCCCGGCTGCCGCGCGGTCACGACCGACGTCTGCGTGCCGATCTCGCGCCTCGCCGAATGCGTGGTGGAAACGGAGCAGGATCTGAAGGAGTCGCCGCTGCCCTGCCCGATCGTCGGTCACGTCGGCGACGGCAACTTCCACGTCGCGATCCTGATCGATCCGGAGAAGCCCGAAGAGCTCGTCGAAGCCGAGCGTCTGAACCATCGCATCGTGCAACGCGCGCTGCGCATGGACGGCACCTGCACGGGTGAGCATGGCGTGGGCCTGCACAAGATGGGCTTCCTGCTCGAGGAACACGGCGAAGTCGCGGTGGATACGATGCGCTCGATCAAACACGCGCTCGATCCGCGCAATCTCATGAACCCCGGCAAGATCTTTTCCTGGGCGGCTTGAAGCATTGCGAGGCGCGGCTGCGGCGCCGCAGCCGCATTGAACCCGAAAAGCACGCTGGGTGAGAGACACGAGGAGACAACTCACATGAACGCCCCCGCTGAACTGACGGCCGAAGTACTCGCCCAGCGCCAGCGCGAAGTCGTGCAGGCGCTGATGGCCGTATTGCCGACCCACTGCCTTCTGTATCGCGAGGAAGACACCGTCGCCTACGATTGCGACGGGCTTGCCGCCTACCGGCGTCTGCCGCTCGCGGTCGCGTTGCCGGAGACGGAATCGCAGGTGCAGCGCATCGTGCAAATTTGCCACCGCCTCGACGTGCCGATCGTGCCGCGCGGCGCGGGCACCGGTCTCTCTGGCGGCGCGATGCCGATTCGGCACGGCGTGGTGGTGTCGCTCGCGCGCTTTCGCAAGATCGTCGAGGTCGACTCGTACGCGCGTACCGCCACGGTCCAGCCGGGCGTGCGCAATCTGTCGATTTCGGAGGCCGCCGCGCCGTACGGCTTGTACTACGCGCCGGATCCGTCGTCGCAGATCGCCTGCACGATCGGCGGCAACGTCTCCGAGAATTCCGGCGGCGTGCACTGCCTCAAGTACGGCCTCACCGTGCACAACGTGTTGCGCGTTCGCGCCGTGACGATGGAAGGCGAAATCGTCGAATTCGGCTCGCTCGGGCCCGACGCGCCCGGCCTCGATCTGCTCGCGGTGTTGATCGGCAGCGAAGGCATGTTCGCGATCGTCACCGAGGTCACGGTCAAGCTGATCCCGAAGCCGCAAACGGCGCAGGTCATCATGGCCAGTTTCGACGACGTCGTAAAAGGCGGCGACGCGGTCGCCGGCATCATTGCCGCGGGCATCATCCCGGCGGGCCTGGAGATGATGGACAAACCGGCCACGCGCGCGGTGGAGGAATTCGTCCACGCGGGCTACGACCTCGACGCAGCCGCGATCCTGCTATGCGAATCGGACGGCACACCCGAAGAAGTCGCCGACGAAATCGTGCGCATGACGGCGGTGTTGCGCGAACAGGGCGCCACCCGCATCCAGATTTCGCGCTCGGAAAACGAGCGGCTGCGCTTCTGGTCCGGGCGCAAAAATGCGTTTCCGGCCGCAGGCCGCATTTCACCGGACTACTACTGCATGGACGGCACCGTGCCGCGCCGCAGTATCGGGCCGCTGCTCGCGCGCATCGAGGCGATGGAGAAGAAATACGGCCTGCGCTGCATCAACGTGTTTCACGCCGGCGACGGCAACATGCATCCGCTGATCCTGTTCAACGGCAACGACCAGGACGAGTGGCACCGTGCGGAAGCGTTCGGTTGCGACATCCTCGAAACATGCGTCGAACTCGGCGGCACGGTGACGGGCGAACACGGCGTCGGCATCGAGAAAATCAATTCGATGTGCGTGCAGTTCTCGCCCGAGGAACGCGATGCGTTCCACGCGGTCAAGCGCGCCTTCGACGCGCCGGGCCTGCTCAACCCCGACAAGGGCATTCCCACGCGAGCGCGCTGCGCCGAGTACGGCAAGATGCACGTGCGCGGCGGCTTGCTGCCGCATCCCGACATCCCGCGGTTTTAACTCACGCATCGCGAACTGACGCATCGCGCATAGCCCGCTGCGGCGGCGCTTCCCGGCGTCCACCCTGATTACCCGATGCGGGTCCGCTCCGGGTTGCCAGCGCGCCCCCGCCCGGTACAATCAAACGAAACACAACGAAGCAGGACACCATGGAAGAGGACGACATCGTCGCCGTTTGGTCCGAACGCGTGCGTTCGGCCAGCGCCGCGGGACGCGCGTTGCGCATCCGTGGCGGCGGCACGAAAGACTGGTACGGTCAGACGCTGGAAGGCGACATCCTCGACACGCGCGCTTATCGCGGCATCATCGCGTACGATCCGGCCGAACTGGTCATCACCGCGCGCGCGGGCACGCCCCTGCTGGAAATCGAGGCCGCGCTCGCCGAACACCATCAGATGCTCGCGTTCGAGCCGCCGCACTTCGGGCCGCAGGCCACCTTCGGCGGCTGCATCGCGGCCGGCATTGCCGGTCCGCGCCGCCCTTCCGCCGGTGCGGCGCGCGACTTCGTGCTCGGCGCCGTCATCATGAACGGCCAGGGGCAGACGCTGCGTTTCGGCGGCCAGGTGGTGAAGAACGTCGCCGGTTACGACGTTTCGCGCCTGATGGCAGGCTCGCTCGGCACGCTTGGGCTGATCCTCGAACTGTCCGTCAAAGTGTTGCCGCTGCCACAGGCCGAAACGACCCTCAAATTCGATATGAACGGCACCGACGCGGTCCGCAAGCTCAACGAATGGGGCGGCCGGCCGCTGCCGATCACGGCGAGCGCATGGCGTCACGGCACGCTGGCCGTGCGGCTGGCCGGCGCGGAAACCGCCGTCAAGACGGCGCGTTCGACGCTCGGCGGCGAGGTCGTCGATGCGGTCGAGGCCGAACGCTTCTGGGCGGGCCTGCGCGAACAGACCGACATGTTCTTTTCCGCGATTCCGCCGAAGGCTGCGCTGTGGCGCCTCGCGCTGCCTTCGATCACCGAGCCGATGCAGTTGCCCGGCGCGCAGTTGATGGAATGGGGCGGCGCCCAGCGCTGGTGGATCACCGACACCGACGCGCAAACCGTGCGCATCAGCGCCAAGCAGGCGGGCGGCCACGCCACGATCTTCCGCACCGGCCACGGCTACGACCGCAGCACCGGCGTGTTCACGCCGCTGCCCGCACCGCTGATGAAAATCCATCGCGGCCTGAAAGCAGCCTTCGATCCAGCCCGCATCTTCAATCGCGGCCGTCTCTACCCCGACTTCTGAGCGACGCGATGCAAACCAACCTCGCGGACTTCATTCGCAATACGCCCGATGGCGACGAAGCCGACGCCATTCTGCGCAATTGCGTGCACTGCGGTTTCTGCACGGCCACCTGCCCGACCTATCAGTTGCTGGGAGACGAACTCGACGGCCCGCGCGGACGTATTTATCTGATCAAGCAGATGGTCGAAGGCGCGCCGGTTACGCGCAGCACGCAGGTCCACCTGGACCGCTGCCTTACTTGCCGCAACTGCGAAACCACTTGTCCGTCGGGCGTGCAATATGGCCGGCTGGTGGAAATCGGCCGCAAGATCACCGAGGAAAAAGTCACGCGTCCGTTCGGTCAGCGGGTGATGCGGCGGCTCCTCGCGAGCTTCGTGCCGAACAGCGCGCTCTTTACGCCGGCCATGCGGCTTGGCCAGCACGTCCGCCCGCTCCTGCCGAAGAAACTGCGCGACAAGGTGCCCGCGCGGCAGCGTCCGCTCGAATGGCCGAGCGCGAAACATCCGCGCAAGATGCTGATGCTGGCGGGCTGCGTGCAACCGTCGATGATGCCGAACGTCAATACGGCGACCGCGCGGGTGCTCGACGCGCTCGGCGTCGAAACCGTGGTCGCGCCCGAGGCCGGCTGCTGCGGCGCGATCCGCTTGCATCTGGGCTACAACGACGAGGCGCTCGACGATCTGCGCGCGAACATCGATGCATGGTGGCCGTACGTCGAAGAGGGCGTGGAAGCGATCGTGATGAACGCGTCGGGCTGCGGCGCGACGGTCAAGGAATACGCGCACCTGTTGCGCAACGATCCGGCCTACGCGGAGAAAGCGCGCCGCATCGTCGAACTGACGCGCGACATCGCGGAGATATTGCCGGAGTTCGAGGAAAGCTTGATCGCGGCCACGCGCCGCCGCTCGATTCACACGGTTGCGTTTCATCCGCCCTGCACCTTGCAGCACGGCCAGCAGGTGCGCGGCAAGGTCGAACATCTGCTGGCGGCGCTCGGCGTCGAAGTGCGCCTGCCCGCGGATAGTCACTTGTGCTGCGGCTCGGCCGGCACCTATTCGCTCACGCAGCCCAAGCTCTCGTATGCGCTGCGCGACCAGAAGCTCGAGCGGCTGCAGGCGCAGGAGCCGCAGGTGATCGTGTCGTCGAACGTCGGCTGCATCGCGCATCTGCAAAGCGGCACGTCCACGCCGGTCGCGCACTGGATCGAACTGGTCGAGCATATGCTGTCCGTATAATCCGGTACATCGCCCTCCGGATCTGTTCCATGCCCGATCTGATTCACAATCTCGAAGCGGTGCGGCAACGCATCGCCACCGCCGCGCACGTGGCCGGACGCGACGCGCGCACGATCAGCCTGCTCGCGGTCTCGAAGACCTTTCCCGCCGAAGACGTGCGCGCCGCCTACGCCGCGGGTCAACGCGCGTTCGGCGAGAACTATGTGCAGGAAGCCATCTCCAAGATCGAAGCGCTCGCCGATGTGCGCGCCGCGCTCGAATGGCATTTCATCGGACCATTGCAATCGAACAAGACGCGGCCGGTCGCCGAGCATTTCGACTGGGTGCATTCGGTCGACCGCTTGAAGATCGCGCAACGCTTGTCGGAGCAGCGGCCGGACAATCTGCCGCCACTGAACGTGTGCCTGCAGGTCAACATCAGCGGCGAAGCGTCAAAAAGCGGCGTGAGCATTCCCGAGGCGGTGGAAGTCGCGCAGGAAATCGCCGCGCTGCCGAAGCTGCATTTGCGCGGCCTGATGGCGATTCCGGAACCGGCCGGCGGCATCGACGAGCAACGTGTGCCGCATCGTCAATTGCGCGAACTGTTCGAGCGCTTGCGTGACGACGGGCTGCAACTCGATACGCTTTCGATGGGCATGTCGAGCGACCTCGAGGCGGCGGTGCTGGAAGGCGCGACGATCGTGCGCGTCGGCACCGCGATCTTCGGCGCGCGGGATTACTCTCACTGACCCTTGCGGGCCTTTACGGCCTTCGTGGCCTCTTCGAGCCCACGCGGGCTCTTAACGGAACTTCTTTCGGACCATCATGAAAATTGCTTTTATCGGCGGTGGCAACATGGCCGCGGCGTTGATCGGCGGCCTCATCAAACGCGGCGTCGCGCCCGCCGATCTCTACGCGATCGATCCCAACGAAGAAGCGCGCAAGCGCAACGAGCAGCAATTCGGCATCCGAACCGGCGCCGCCGCGGACGCCGCGGTGGCGTCGTATGACGCCGTCGTGCTGGCGGTGAAGCCGCAGATCCTGAAGAGCGTCGCCGAGGCGCTGGCGCCGCATCTGAACGCTTCGCAACTGGCGATCAGCATCGTCGCCGGGATTCGTATGGACGACATGTCGCGCTGGCTGAACGGCCACGGCCGCATCGTGCGCGTGATGCCGAATACGCCGGCGCTGATCGGCATGGGCGTGGCGGGCCTTACGGCCACGAGCAGCGTCGACGAAGCGGGCCGCGCGCTCGCGTCGCAGGTGCTCGGCGCTGTCGGCGAAACCGTCTGGTTCGACGACGAAGCGAAGATCGATGCCGTCACCGCGATCTCGGGCAGCGGACCGGCTTACGTGTTCTATTTCATCGAGGCGTTGCAGGAAGCCGCGCGCCAACTCGGCATGGACGAAGCGCAAGGCCGCGCGCTGGCGGTGGCGACCTTTACTGGCGCGGCGCAACTGGCCGCGAACTCCGACGAGCGGCCGGGCGTGTTGCGCGAACGTGTGACGTCGAAGGGCGGCACCACCGCGGCCGCGCTGGCGTCGTTCGACGCGAGCGGCATCAAGGACGCGATCGTGCGCGGCGCGCTCGCCGCCGATGCGCGCGCCAAGGAAATGGGCGACGAGTTCGGCAAGCAGTAAGAGCGGTTAGCGCGTTCGGCGCGGTTAGCGCGGATCAGGAGTCAGGAAACTAACTACGCCGAAGGGCGCCGCGCATCGAGGCGTGTCCGGCGGCGCAAAAGCAACGCAAACGCAGCCCGAAAGAACTAAAACGAAGCCACCGCGTAATGCGCGGCGATGCCGACAAACAGCGCGCCGCCCAGCCAGTTGTTATGCCGGAACGCGGCGAAGCACGCCATCCGCTCGCGGTTGCGGATCAGCGTGTAGTGATAGATTGCACAGCCCGCCGCCGCCGCCCACCCCAGCCAGTACAGCATGCCGAAGCCGAGCATCACGCCGATGCCCGCGTAAATCCCCAGCGTCACCGCATAGCAGAGCATAATCGCCGCCACGTCGAAGCGGCCGAAGGTCAGCGCCGAGGTGCGGATGCCGATCTTGATGTCGTCGTCGCGATCGACCATCGCGTATTCGGTGTCATAGGCAACCGACCAGAACACGTTGGCGAGCAGCATCACCCAGGCGAGCATCGGCACATGGTCCTGGATCGCAGCGAACGCCATCGGAATGCCGAAGCCGAACGCGATGCCGAGATACGCCTGCGGAATCGCGAAAAAACGCTTCGTGAACGGATACGAACCGGCGACGAACAGCGCCGCCACCGAGAGCTCCCTGGTCAGCGTATTGAGCGGCAGGATCAGCAGAAACGCCAGCAAGGACAGGCCGGCCGCCAGCGCCACCGCTTCCCACGCCTTGATCTTGCCCGACGTGATCGGACGATTCTCCGTGCGCTTCACATAGCGGTCGAAATCCCGATCCGCGTAGTCGTTGATCGCGCAGCCCGCCGAGCGCATCAGCACCGTGCCCACCGTGAAAATCACCAGCAGCGGCCACGACGGGTGACCGTCGGACGCAATCCACAGCGCGTTGAGCGTCGGCCATAGCAGCAGCAGGCTGCCGATCGGCTTGTCCATGCGCACGAGGCGCAGATACAGGGGAAGTCGGGCGAACATGGCGGAATCGGTGAAGTGCGGGGCGATGCCGCTATTTTACGGGATGCGGGCGTCGGGGCCATGCGGCATGCGCAGCACGCAACTCGGCGCCGGATTCATGGGTCGCCATGTCAGAAATGCCCTACGTCTCACCACACCTCTTCCGCCTCCTTTTTCCCCACTGGCTGTCAGGCCCGCGCGTCTCGCGCCGCGCGAATCACTATGCCATATCAATACGACGCCCGATTCGGAATTGTCTTAGCAAGAATGCTTTACGCATGGCTTACATTCGCGCCTCGACAAAAATGCTCCGTTTGCAATACGTAATAAACATGCAAAGAACGATATGCGATCCGCAATGATATGAAGCCCGTATGGCGGCGGACGCCAACGCACGCGCGCAGGCTGAAGCAAAGGC
>DASPZL010000267.1:0-3807 GCA_035636295.1 Paraburkholderia sp.
TCGAGCACCCTCCCGTCTTCACGCTGGGCCAGGCCGGCGACCCGTCGCATCTGCTGGCCGCCGATAGCGGCATTCCGCTCGTCAAGGTGGACCGGGGCGGCCAGATCACGTATCACGGGCCTGGGCAGGTGGTCGCCTACCTGTTGCTCGACTTGCGCCGCCGCAAACTGATGGTCCGCGAGCTGGTCACGCGGATCGAGCAGGCCGTGATCGACACCCTCGCGGCGTATAATCTCGCCGGAGAACGCAAGGCGGGCGCCCCCGGCATCTATGTGGCGCCTGGCCCGCACGCCGGGCTGCACGCCGGCGCCAAGATCGCCGCGTTGGGTCTGAAAATCCGCAACGGCTGCAGCTATCACGGCGTGAGCCTCAATGTGAACATGGACTTGCGGCCGTTTCTGGCCATCAACCCATGCGGCTACGCGGGGCTCGAAACAGTCGATATGGCGACGCTGGGCGTTGCCGCCGGCTGGGACGACGTGGCCCGTACCTTTGCAGCATGCCTCACCGCAAACCTCGACGGCAGTCCCGCGGCCGTCGCCCAACCGCAGGCCGGTGCGATCACCGCCTGACTGGACCGAACGAATGACTGACGTTACCGCGAACCTCGCAGCTTCTCCCGTCGTTGATGCCGTGCCGGCTTCCGCCGCCTACGACGCCACCGCGAAGCAGAAGGCGCAAGCCAAAACCGCCCGTATTCCGATCAAGATCATTCCGATCGAAAAGCTGAAGAAACCGGATTGGATCCGCGTCAAAGCGGCTACCGGCAATTCCCGCTTCTATGAAATCAAGCAGATTCTGCGCGAGCACAATCTGCACACGGTGTGTGAAGAAGCAAGCTGCCCGAACATCGGCGAATGCTTCGGCAAGGGCACCGCGACGTTCATGATCATGGGCGACAAGTGCACGCGCCGCTGCCCGTTCTGCGACGTCGGCCACGGCCGCCCCGATCCGCTCGATACGGAGGAGCCGGGCAATCTCGCGCGCACCATCGCCGCGCTGAAGCTGAAGTACGTGGTGATCACCAGCGTCGACCGTGACGATTTGCGTGACGGCGGCGCGGCCCACTTCGTGGAATGTATCCGTCAGACGCGCGAGCTGTCGCCGGAAACGCGCATCGAAATTCTGACGCCGGACTTCCGCGGCCGCCTGGATCGCGCGCTCGGCATTCTGAACGCCGCACCGCCCGATGTGATGAACCACAACCTCGAAACGGTGCCGCGTCTGTATAAGGAAGCGCGCCCCGGTTCGGATTACGCGCATTCGCTGAAGCTGCTGAAGGACTTCAAGGCGCTGCATCCGGATGTCGCCACCAAGTCCGGCCTGATGGTCGGCCTCGGCGAAACCGAGGAGGAAATCCTGCAAGTGATGCGCGACCTGCGCGAGCACGACGTGGACATGCTGACGATCGGCCAGTATCTGCAGCCGTCGGAACACCATTTGCCGGTGCGCTCGTATGTGCATCCGGACACGTTCAAGATGTACGAGGAAGAGGCGTACAAGATGGGCTTTACACACGCAGCGGTGGGCGCGATGGTTCGCTCGAGCTACCACGCCGATTTGCAGGCGCACGGAGCCGGCGTGGTCTGAACGTCTAGCTTGTTGTCAGTTTGAAAAAGCAAAGCCCGCACATGTTGCGGGCTTTGTTCTTTTAGATCATAGGGAATGCGAAGAGTGATAATGCGAGGATCATCCCGCTGCATGTGGCATGTGGCATGTGGCATGTGGCATGCGGTCAATCTGTCAAACGGCTAGCTTGCGCGAGCGGATCTAAACGCGCAATCATTCGCTAGAACCCATGCAGTGCCCGTTGCGGCAACCATTGCGATCCAACTCAGCGTGAAAAGCAATGCTCGAACAGCGTGATTAGCAATCGCGGATTAATTAGAACCACTCGCGGACAAACTCCCTATAGTCGAAAGCCTCCCATACAACACGCACTAAAAGGGCTTCCCGATGAACCGCTTTGTCCGTCCGCTCGCCGCGCTCGCTACGCTGCTTGCACTGTCCGCGCCGTTTGTCTCCGCTGCGCACGCCGACACCAAAGAAGTCGTGATCGCGTATCAGGACATGGTGGTGCCGTGGCGCTATGCGCAGGCAACAGGCGAAGTTGAGAAAGCGACTGGCTACAAGGTCACCTATCGCAAGCTGGGTAGCGGCGCCGACGTGATTCGCGCGCTGGCTTCCGGCTCGGTGCAACTCGGCGAAGCAGGGTCGAGCCCGATCGCGGCGGGCTTGTCGCAAGGCGTCGATATCTCGCTATTCTGGATTCTCGACAACATCAACGACGCGGAAGCGCTGGTCGCGCGCGACGGTTCCAACGTCACGAGCATCGCGGGCCTGAAAGGCAAGAAGATCGGCGTGCCGTTCGTGTCGACGTCGCACTTTCATACACTGGTCGCGCTGCAGAATGCCGGCGTGAATCCGTCCGACGTGAAGATCGTCAACCTGCGGCCGCCTGAAGTCGCGGCGGCGTGGGAGCGCGGCGATATCGACGCGACTTACATCTGGGATCCGGTGCTCGCCAAGGTCAAAAAGAACGGCAAGGTGCTGATCACGTCGGGCCAGGTCGCGCAGCAAACCGGTAAGGCGACCTTCGACGGTTTCGTCGTCGATCGCAAGTTCGCCAGCCGGAACGCTGAGTTCGTCTCGCGTTTCGTGAAGGTGCTGGCCGCGACCGATGCGAGCTATCGCGACAATGCGTCCGCATGGACCGCGACTTCGCCGCAGGTTGAAGCCGTCGCGAAGGAGTCCGGCGCAGCCGCGCAGGAAGTGCCGGCGAGCCTCGCGCTATATGCGTTCCCGACGCCCGCGCAGCAGGCTTCGAATGCATGGCTGGGCGGCGGCGCGCAATCGGGCGCGGCGAAGTCGCTGGCGGCCACAGCCGCGTTTCTGAAGACACAAGGCACGATTCAGAACGTACTGGCCGACTATTCGAGCGGCGTCGATCCGCAATTCGTGCAGCGCGCGGCGCGTTGAGCTTTGCGCATGGTTTCCCACCAACATCAAGCATCGTGAGGCCCGGCGATGAGCGCGCTTGAAATCCGGCGATTGCACGTCGCCTACGAAGGTGCGCGCGGCACGGCACCGCACGTTGCGCTCGCGGATGTCGATCTGGGCATCGAGCCGGGGGAATTCGTCGTCGCGCTGGGCGCGTCGGGCTGTGGCAAGACGACCTTGCTGAACTGCATCGCCGGGTTCATCCAGCCGACCGGCGGAGAGGTGCGGCTGAACGGCGAACCCGTGCTCGGGCCGGGCGCGGATCGCGGCGTGGTGTTCCAGAAATACGCGCTGATGCCATGGCTCGATGTGCTCGATAACGTCGCGCTCGGTTTGCGCTTTCAGCGTGTGCCGAAGGCGGAACGCGAGCGCATCGCGCGGCAGATGCTGGCGCTCGTCGGACTCGAGAAACATGCGCGCTCACGCGTCTACACGCTCTCGGGCGGCATGCAGCAGCGCGTGGGCATTGCGCGCGCGCTCGCGAGCGATCCGCAAGTGCTGCTGATGGACGAGCCGATGGGCGCGCTCGACGCCATGACGCGCGAGTCGATGCAGGAACTCGTGCTCGACGTCTGGGGCCGCACGCGCAAGACGGTGTTCTTCATTACGCACAGCGTCGAGGAAGCGCTGTTTCTCGCCACGCGTCTCGTCGTGATGACGCCGGGTCCTGGCCGTATCGCCGATAGCTACGACCTGCCGTTCGCGCGACGTTTTCTCGAGACACGCGAGGCGCGCGCGGTGAAGTCGTCGGCGGAGTTCATCGAATGGCGCGAGCGGCTGGTGTGCCGGCTGCATGAACGGAATCAG
>DASPZL010000268.1:0-13515 GCA_035636295.1 Paraburkholderia sp.
CGATCCATTTATCGACCAGGCCGCGCAAACTTCTTTCACCGTTGTCCATCTGAACGCTCCTCACATGCCGGGGACTCGACTCTCCGGTGCGGCACGGGCACACTGCCATGCTCGCCGTTGTGTGTTTATTTGGTCTTTAGACCAATAATAATTGTCAACGGACCAATTAACAAGATTCACGGCGAAGGGGTAAACGATAAGATCACCGCCTCACAACGCCATCCTGCATTGCATCAAAGCGGCAAGGCTGGCAGCATCAGCAAGCGGTACCGGGTCTACCGGCAGCACCTATAATTGGTTTTAAGACCAATAAAACAACACCCACCAAGGCGATGCGAAAGCGCTCGCGACCGGCGTGCGTGGCCAACCGGTCATTGAAGGGGATTTGTCGGATGAAAGACTTGAAGATCAGCTCGGAGGACCTTGGTGCGAGGGAAACAGACGCCACGCCGAAGCGGCGCGGCAATCGGACCACACGCGTCCCCGAGATCCTCGAAACTGCCATCAAGGTATTTGCCGCGGAAGGCAATGCCGGTTTCACGCAGCGGCGCGTGGCGGCGGATGCCGGCATCCGGCTCGCCACGCTGCAGCATTACTTCGGCAGCCGCGAGTTGCTATTGCACTCGACGATCGAGGAACTGGCCAAGCGCTATCTGCAACGCTACCGCTCGCTCGCCACGGATAAGAGCATGGCGCCCGAGGCGCGGCTCGAGGCGATTCTGGACGAGACCTTCGCCGCGCTCACCGACCCGGAGAATGTGGTCAGCTCTTTCGCACTTGAATGCTGGTGTCTTGCGGAACACATGGAGTCGGTCAGCGAGTTGATGGTGCACGTCAGCGGCGAGTTTCAGGGCATATTCAGCGGACTCATTGCACAGATCAACACCGAGTTGCCTCAGGAGGAATGCCGTCTACGCGGTTCGCTGATCTATTCGCACTGGCAAGGGCTGATCGTGTTCCTGCGCCGGGCAAAAGAAAACGCGCCTGAGCCGACTGCGTTCCGCGCCGCCACCAAAGTGGTGTGGAAAGCGTTGAGCAAGGCGCCTCGTTAGTCAGCAGACAGCCCGTTCAGTTATTTTACTTGCTCATATCGTACGAATGCCGGTTCAATCTGAACGAATCCCACGCCACCTCCCGGGTGCCGGGGATGTGTCGTAAAACAACCATCACTGTCTCAGGCTTCCGTTTCGATCGGCGCCTCGACGAAGCGCGCATCAATGCACCGCAAACGGCAATCCGCAGGCAGTACGGCCCTACATAAAGTGGATCCATCGTTGCACTTGCGCAACTGGTGGCAGTTCAACTGGTGGCAGTTCTTTAGAGCCAACTACAAATGAGTACATCAACGAGTACATAATCGAGACAATTCCACAAACATGTCATTAAAAATCAATACACTATAAGACAAATACGAGTCCTCTCCTGGGGCACCAACAGTTGTTCCTGCATAAGCCGAAGAAGTCCGATAAACCCCGTAATATCAAAGACTTACGGGTTTTTTTGTTTCCTGCAGTTCCCTTGCGTTCCACTGACGTCGACAATTTTTACGTATACGCTTGCGTATACCAGATTCGCCAGATTCGGGGGCAAACCCGGTATCGCCAGGCCCAAAGCGGCCAGCATCCGACGACAATTTATCGGTCACTCGCGAGATCCTCGCGCTCCAGCTGATGGTTCGCCGCCTTGTAAGTGACGAACCCGAGCTACCTCGACTCTCAAGGAGTCTGCAGCGTTCCATCCTTGAGCCGGGTCTGCGTCCAGGTGGTCACGGTGTTTTCACACGGATATTTCGCGGCTTCGGCTTCGTCGATGTCCACGCCCAACCCCGGTTTGTCGTTGGCGTAAACATGTCCGCTCCTGAACTCGGGCAGGCCGGGAAAGACATCCAGCTAAGCCGCCCGCGGCCCTTTGAGTTCCTGGATCACGAAGTTGGGCGGCTCGGTTCCAGACCATTCCTGCACACCGAAATTGCGTGAAGCCAGATCGATATGGATGTTCGCCGCATGCGCCAGCGGCGACATGTCGCCCGGTCCATGCCATGCCGTCCTCACGCCGAATTGCTCGGCGAAGATCTGCAGCTTGCGCCCTGCCGTGATACCGCCGATCTGGCTGAGGTGAACGCGGATATAGTCGATCAATCGCTCGGTGATCAGAAATCGCCATTCGGACGGATTGTTGAAGAGCTCGCCTTGCGCCAAAGGCGTGGTTGTTTTCGCGCGCAACTGACGCATCCACTCGCCTTCCTCGAGCGCGATCGCATCTTCGAGAAAGAACAGATCGTACTGTTCCAGCTCGCACGCGAAGCGGATCGCTTCAACCGGCTTCAGACGTTCATGCACGTCGTGACACAAGGCGACGTCGAAACCGACCTTGCTGCGAATGCCGTCAAACAGCTTGAGCGTCTCCCGCATGTATTTCCTGCTGTCGAGATAGACGCCGTCCGGGGCGCCCTCGGGCGCGCTCGACGGCGCCTTGCCATAACCGCCGCCGCCATAACCGCCGCTCTGGCAGCGGATGTGGGTGATGCCCTGCTCGCGATACTTCTGGATGTTCTCGCAGAGCTCGCTGAGGTCACGTCCATCCGCGTGACGATAGATGGGCACGCCCTCGCGACACTTTCCGCCGAACAGCTGATACAGCGGCATATTCGCCATCTTGCCCTTGATGTCCCACAACGCCATATCGACCCCGGAGATCGCGTTGTTCTCGATCGGACCGTTGCGCCAGTAAGCATTCTGATGCATCAGTTGCCAGAGTTCCTCGATCGCCTCGGCGTCCCGGCCGATCAGCAGCGGCCGCAGATATTCCTCGATCAGACACTTGACCGCGACATGCCGGTAGGCAAACGTTGCGCATCCGAGGCCGTACAAACCGCCCTGGTTGGTTTCCACCTTGACGACAATCAGGTTGATGCCTTCAGGCGCGGTCAGGATGACTTTTACATCGGTAATCAGGGTTGCCATTTTCTGTCTGCCAATAACGAATCAGTGACACGAGTGCGGATTGCGTAGTCCTTCATGGGCGGATAATGCGTTGCGCCTTACGTGCGGCGCAGCGAGAGCGGTCCTTCACGCTTCGCCCGCTCGTCCGAATACGCGGGCACGGTGATCATCAGGATGACCGAGAGCAGCAGAGCGCCCGCCATGAAGATGTACGAGACCGCGGGGCTGCCGGTCGCGCCGTTCAGATAGCCGACCACCCACGAACCGCAGAACGCGCCGAGGGCGCCGCATGCATTGATGAGGCCGATCGCGCCGCCGAGCACGTTGCTCGGAATCAGCTCCGGCACGAGCGCGAAGAACGGGCCGTACGGCGCGTACATCGTCGCGCCCGCCACCACCAGCAGCGCGAAGGAAATCCAGAAATGCGATCCGCCGATCAGGTACGAAGCCACGAACGCAATGGTCCCGATCAGCAGCAGCGGCCAGACGAACAGCTTGCGATTGCGCGTCTTGTCCGAGAGCCAGGACGCGAGCAGCATCAGGATGATCGCGGCAAGATAGGGAACGGCGGCAAGCCAGCCGACCGACACGATGTCGATCGTCGAGGCGGCCTTCAGAATCGACGGCAGCCACATGATGAAGCCGTACACGCCGATGCTCCACAGCGCGTGAATCGCGCAGCACTTCAGCACGATCGACGAACGGAACGCCGCCTTGTAGTCGCGCACCGGCGCGATGTGCGCCTGCTCGGCCGTCAGACGCGCGTCGAGTTCGGTCTTTTCGGCGTCGGTCATCCAGGGCGCGTCGGCGGGGCGATCCTTCACCGTAAACCACCAGACCACTGCCCACGCGAGCGCCGGCAGGCCTTCGAGGATGAACATCTCGCGCCAGCCGAAACTGCGCACCAGATAGCCCGACACAACCGACATCCACAGCACCGTGACCGGATTGCCGAGAATCAGAAACGTGTTGGCGCGCGAACGTTCGCTGCGCGTGAACCAGCGGCTGATGTACATCAGCATCGACGGCATCACGGCCGCCTCCACCACGCCAAGGGTGAAGCGCAGCGCCATCAGCATCGGAATGTTGCTGACCATGCCGGTTGCCGCGGCACACAGCCCCCACAGGATCAGGCTGAAGAAGATCAGCTTCTTCACGCTGTTGCGTTGCGCGTAGATCGCACCGGGCACCTGGAACAGGCAGTAACCGAGAAAGAACAGCGAGCCGATCAACGACGACGTGCCGTGGGTGATGCCGAGATCCCTGTCGATCCCGGCTGCGGCGGCGAAGCCGTAGTTCGCGCGGTCGAGATAAGCGAGGCTGTAGGTGATGAAGATGATGGGCATCAGATACCACCATCTTTGAGTTGCCACGGGTTTGACGCTTTCCATGATGTCTCCGGATCGGTACGGCGCACACAACGATTGACTGCGCGATTGACCGCGCGCGAGTTGTTTCCTGTTTTGATGTCCTCGCGCGCGGACCTGCTTCAAAGTACTGCCAACCAGCCTCCATCGACGTAGATGATCTGGCCGTTCACATAGCTCGACGCCGGCGACGCGAGATACACGGCCGTGCCGACGAGCTCCTCGGGTTTGCCCCAGCGTTGCGAAGGATTGCTGCTCTTGACCCAAGCGTCGAAGGCCGCGTTTTCGATCAGCGGCCTGTTCATATCGGTCAGGATGTAGCCCGGACCGATCGCGTTCGCCTGGATGTTCGACACCGCCCACTCGGCGCTCATCGCCCGGGTCAGCATCTTGACGCCGCCCTTCGCCGCCGTGTAGGCGCCGACGGTCGCGCGCCCGGCTTCGCTCGTGAGCGAGCCGATGTTGATGATCTTGCCGCCGGTGCCGCGCGCGATCATCCGTCGTGCAGCCTGCTTCGCGACAATGAATGCACTCGTCAGGTTCGTATCGATCACACGCTGCCAGTCACTCAGTTCGAGTTCGACGAGCGGCTTGCGAAACTGGATACCGGCGTTGTTGATCACGATATCGATCTGCACGCCGTCCTTGTCCCATTGTGCGAACGCTTCAGAAACCGCCTGTTCGTCGGTGACGTCGAACGCGCGGCCTTGCGCATCGAATCCCTTTGCTTTGAGCCGATCGGCGGCTTCGGCAACCGTATCCGCGCGCGTGCCGTTCAGGACGACGCTGGCTCCCGCGGCGGCGAGCCCTTCCGCGAGTGCGAAGCCGATGCCTCGCGCGGAGCCGGTGACGAGCGCTGTACGGCCGCTCAGATCGAATAACTGTGTCATGCGCGTGTCCTCTCAATGTTCAGTCACGAGGCGCGAGTGCGCCCCTCGCGATCGTCACGACCAATCGCGATCAAGTTGATATGGGGTCCGCTGGCGTATCCGTCGGGCGAGCCGATGGACTCGCCGAAAAACAGCCAGCTATACGGGCTTATCGTTAGCGGTGCGATTCAACGCGGCGCGGTCCTCGAAGTCCTGCTCGGCACGCGCGATGAGCGTCAGCACAGCCTGTTCAGCCGCGGCCGGATCGCCCTTCTCGATCGCGACGCACAGCGCTTCGTGCATCGGCAGCGAACGGGCCGGGCCACCGGCGATCTCGGAACTGAGTTCGAAGCTCGTGCGCAGGATCGCCGACAACGCGTTCTGCATCTGCTGGATGAACTGGTTGTGGCAGGCGGTAAGGACGGCGCCGTGAAACGCCAGATCGGCGGGAACGTACTCGCCGTGGCCGGCGACCGCCCGCTCCATCTTTTTGAACGCGCGCCGCACCGCGACACGATCTTCCGCCGTCGCACGCTTCGCGGCGAGTTTCGCCGCGTTCGGCTCGATGATCAAACGCAGTTCCATCAGGTCTTCGATGAGGCCCGGGTCGACAGCGCCCGCCCGCGCACGCCAGGTGATCACATCCGGATCGAACAGTTGCCATTGCGAGCGCGGCAGCACGACCGTGCCGTAACGGCGGCGCACCTCGAGCATGCCTTTGGCGGAGAGCGATTTCATCGTCTCGCGGATGGTGATGCGGCTCACCTGCATCTGCTCGGCGAGAACGGGCTCGGCCGGCAGAATATCGCCGGGCATGAATTTGCCTGAGCAGATCTGCTCGCCCATCTGATTCAGAACCTGCCGGTGCAGTGTTGCCACGATTTACTCTCTAGATCATACGTATGATGTAGAAGATAGACGCCTGGACATAGTGTGGCAATTCGGGTTGACCCGGAGTCCACCATTCGCGCCATTAATACAAAGGATTAAAAAACAGACTTTTACTTATTGTTTTTGGCTTCCGATAAAGGCGCGAGGCCATGTGCGCAATGGCTGCGTTCATCACCTGAAACCCGTCATGCCTCAAGGAGAAGCCCCGTAACTTCGTTACGCCCTGCCGATGCGTCATCCTCACCGGACAGCACGCAAAGCAACATGAAGAGAATCGCCGTCGCGAGCGTGATCGGAACGACGGTCGAATGGTATGACCTGTTCGTCTTCGCGACCGCCTCCGCGCTCGTCTTCAACAAGGTGTTCTTTCCGGGTTTCGTCCCGTTGATCGGCACGCTGCTGGCGTTCGGGACATTTGCGTCCGCCTATCTCGCGCGTATTGCCGGCGCCGCATTGTTCGGCCACTTCGGCGACCGCCTCGGGCGCAAGGCCATGCTGCTCGTTTCACTCATCATCATGGGCGTCGCGACGTTTGCGATCGGGCTGTTGCCGAACTATGCGTCGATCGGCATCTGGGCGCCCATTCTGCTGCTCACGCTGCGCATCGTGCAGGGCCTCGCGCTGGGCGGTGAATGGGGCGGCGCCGTGCTGATGGCCGTCGAGCACGCACCGGCTAACAAACGCGGGCTGTATGGTTCGTGGGTGCAGATCGGCGTTCCGGCCGGCACGCTGATCGCCAATCTGGCCTTTCTGATCAGCAACGCGGTGCTTTCGAACGAGGCACTGCTTTCGTGGGGCTGGCGCATTCCCTTCCTCGCGAGCGCGTTGCTCGTCGGTGTCGGCCTGTACATCCGTCTCAACACATCCGAAACACCGTCGTTTCGCAAGGTCAAGGAAGCCGCCGCGCAGGTCAAGCTGCCGATCGCCGACGTGCTGACCAAATACTGGAAACAGGTTCTGCTCGGCGGTATCGCCACGATGTCGACCGGCACCTCCTTCAATCTGATCGTCGCCTTCGGCCTCACATACGGCACGCAGACACTGGGCTTCTCGCGCAACGCGATACTGTCCATCGCGCTGATCGCCTGTGCGCTGTGCATCGTGCTGCTGCCGGTCTTCGGCAAGCTGTCCGATAGCGTGGGGCGCAAGCCGGTGATCATCGGCGGCATTGTCGCCGAAGCGCTGTTCGCTTTCCCGCTCTTCTGGCTGCTCGATATGCGCGAGTTTCCGTTCGCACTGCTCGGCTATCTGCTGATGATGACGGCCTTCGCGGCGAACTACGGCCCCATCGCGACCTTCCTCGCCGAGTTGTTCGGCACCGAGGTCCGATATTCCGGCCTGTCCGTCAGCTATATGTTGTCCGGGTTGCTCGGCAGCGCCGCGACGCCGATCGTGACCACCGCGCTGCTGTCGGCCACGGGCCGCGGGTCGTCGGTCGCGTGGTACATGATCGGCTCGGCGGCGGTGTCCGCGCTTGCTCTCGTGCTGCTCGCCGAAACGCTCCGCCGCGATATCTCCTCGACCGCGCGAGCCAATGCCGCCACGGCAAGCCTTTCGTGACACCTCGCATGCAAACCACGCTCGACACATCCTTACTGCGCAGTCTCGAGGCCGTCAGCTTTCCGACACTCGGCCATTTTCTGGAAAACGGCTTCGCGGACCATGGCGTTCGCGCGCTGGTGCCCAACGTGAAGGTGATCGGGCGCGCGGTCACCCTGAAGCTGATGTCGCCCGACGCCATTCCGGTCAACCGCGCGCTCTCGCAACTGAAATCCGGCGACGTGCTGGTGATCGACATGAGCGGCGACCATGCGCACGCGCCGGTCGGCGCGGTCACCGCATGCGCCGCGCGCAGCGCCGGCGCGAGCGGAATCATCGTCGACGGCGTGGTGACCGACCTCCTCGAACTACGGCGCACGGGCTTCCCCGTCTTCGCGCGCGGAACCTCCTTGCTGACGACAAAAAAACGCGACGCCGGCTCGAGCGTATTCAACGGGCCCGTTGTTTGCGCAGGCGTCGTGGTCCGGCCTGGCGACATCGTGCTGGCCGACGATAACGGCGTGCTGTTCACCGACGCGCCGACGCTCGCAGCCGTGCTCGATATGGCGCTCGCGTCCGACCAGGCGGAACCCGCCACACTTGCGCGTCTCGAAGCGGGAGAACCGGTACGCGACGTCCTGCAGTGCTTCATGCCGCCGAGTATTCCCGCGGCTAATGATCAGCATTAGAACAATCAAGTTGACGAGCCTTCCACGCCAGCGAACACTATGCACACGACAGCACGTGCGAACCTGGAGTCATTGAAATGCAAACGATGCAAACGTCCGATCCCGTGGGCGAAAAAACCGCACCGCCCGAAGGCCAATTCGGCGCCCGGTTTAACGACGAACAGCATGTCCGCCAGGAGCTGGCAGCGCTCTACCGGCTGGCCGCTCACTTCCGCATGACGGACATGATCGACACGCACATCACGGCGCGCCTGCCGGGCGAAACGCCGACCTTTCTGATCAACCGTTACGGCGTGCTATTTCACGAGATGCGCGCGTCGGACCTGGTGAAGATCGATCATCACGGCAACGTCGTCGACGAGCGCGCGCACAGCGAGCCCGAACTGTTTCGCGTGAACGCCGCGGGCTTCACGATCCATTCGGCCATCCACGCCGCACGCGACGATCTGCATTTCGTGATCCACACGCATACGGCCGCCGGAACCGCCGTGTCGGCGCAGGAGCATGGGCTGTTGCCGATCAGTCAGCATGCGCTGAAGTTCTACGGCAAGCTCGCCTATCACGACTATGAAGGCATCGCCCTCGAACTCGGCGAGCGCGAACGTCTGGTTCGTGACCTCGGTTCCTGCAAGGCGATGATCCTGCGCAATCACGGACTGCTTGCCGCCGGCGCCACGGCAGCCGAAGCATTCCACGAAATCTATTTTCTGGAACGGGCCTGCCAGGCGCAGATCCAGGCGCTGGCGGGCGGCACCGCGTTGCGCATTCCGCCGCGCGAAGTGTGTGAACTGACGGCAAGTCAGTTCAATCGCGAGGACTCGGCCGAAATCGCCGGGATCGCGTGGCGCGCCGCACTCAGGCTCATCGAAGACCCGCAATCCGATTACCGCAGCTAGGCTCTCTTCACACTTCGCGATACGTCGATACCGCAGATACCGTAGATACCGCAGATACCGTAGATACCGTAGATACCGTAGATACCGTAGATACGTACCTGTGCCGGGCACGTATCGCCGACCATGCAATGACCAAACTCGTTCTCATCAGCCGTGACTACGATATGTCACACCTCGTGCCGCCGATTCTTCGCGCGGCCCCCGAACTCGACGTCGTGATGCACGGCGCCCCTTCAGCCGACGATGCGGAAATCGCAGTGTGCTGGAACCCGCCTGAAGGCGCATTGGCGTCGCTGCCGAATCTGCGGCTCGTGCACAGCATTGCGGCAGGCGTCGACAACATCCTGTCGGACCCCGCCCTCCCTTCCGTGCCGCTGTGCCGGGTCGTCGATCCGCAACACGCGCGCGGCATGAGCGAATTCGTTACGTGGGGCGTGTTGCACTATCACCGTCAGCTCGACCGCGTGCTCGTCAATCAGCGCGTCCAACGCTGGTTGCGCCACGACCAGCGTGATACGTCCGAATGCGCGGTAGGCATCATGGGGCTCGGTGAGATCGGCAGCCGCGTCGCGCTGGATTTGCAGCGTTTCGGCTTCGCGGTGCGTGGCTGGGCCCGCAACGCGCGCGACCTGCCGGGCGTCGCAACCTTTGCCGGCTCACAGGGCTTCAAGCCTTTCCTGAAAGGAACGGACATCCTCGTCTGTCTGCTGCCGCTCACGGAAGCAACGCGCTGGATCCTGAATGCCGACACCTTCGAGCATTTGCGCCCGGGCTCGAAGCTTATACACGTCGGACGCGGCGAGCATCTCGTGCCCGCGGACCTGGTCGCGGCGCTCGCGAGCGGTCATCTCGGCGGTGCGATTGTCGATGTGTTTCCGGCCGAGCCGTTACCCATCGAGGACGGCTTATGGCGGGCGCCCAATCTGATCGTCACGCCGCACATGGCGTCGGTCGCGAGTTCGGACACCATCGGCACGCAGGTGGCGCACAACGCAAGAAGGCTGATACGCGGCGAGCCGCTGTGCAATGTGGTCAACGTAGCGCGCGGTTATTGAGCATTGGGTGCATGGGCCGCGCCCTGCCTCTGTCCGTCGATGAACGCATTCAGCGAATCGAGAAACGCGGCTTCGGCCGCGCTTAGCTTGCGGTCCAGCGACCACAGCATATAGATGTCGAGATCGGCCACGCCTTCGTCGGGCGGCAGCCGCTGAAGGCGGCCCTGCGCGACGTCGTCGCGCACGATGTGCTCCGGCAGGCAGCCGATGCCGAAGCCCGCGAAAATGAAACGCCTGACCTCGGTCATGCTCGATGAAGAGCCGACCACGCGCCCCGTAAAACCCATTTCGTCGCGAAAGAACGTGAGCGGCGACAGGTGATCGCCTACCTTGTCGCCGGTGAAGGAGACGAATTTCTCGCCGGCCAGGTCCGCGACCTGAAGATCGCCGCGTCCAAAGAGCGGATGATGGCGTCCGCAGAACAGCGCATAGCGTTGATGCAGAAACACGCGGCTACCGACGCTTTTCGGCAACGCGCGCCGCGGCGTCAATCCAAGCGTGGCGGACTTCTGTTGAAGACTGTTCACGACATCGGCGCTGCGCATTTCCTGGCTCTCCAGTTCGATGCGCGGATACGTGCGATGGAAGTCCGCGAGAAAGGTGTCGTAGGCCGGAAAATCGATGCCGCTGACGGTGCTCACGCGCACCATGCCGGAGATGTCGTGATCGCGATCCACCTCGGCGAGCGACAGACGCGAGATCGTGCCGTACACGTCTTCGGCGATCTGCTTCACTTCAATGCCGGCTTGCGTCACCTCGATACGCGGACCGTGACGATCCACGAGCCGCAGCCCAAGCTGCTCTTCCAACCGGCGTAACGCCTGGCTCACGGCGGGCTGCGTCAGATGCAGCCTGGTGGCCGCGCGACTCACACTGCCTTCCTTCGCAATCGCGAGAAACGTGCGCAGCAGGTTCCAGTCGAGACGATCGTTCAGGTAGGTATCCGGGCGGTCTTTGCTCACGATGAGCCTCACTGGTTTCATCATCCGTGAAAATTATACTTAGGATAAGAATTAGAAATTAGACTTATCTTTTTTGATTTCCGATAAAGGCATCACGACGAACCCGACGCGGCCAACGCGGCCGCGGCTTCAGGAGTGTGATGATGCTGAAAATCAATGGTGAACGGCTCTGGACGAGCCTGATGGAGATGGCGAAAGTCGGCGCCACCGCAGGCGGCGGCGTACGACGCCTCGCGCTGACGGAACAGGACGCCGCCGGACGTGCGCTCTTTTCGCGATGGTGCGTCGAAGCCGGTCTCACGCTGTCCGTCGATCAGGTGGGCAATCTCTTCGCGCGGCGCGCGGGCAAGCGCGACGATGCCGCTCCCGTGGCAAGCGGGAGCCATCTCGATACGCAACCGGAGGGCGGCCGCTTCGACGGCGTCTACGGCGTGCTCGCCGCGCTTGAAGTCGTGCGCACGATGAACGACGCCGGTATTCAAACCGACCGGCCGATCGAAATCGTCGTGTGGACCAACGAGGAAGGGGCGCGCTTCACGCCGGCCATGCTCGGCTCAGCCGCGTTTACGGGCGTCATGCCGCTCGTGCAGGCGCTGGCGACACGCGACGCAGCAGGCATTTCCATCGCGGAGGCTCTGCGAAACACCGGCAACGCCGGCGCGCGCGCCGTGCCCGGCATCGTCTTCGACGCCTACTTCGAGGCGCACATCGAGCAGGGTCCGGTGCTCGAGGAAAGCGGTGTGCCGATCGGCGTCGTCACGGGCGGCCAGGCGATTCGCTGGCTCGACGTGCGCGTGCGCGGTCAGGCGGCGCATGCGGGCACGACGCCGATGCAGTACCGGCGCGATGCGCTGTTCGGCGCCGCCGAAATGGCCGCGGAACTGGAAAGCATCGCGGCGGATTTCTTCCCGCAAGGCCTCGCGACGGTGGGCGAACTGCAGATACGCAACGCGTCGCGCAATACCATCGCGGCAGACCTGACGTTCACCGTCGATCTGCGTCACCCCGACGACGCGCTGATCGGCAAGATGGAGACCGCGCTGCGGGAGCGTTTCGAAACAGTCGCAAAGCGGCGCGGCCTGGCGGTGGAGGTGGGACAGCACTGGGTCAGCCCCGCCACGCCGTTCGATCCGGACTGCATTGCCGCCGTGAGCAACGCGGTGCAGGCGCTCGACTATCCGCACCAGCGCATCGTCAGCGGTGCGGGCCACGACGCAATCCATCTCGCGAAGCATTGCCCCACCGCAATGATCTTCATCCCCTGCGTCGACGGCCTGAGTCACAACGAAGCTGAGGATGCGCTGCCCGAAGATGTGACGCGCGGTGCGAACGTACTGCTTCACGCGATGCTCGCGCGTGCCGGTCAGAGTTGATACGCCGATGAATGCTTATCCATCCCCGCGTCCGCCGAGCCTGCGGCGCAGTTGGCTCTTCGTTCCCGGCAATGACATGCGGGCTCATGAAATCGCCCTGCAAAGCGGCGCGGATGCCATCGTCGCCGATCTGGAGGAGATGACTTCGCTAGAAGAGCGTCCGAGCGCACGTGAACGCATCGTGATGCTGCTGCGCGAATCGGCCGCGTCGGGCCAGTTCGGCTCGGTGCGGATCAACAAGCTCGAGCACGACGGATATGCCGATCTCCAGTGCGTCATGCGCGGCATGCCGCAGGCAATTTTTCTGCCACATGCTGAACATCCTGCTCAACTCGCCGCGCTCGACAGCGCGCTGTCGACCATCGAACTCGAACTTGGTCTTGCGTCAGGCTCGACGGAGATTGTTCCAACTATCGAATCCGCGAAGGGCCTGGTCAATCTGGGCGCTCTGCTCCAGGTGAGCGTGCGGATCAGGTGCTGCATGCTGGCGGTGGAAGATCTTGCGGCGAATCTCGGCGCCCGACGCACGCCCGGCGGCAACGAATTGCTGTACGCGCGAAGCCGCTTCCTGATCGAATGCATCGCCGCCGGTTGCATACCGATCGATCTGCCCTGCACGTATCGATCCGCCGACGTGCTGGCACATGAACTCGATGTCTCGACCCAACTTGGATTCGTATCGAAGAGCGCCGTGTTTCCGGAGCACGTCGCCGCGATTCATCGCGCGTTCTCACCGGATGAAGACGCGGTACGGGCTGCGCGCGTATTGCTCGACGCGCATCACGCGCAACAGGCCGGCGCCGCTGCGGCCGGAACGGCATGGATCGACTATCCGGAGCGCAACAACGCACAGCGATTGATCGCGCGTGACGCACTGTTGCACGAATTCAACGAGCGTCGCGGCACGTGATAAGCCCGAGCACCGGGAGCAC
>DASPZL010000269.1:0-10079 GCA_035636295.1 Paraburkholderia sp.
CGGCCGGCGACGAGTTGCAGCCCGGGCACGCCCAACGCATCGCGATTGTGTTCGATGAAACGCTGACGCTCCGCGTGCCCTTCGATCGCGATCGCGCGGCAGCTCGGATGCGCGCGCATCCATTCGATGCCGATCGAGCCACTGCCCGCGCCGACATCCCACAGCAATTCGCCGGGCGTCGGCGCGAGGCGCGCCAGCGTGATGGCGCGCACGTCTCGTTTGGTCAACTGGCCGTCGTGGCGAAAAGCATCATCGGGTAAGCCGGAGGTCAGCGGCAGACGCGGCGCGCCATCCGTTGCGCGGCATTCGAGCGCGATCAGATTCAGTGCCGCCACGTCGCCCGCCGACCATTGATCCGCGCGGCCGTCGATCCGGCGCTCCAGCTCGCCGCCCAGGTGTTCCAGCACGATCATGCGGGTCGCGCCGAAGCCGCGCGCATTCAGCAGCTCGGCCAACGCCGCGGGCGTGCGTCCATCCGCACTCAACACGAAGACGCGTGCGCCGTCATGCAAATGAGCGTTCAGCGTGGGCAGCGGCCGGCCCACCAGCGACACCGTCGCGACGTCCTGCAACGGCCAGCCGAGCCGCGCGGCCGCCAGCGACAACGACGACGGCGCGGGCAGCACCCGCAACTCATCCGCCGGCACCTGCCGCGCGAGCGTCGCGCCGACGCCGAACAGCATCGGGTCGCCGCTCGCCAGCACGCACACGGAGCCGCCGCGCTCGGCCAGCAACGGCGCGAGATCGAACGGCCGCGGCCACGCCGCGCGGCGCGCGGCGAGGCGCGCGGGCAGCATCGCCAGATGACGTTCGCCGCCGTAAATCACCGACGCCTGCAGCAACGCTCGCCGCGCGGGCCGCCCCAACCCGGCGAAGCCGTCATCGCCCATGCCCACCACCGTCAGCCACGCCGGCATGCGTCCATCCTCGTTCCGTATCTTCAAATAATGCGCTGTGCCACGCCGGTCAAAGCGTCCAGCCTCGTTGTGCTGTTCGAAAAAAGGCATAATACAGCCGCCGGTGCCCTTCGGGGCCGAAGAGGGAACACAGTGCCACTGTGGCTGCCCCCGCAACTGTATGCAGCGAGTCCGCTTGCGCTCCGCGCCACTGGTTTCACCGGGAAGGCAGCGGCGGACCATGACCTGCCAGCCAGGAGACCTGCCGGCGAGACTGTTCGTGCCAGCCTACATCGGGCGGGGTGTACCGATGCCGCAGCAATGCCCGCCTCACGGCTTGCTCGGGCCGCCGCGCGACGCTAAACCCGGTGTCCGTCTTGAATCAAGCTTCGCCCTCCACCGTTTTGCCCGACGCGGCCCAAGCGCCGCGGCCCTCGGCGTGTCCGGGGCTGCTGCGCATCGTCGCCGCGCGCGACGGCGGGATTTGCCGGATCAAACTGCCGGGCGGCGAGCTGAGCGCCGTGCAGGCCGCGGCGATTGTGGAGGCGAGCGCGCGGCATGCAGCCGGTGTGATCGAGTTGACCAATCGCGCGAATCTGCAGGTGCGCGGCGTGCGCAGCGGGCAGGAAGAGGCGTTGATCGCGGCTTTGGTGGCGGCGGGGCTGGGGCCTCGTGCGGCTGCCGATGCGGCGGATGCTTCGAATGAGAGATCGCAGGGCGCAGCCCAGGCGCCGAACTTGCTCCCCGCGGCCGCTGCCGACGATGTGCGCAACGTGATGATCAGCCCCGCCGCCGGGCGCGATCCGTTCGCACTGTTCGACACGAGGCCGCTGTGCGCCGAACTGCTGACGCTGCTGCAAAGCGATGCGCGTTTCGCGGCGTTGTCGCCGAAATTCGCGCTGCTGGTGGACGGTGGCGAACGCCTCGCCAGGCTCGATCATCCGCACGATGTGTGGCTCGCGGCGTCGCAAGCCCGTGATGGCGTGCGGTTCGTGTTCGGCATGGCAGGTTGCCCGCCCGCGGTGGCGCTCACGCGCGCGGACGCGGCGCGGCAAAACCAACGTACCGGTTCCGATGACTCAACACAACATCGGCGCGTGGACGGCACAGGCGCATTAGCCGCCGTGCCGCCATCGCAAGTCCCTGCCCTTGTCCGCGCGCTGCTGCACACGTTCCTCGATCTCGCCGCCGCCGACGCCACGCGCATGCGTCACCTGCTCGCCGCTCATTCCGTCGACGCCGTATTGCAGCACGCTCAAACGTATGTCGATTTCCCGCTGTCGCGCGACACATCGCTCGCCGCCTGGCATCGCGCCGCACCCGCCGATGCCGCGCGCCGACTTGGCGCGCATGCTCAACGCGTGGTGGGAACCTCGCACGTAGGCGGGCAGCCGCCGCTCGGACGTCTCGACGCCGCAACCCTGCACGCCCTCGCCGCGCTCTCGCGACAGCAAGGCAACGGCACGTTGCATATAACACCCTGGCAAAGCATCCTGCTGCCCGACATCGCAGAGCACGCCGTGCCTGCCGTGCTGACGGAACTGAACACGCTGGGCCTTGCCTGCGATCCCACGCAAGCCATCACACGTCTGATCGCCTGCGCAGGATCGCAAGGCTGCGCAAAAAGTCTCGCCGACACCAAAGCCGACGCGCTGCTGCTCGCCACCCGCCTGCCCGAAGGCGTCGACGTCCATCTAAGCGGCTGCCCGCGCTCGTGCGCCGCCGCGCATTGCGCGCCGTACACGCTGCTGGCCGTGGCGCCCGGCACTTACGACCTTTATCGACGCGACGACGGCCACTCGGGTTTCGGCCAGTGCGTCGCGCAGCAACTGACGATCGAACAGGCCGCCGACATGCTCGGCCACCTGGCCCGGAGCCCAAAAGATGCTTGATTACATTCGCGACGGTCAGGAGATCTATCGCCAATCCTTCGCGACGATACGCGCGGAGGCCGACTTGTCGCGCATTCCCGCCGATCTGGAAAAGCTCGCGGTGCGAGTGATCCACGCATGCGGCATGGTGGACATTGTTGAAGACCTGCAGTTTTCCGCAGGCGCGGGCGCGGCGGGCCGCACAGCGCTCGCGCAAGGCGCACCGATTCTCTGCGACGCCGGCATGGTCGCGCAAGGCATCACGCGCGCGCGGCTGCCCGCGAACAACGAAGTGATCTGCACGCTCACGCATCAGGACGTGCCGAAGCTCGCGCGCGAACTCGGCAATACGCGCTCGGCCGCCGCGCTCGAATTGTGGCGGCTGCGGCTCGCGGGCAGCGTCGTCGTGATCGGCAATGCGCCGACCGCCCTCTTTCATCTGCTCGACATGCTCGATGCCGGCGCGCCGAAGCCCGCGCTGATTCTCGGCTTTCCGGTGGGCTTCGTCGGCGCGGCCGAATCGAAAGCGATGCTCGCGGAGAACAGCCGCGGCGTGCCCTACGTGGTGGTGCATGGAAGACGCGGCGGCAGTGCGATGGCCGCCGCCGCCGTGAACGCGCTCGCGACGGAGGTCGAATAAATGACGGTGCAAGGACGTTTATTCGGACTCGGCGTCGGCCCCGGCGATCCCGAACTCATCACGCTAAAGGCGCTGCGTTTGCTGAAGGCGGCACCCGTGGTCGCGTATTTCGTCGCGAAGGGTAAGAAGGGCAACGCGTTCAGCATCATCGAAGCGCATTTGCACGACGCGCAGCAGCATCTGCCGCTCGTTTATCCGGTCACGACCGAAGCGCTCGAACCGCCGCTTTCGTATGAAGCGATCATCGCCGACTTCTACGACACGGCGGCGGAAATCGTCGCCGGTCATCTCGATACGGGCCGCGACGTGGCCGTGATTTGCGAGGGCGATCCGTTTTTCTACGGCTCGTACATGTATTTGCACGACCGGCTCGCGGCGCGTTACGAGAGCGAAGTCGTGCCCGGCGTGTGCTCGATGCTCGGCGGCGTGGCGGTGCTCGGTTCGCCGCTCGTGTATCGCAACCAGAGCTTGTCGGTGCTCTCGGGCGTGCTGCCCGAAGACGAATTGCGCCGACGCCTCGCCGATGCCGATGCCGCCGTCGTGATGAAACTCGGCCGCAATTTCGACAAGGTGCGGCGCGTGCTGGGCGAACTCGGCCTCGCGCATCGCGCGCTTTACGTCGAGCGCGCGACGATGGGCAATCAGCGCATCGTGCCGCTCGCCGAAGTCGATCCGATGGCGTCGCCGTATTTCTCGCTGCTCGTCGTGCCGGGGGAAAAATGGCAAGGCTGACGCCACCGGCGATCGTGATTCTCGGCGCGGGCGCGTTGACGACCGCGCGGCGCATTCAGGCGCTCCATGCGGGTAGCCAGGTGCACGCATTGCAGGGACGCGTGGAGGCCGACGTCTCGTACAGCGAACTCGGCGCGCATCTGCGCGAACTCTATGCGCGCGGCACGCCGATCGTTGCGTTGTGCGCGGCCGGCATCGTGATTCGTTGCGTCGCGCCGTTGCTGTCGAACAAGGGCATTGAACCGCCTGTGCTGGCCGTGGCCGAAGACGGCAGCGCGGTCGTGCCATTGCTCGGCGGTCTCGCCGGTGTCAACGTGATGGCGCGCGAAATTGCCGCCGCGCTGGCCGTGTCGCCGGCGATCACGACGAGCGGGGAATTGCGCTTCGGCACGTGTGTGCTCAATCCGCCCGAAGGTTATGCGCTCGCCGATATCGGGCAAGGCAAACGCTTCGTGTCGGATCTGCTGGCCGGCGAAAGCACGCGGATCGAAGGCGAAGCGCCGTGGCTCGACGATGCGCAATTGCCGCGCTCGGCGTCCGCGCGCCTCGCGATTCGCGTGACGCCGCGAGCGTGGGATGGGCGTGATGACGAGCTGGTGATTCATCCGCGCAGTGTGGTCGCGGCGGTGTCGGGTGCGGGTGCGGGTGCGGAGATTGCGGCACGCGTGCGCGAGGCGCTGGATGTGCATGGTCTTGCGGCGCTTTCTTTGGCGGCATTGCTGACTTCATCCGAACGCATGACGGACCCGGATCTCGCAGAAGCCGCCGCAAGTTTGAACGTGCCGCTGCGTTTCACTCAAACGCATCCCGAAGACGGCGAGCCGCCGAGCAACCTGCTGCATGCCGCGCTGCGCATTCCCTACGAAACGCTGCATGACGACGCGAATAACGGCGTTGCCCTCGCATTGGCGCCTTTGGCAATCGATCCCGACACGATTGGTCGCGCACGCGGCAGCCTGACCGTGATCGGCCTCGGCCCCGGCAGCGCCGATCTGATGGTGCCCGCCGCTCGCACCGCGCTGAACGAAGCGACCGATATTCTCGGCTACGACACCTACGTGAAAATGGCCGGCCCCCTGCGCGCCGATCAGCGCGTGCACGGCACGGACAATCGCGAGGAAATGCAACGCGCGCGTCACGCGTTCGAACTGGCCAGCGCGGGACGCGCGGTGGTGATGGTGTCGTCCGGCGATCCGGGCGTGTTTGCGATGGCGGCCGCGGTGCTCGAAGCGCTCGATGCCGCGCGGAACACGGAGTGGAACGCGGTCGAACTGTCGATCGTGCCGGGCGTGTCCGCGGCCATGGCGACGGCGGCGCAAGCCGGCGCGCCGCTGGGTCACGACTTCTGCATGCTGTCGCTGTCCGACAATCTGAAACCATGGACGATCATCGAAAAGCGTCTAAGGCACGCGGCTGAGGCCGATCTGGTGATGGCGCTCTATAACCCGATCTCGCGCGCACGACCGTGGCAGTTGGACAAAGCGCTGGATATCGTGAGGGAATACCGCGCCGTGGCCACGAAGGTCGTGCTGGGCCGCGATATCGGCAGACCCGGCGGCACGCTGCGCACGATCACGCTCGGCGAGCTGCGCTCGTCCGATGTGGATATGCGGACGATGGTGATCGTAGGGTCCTCCACGACGCGGGGGTTCGGCAAAAACGCCGAAGGTGGCGAGTGGGTTTATACGCCGCGCTGGTACGAGTGAATCGACCAACGTACGCCGATGCGCCGCTGACTGGCGGCGCATCACATCCTCGCTTTCATCACCGGAGACTTCATCCGCCCGCGAATCAACGGTTCCCTACGCCGCCACCTTCAAATCCTCGATCGCCCGCTGCCTCACGCCCAGATCGTCCCACAACTCCGGATGGCACGTGAACACCAGAATCTGGTGGCGTGTCGCCGCGTCGATCAGCGCGCGCTTGATTGCATCGCGCCTTGCGGCGTCGGTATGCACCGCCGCGTCGTCGAGCATGAGCAACGTCGGCCGGCCCGATGCCTTCAGCAGATCCGCATACGCGAGCCGCGTCAGAATACCGAGTTGTTCGCGCGTGCCGAAACTCAACGCGTCGAGCGTATCGGCGCGGCCATAACGATCCAGCGTCGCGGGACTCAGATCGTCGCCGAGCGCGATGGTCGACTGCGGGAAAATTCGCCGCAGATAATGTCCAAGCCGCTCGGTCAACGGCGCGCGCAATTGGGCCACCGCTGCGTCGCGTTCGTCGACGAGCACTTCGTCCAGCAGGCTCAACGCGCTCGCTCGCAGGCTGAGTTCGTCCTTGCGGCGCGTGGCTTGTTCGACCCGTGCCTGCACCGCCGCGAGACGCTCGCCGAGCCCGGACGCACCGACCGTCTCCAGTTGACTGCGCAGTTGCGCGATCCGCACTTGCCGCTCGTGCTGCTCGTTGCGCGCGAGTTCCGCGGACGCGCGATAGCGCTTCGCCTCGGCGGCGGGATCGTCCAGGCGCGCCGCTTCGAGTTCGCGCTCGCGTCCTTCGCGCTGCTTCCTCAAAGCGTCGACCTGCACGCGCTGTTCGACGATTTTCGTCTGCCATTGAGCGCGGTTGCGGCAAAACGCTTCATCGCCCAATTGCGCTTCCTTGCGCTGCAATTGGGCGGCTAGCGATTCGGTCGTGGCTGTCGCGGTCGATCGTTTCTCCGCTGTCTGCGTCAGCACTTTTCTGGCGGCTTCCAACGCATCGCGCGCGATGTCGGCATTGCGGCGCGCTTCCTCGAGCGGCGGCGCGGCGGACACATCGGGCAACAACGCCAGCCGTTCATTCGATGTCTGCAAACGCGCCACAGCGGAAGCCAACGCCGCACGCAGCGCGTCGATGCCCTGCGGCGCATGCACTTCCAGAATCTTCGCCTGGCTTTTCTGCTGCGCGACAAGCGCCTTCCACTGTTCGTGCCTGGCTTCGGCTTCACCGAGCGACGCCACGCCCAAGGCCTGCAACAACTGCGCATGCCGGGCTTCGAGCGAAGCAAGCTCGGACAACCGCGCGGATAGATCGGAGACGCCCGGAATCACGCGCAATTCGCCGAGTGCGCCGAGGCCGATCAGCTTCTCCTCGTCCAGACGCAGCACGCCCTCGCCGCTCACCTGCGCGTCGCCGACGGTAATCGCGCCGCTCAGCCGATATTCGATGCGCGTCATCGCCGCTTCGGTGCGCGCGCGCAGCACCGTCAATTCGGCGTCGAGCGATTGAAGCCGCTTCAGTTTCGCCTCGTCGATTTCGAGCGACGCCGCGGCGCGTGCGGCTTCCAGAACGGCGTCGTTCGCTTTGCCCGCAGCGGCGATCGCGGCTTCGAGTCGCTCGCTTTCGGCGCGATACAAGCCGATCTGGCTGCGCAAGTCCGCCGCGGTCACGGCGGCGTTCGCCAGTTCGAGCGCGCGGTTTGCATCGGCAAAAGCCTGCTCGAATTGCGCGACGCTCGCCACGGCCTGCGCATGTTCGGTCTGAACCGCCGACACGTTGGCTCTCGCGGCATCGAGCTGCTGGCGCTCGCGAGCGACGGCCGCTTCCAGTTCGGTCGCGCCCTGTTCCTGTTGCAACGAAAGCGCCAGTTCCGCTTCACTCACTTGCAGCGACTGCGCAAGTCCCTGGACACTGCGCTCCAACTCCGCCGCGGCATCGGCGCGCTGCTGCGCCTGCACGGCCTTCTGCTCGTGAAGTTCCCAAGGCCGCTTGCGTTGCGTGTCGTCAAAAGCTTCCTGCAGTGCGGCGAGCCGCGCGATGTTCTCGTCGAACTGCTGGCGCTGCTGTTCCAGTTCGTCGCGCCCGGCAATCAGCGCGGCCACGGCCTGTTCGGCTTCGGCAAGCGGCCCGGTGGACTTCTGCGTGCGCGCCGTGAGCAGTTGCCGAAGCTCGCGCTGCACGGCGGCGATCAGCGCATCCTCGCCGGCCGATTCGCTGCTGCCCGACAGTTGCGAGAGCGCATCGCGCAGATACTGCGCCGCGTGCCCGGTGGAATCGCGCACCTCCTGCGTGCCGCCTTGTTGCACCCACAACAAACCGGGAACGCCGGCGTTCTCGGCCTTGAGCGGCCCGCGCGCTGCACGCGAAAAACCGAGCAATGCCGCGAGCTTGTCTTCGGCTTCGTCCTCGCTGAACACGGACTGGCCGATCCTCAACTCGCAGCGCTGCCGCGAGACGAATTGCTTCGACAGCTTGCAGTTCGTGCCGTCCAGATCGAAAGCCACTTCAACCGACGGCTGCCCGCTCGCCATGCCCCACGGCAGCAGGTCCTTCAGATGCGACGCCTTGTAGCGCTCGAGAAACACGGCACGCACGGCTTCGGCGATGGTGCTCTTGCCGGCCTCGTTCGGGCCGGTGAACAGATTGAGTCCGGGCTGCAAATCGTCGATGACGAGCCGGCCGGTGAACTGCTTGAACTCCTGAATCGCGATACTTTCGAGCTTCATGCGGACCTCGCTTCGCGCGGCAGTTCACGTTGAATACGCGCGAGAAGCAATAACGCCTCCGCCGCGCGCTTGACCTGCTGCGGATCGGACTGCGGGTCTTCCTGCAAGCCACGCAGACGCGCCACCACCTTCGCGAGATAGCCGCTCTGCGCGCCGAGTTCGGCGAGGTCGTCGGCGGTGGGCAGGACTTGCAGGCCGCTCAGATCGACGCGCAGCGCGCGCACTCGCGCGCGGGCTTCTTCCGCCGCGACGCGAATCGCCTCGGCATCGGCCAGCGCGGCCGTGCCGCTTACCACGAGACGCAGCACGTCGTTGCTGTCCAGCGCGGCGAGGCGCGCCTTGAGCGAATCCACATCGGTCGGCACGGAAATCGTTTCGTCCCAGCGATGCCATTGATATTTACCGATCCGCACCGCCTCGACCACCGGCGATGCCCCAGGCTCGCGCAACGTGACGTCGAGCATGAAGCCTGGATCGTTGGCGCGGAAACGGTCCTGCTCGTGCGTGCCGGCGTACCAGATGCGCTCGTCCACACGCAGATGGCCGTGCCAGTCGCCGAGCGCGAGATAATCGAGCCGCGCGCTCGCGGCACGCGTCGCTGCGATGGGATTCGATGAATCGATGCCCTCCTGCAAGATTCCGCTCACGCTGCCGTGCGCGAGGCCGATGCGGTGATAGCCTGGCGGCGTCTCGGTGGTGTCGAAGAAACCCGTGGTGTCGTCGTAGGTGATGCGTTGCGTGAGCGGCGCGCAGAGCAACGCGCAGCGGCACTCGTCGAGCAACACCACGCCGGGTTCGAGCACCACCCGCACATTCGGCGCGATGCAGTTCAGGCGCTGGGCGCGGGTCCACACGCTTTCGACCAGCGCGGCGTCGTGATTGCCCGGCAGCATGATCCACGGCCCCGAAAAGGCTTGCAGCGCGCCGAACAGGCGGCGGATCACCGTGTCGGAGACGGTCTGCAGGTCGAATACGTCGCCGGCCACCAGCACGGCGCCGACCTTGCGCGCCGCCGCTTCGTCGGCGATCCGGCGCACCGTCTCGAAGCGCGCTTCCGCGAGATGCGCGGCCTCGTCCGGCTCGAACTGGCCGAATTGCGTGCCGATCTGCCAGTCCGCGGTGTGCAGAAACCTGATCACTGCGCCTCCATTCCGTTCAATTGCATCGTTACTGAAGCTCGCTTTGCGTTTGCCTTGCTTTCGCTTGGGGTTCGCAGGGTTGCTCTGGGTTCGCCGGGTTCGCTCGGCGTGCGCTCCGCTCGCTCATCGTTCCGCTCGCTCCGCGTTCCATTAGCGCCGTACGGGCTGCTCGTCTGTTCGCGGTTTCGCAGTCTAACCACGGATGTTACCGCGCCGGCGCGGCAAAGATAGTCCCACGTGGATGGCGCACGGCCCGAACAGCGGCGCTACACTCGCGTTTCTGGACGCGCGCGTCGATTACACCGCCGTTTCAATCGAATTGAACCCGCTGCACTGCTGCCGATGAACAAAGAAATCGAACTGAAGAAGGCCAA
>DASPZL010000270.1:0-6178 GCA_035636295.1 Paraburkholderia sp.
CAGCGCGATCCAGTACGGCGCTTGCGGCGCATCGGCCGGCGCATGCAGGCGAATCCACAACCGCTGGCCGCCGGTGGACTGCCAGCGCGCCGGCATGTCGGCAGGCAGATGCGCGCGCAAGCTGTCGAGAAACAGATCGCGCTGATAGGCACGGTAAGCGCGCCAGAGGTTCCGCGGCGGCTTCTCCGCGGCTTCGCTCGGGAGTTGCGCGCGCATGTCGAGGCGCGCGGGCAACGCGGCACGCGCGCCGGACGGCGTGGCCGCCAACAGACTGTCGAGCGTCGTCACATAGGTGGCGAACACGGCGGCCGCGCGCTCCACGCGAGGCCGCTGCACGTAATGCAGCGATACGCCGAGCGCGCACGCCTGGCTCAACATCACGAGCACGATCAGCAACGCGATGTTGCGCGCCAACAGCGTTTTCGGCAGCGCCCTGCGCAGCAACGAGCGCGTCATACGTCGACGTCCGCGATCAGCATGTAACCGACGCCCCACACCGTCTTGATGAAACGCGGCCTGGACGGGTCGTCCTCGACGATCTGCCGCAGTCGCAGCACCTGCACGTCGATGCTGCGATCGAGCGCATCATGGTCGCGGCCCCGCGCGCGCGCCAGCAGATTGTCGCGGCTCACCGGCCGGTTCGGCGACGACGCCAGCGCAACCAGCAGCAGCATCTGCGCCGAATGAATCTCCAGCAACGCGCCCGCACGCGAGAGTTGCTGCTTGCCGACGTCGAGCATGAAATCGCCGAAACGCACGCGCTGCGAGGTCACGGTGACGTCGCCCGAGGCAATCTTCTGACGACGCAGCAGCGCGTTGATCCGCGCCACCAGTTCACGCGGCAGAAACGGTTTGGCGAGGTAGTCGTCGGCGCCGGTTTCGAGGCCGATCACCTTGTCGAGCGGATCGCCTTTCGCGGTCAGCATCAGGATCGGCAGCGTCTGGCCTTGCGCGCGCAGGCGGGCGCAAATGGCGAGACCGTCCTCCTCGCCGATCATCAGATCGAGCACCA
Source organism: Paraburkholderia sp. (assembly GCA_035636295.1). Classification (GTDB taxonomy): domain Bacteria; phylum Pseudomonadota; class Gammaproteobacteria; order Burkholderiales; family Burkholderiaceae; genus Paraburkholderia. The sequence continues at coordinate 1,013 of DASPZL010000270.1, forward strand.
GCAGATCGAACGGCTCGCGCTCCAGATAGCGATCGAGACGCTTGCCGTCTTCCGCGATTCGCACCTCGAAGCCGTGGCCGCGCAGGAAACGCTGCAGCATGTTGCGCAGTTCGGCTTCGTCGTCGAGCACGATGATTTTGGCGGGGCGATCCATGCGAAAGCTCCTCGGTTTAAGCGTCGGGCGGCGCCTTGCGCGCCGCATGACGTTCCGTGAGGCGCTGCAACAGCACGTAGAACGACGGAATGAACAACACGGCGACGCAGGTGGAAGCAAGCATGCCAGAAAATACCGCGATGCCGAGCGAACGGCGCGCGCTCGCGCTCGCGCCGGTGGCGATCACGAGCGGCACCACGCCGAGTATGAACGCGAACGAGGTCATCATGATCGGCCTGAACCGCAGACGCGCGGCTTCCACCGCGGCCTCCGCTATGTCCACGCCCTGCGCCCGCAAATGCCGCGCGAATTCGACGATCAGGATCGCGTTCTTCGCCGACAACGCAATCAGCAGCACGAGGCCGATCTGCGTGTAGAGATTGTTCGCCGCGCCGAGTATGGCAAGCGTGCCGGCCGTGCCGAGCAGCGCCAACGGCACCGCGAGCACGACCGCCACCGGCAGCAGCCAGCTTTCGTATTGCGCGGCCAGCACGCAGAACACCAGCAACACGCCCACCGCGAACACCCAGTACGCCGAATTGCCGACGAGCTTCTCCTGATACGACATCGCGGTCCATTCATAGCCGATGCCGGCCGGCAGGATGCGCGCGGCTTCCTGCTCGAACGCGGCGATGGCGTCACCCGTGCTATAGCCGCTCGCCGGATTGCCGTTGATAGCCGCGGCCGGCGCGAGGTTGTACAGCGACGCCACCGCGGGGCCGACGCTCGCACGCGCGTCGATGAACGTGCCCAGCTCGACCATATGGCCACTGTTGCTGCGAATCTGCAAGCGGCGAATGTCGTCGGTTTCACGGCGAAACGCGCCGTCGGCCTGCACGAACACCGGGAACGTATGGTTGAACGTCGTGAACTGGTTCACGTAGCTCGAACCGACATAGTCCTGCAGCAGATCGAACACATTGCCGACCGGCACTTGCAGCGACTCCGCCTTCGCGCGGTCGAGCGTGAGCTCGACGGTCGGCACCGACGCGCGAAACGGACTGAACACGCGCTGCAGTTCAGGCCGCTTCGAGACGCTCGCGACCAATGCATCCGCGGCGCTCTGCAAGCGCTGATAGTTCTGCGAGCCGTCGGTGAGCATCACCTGCATCTGCACGCCGCCGCTGTTTCCCAAGCCCTGGATCGGCGGCGGCACGATCACCACCGAGCGCACGTCGGGCAGCGCCGCGAGTTCGCTATTCATGCGCAGATACAGCGAGCGTAAATCCTCGCCCTTGCCGCGCTTGCTCCAGTCGTCGAGCGTCACGTAGATCAGCGCGGAATTCGGCACCGACGCGTTGTTATCGAGCGGCGAGATGCCGCCGATCGACACCACGTGGTTCACGCCCGGAATCGCGCCGATACGCTTTTCGATTTGCGTGCTGGCCTCGCGGGTGCGTCCGAGCGAAGCGGCGTCGGCCAGTTGCGCGGCGATCAGCATATAGCCCTGGTCTTCGAGCGGAATGAAGCTGGTGGGCACGCGCGTCAGCAGGAATGCGGACCCCGCGCCGAGCATCAGCGCGATGACCCATGCAAGGCGGCAGCGCGCGACGAGCCACGACACCACGCGCACATAGCCCTTTTCCACGCGGGCATACCCTCTGTCGAATACGCGATACACGACGTTCGGTTTGCCGGGCCGCGCATGCCGCAGCCAGCGCACGCTTTGCACCGGCTTGAGCGTGACCGCGTTGATCGCGCTGATCACGGTGGTCGCCACCACCACCAGCGCGAATTGCCGGTACATCTGGCCCGTCACGCCGCCGAGAAACGCCGACGGCAAAAACACCGAGATCAGCACCAGCGTGATGCCGACAATGGGCCCGAGCAATTCGTGCATCGCGTCGATGGCGGCCTGCTTCGGCGTCTTGCCCTGCTCGATATGCTGCGTAATCCCTTCGACCACCACGATCGCATCGTCCACCACGATGCCGATGGCCAGCACGATCGCGAACAGCGTCAGCAGATTGATCGAGAAGCCGAGCATATAGATCGCGCCGAACGTGCCGATGATCGTCACCGGAATCGTCGTGGCGGGGACCAGCATCGCGCGCCAGTTCTGCAGAAACAGCAGGATCACCGCGAGCACCAGCAACGCCGCTTCGAACAGCGTCTTGTAGACGTCGATCACCGATTGCCGCACGAAGGTCGTCGTGTCGAACGGCAATTGATAGCTGACGCCCTGCGGCATGTTTTTCGCGAGACGCGCCATGGTCGCCTTCACGGCGTTGCCGACTTCCAGCGCATTGGCCTCGGGCAACTGATAAATAGCGATGCCGGCGGCGGGTTTGCCGTCGAGATTGAAGAACTGCCCGTAGCTGGACGAGCCCAGTTCGGTGCGCCCCACATCGCGAATCCGCACGAAGTGTCCGCCGTCGCTCGAATCGGCCTTGACGATGATGTCGTCGAATTCGCGCGGGTCGGAGAGCGCGCCCTGCATCGTCACCGTGAGCTGGAATGCCTGGCCGCCGGCGTTCGGCTCGGATCCGAGTTGGCCCGCGCTCACGTCCTTGCTCTGGCTCTGGATCGCCTGCATCACGTCGACGGCGCTCAGGCCGCGCTCGCTCAGCTTGCGCGGATCGAGCCACACGCGCATGCTGTACTGCCCCGTGCCGAACACGGTCACATCGCCCACGCCCGGCAAACGCGCGAGCGTGTCGCGCAGATAGATCACCGCGTAATTGCTGAGAAACAGCGAATCGTATTTCGGATCGGGCGATTGCAGCGTGTACAACTGCAGGATCGCGGTCGACCGCTTGCGCACGGTCACGCCCTGCTGCTGCACCGCTTGCGGCAGTTGCGCGGTGGCCGCCGACACGCGGTTTTGCACCAGCACCTGCGCCTTGTCGACATCGGTGCCGACGGCGAACGTAACCGTGAGCGTGTAGGTGCCGTCGTTGGTGCTGGTCGATTGCATGTACAGCGCGTTTTCCACGCCGTTCACTTGCGTTTCGATGGGCAGCGCCACGCGGTCGATCACCGTCGCGGCGCTCGCGCCCGGAAAATGCGCGACGACCTGCACGGTCGGCGGCGTGATCGGCGGATATTGTGCGATCGGCAGATTGATCAACGCGACGCCGCCAAGCAGCATCACGATCAGCGCGATCACATTGGCAAGAACCGGACGCTCGACGAAGAAACGGATCATGAGCGGCCCTGCGCCGCTGCGGCGACCGTCTGCACCTTGAGGCCGGGCGCGACCGCGAGCGCGCCGCCCGTCACCACCTGATCGCTCGCGCCGAGTCCCACCCTGATGGCCCGCAGCGCGCCGTAAAGCGCACCAGTTTCCACCGCGCGTTTCTCGATCACGCCCGCGCTGTTCACGGTCAGCACGAATGCACCGGCCTGTTCGCGCAGCAACGCGATATCGGGCACCAGCAACACGGTTTGCGGCGGGCCGGCGGGAATATGCACTTCAACCGACAGGCCCGGAATCAGATGCGCATCGTGATTGGCGATGTCGGCGCGCAGCTTGATCGCGCCACTCGCTGGATCGACCCGTGTATCGACGAATTCGAGCGCGGCGTCCTCACCCTGATCCGCCGCCGCGCCGAGCACGTTGACGCGCACCGTGCGCGGCGGTTTGGTGAAAAGACCGATGCGGTTAGCGTCGCGCTCATTCAGCGTGAAGTTGACGTACACCGGCTGAATGCGATCCAACGTCGCGAGCTTGCTGGAATCGGAAGCGCCCACCAGGTTGCCGACGTCGAACGCGCGTGCGCCGATGCGGCCCGCGAACGGCGCGCGTATTTCCGTGTAGTCCAGGTTGATGCGCGACATGTCGCGCTTGGCGAGCGCCTGGTCGCGCATGGTCTGCGCCTTTTGCAGCGTCGATTCGGAGGTCGCGTTATCCGACGTGAGCTGCTTCTGGCGCGTCAATTCCTGATTGGCGTTATCGAGTTCGGCCTGGTCGTACTTGAGTTGCGCACGATACGTGTCCGGCTCGACGCGAAACAGCAGTTGCCCTTGCTCGACGTTGGCGCCGTCGCTAAAGCCGATCTGCTTCAGCACGCCTTGCACGCGCGCCACCAGCGTGACCGTCGCGGAAGGCGCGACCGTGCCGCTCAGATCGAGCTGCTCGCGTACTTCGCGCGGCACGGGCCGCGTCACGCTCACTTGCGGCAGCGACGCCGCTTGAGCGGCGGGCGCGTCGCCGTCGCGACAGGCTGGCAGCGCGGCCGCCAGCACGATGCAAAGCAGTGCGCCGAAACGGGTGTTCGCCACGCCGTTGTTTTTCGCAGGTTCGTTTGCCACGTTTTCATTTGCCACGTTTTCGTCCCCCACGTTTCTCCTGCTCGCGCTTTCATTTCCCGCGCGCTTTCTGGCCATGCTTTTACCTGTCACACCTTTTTTTGTCGCGCTTCTATTTGTCACTTTCAAGCTGGCCTCCGCTCGTGCGCGCCAGCGCGGAATTCGCCGGCGGGTTCAACAACCGCCCCCAGTCCGTGCGCCGCGCCATCTGCTCCGCGATCTGTTCGCTTACCACCTGCTGCCCCTGCGCCACTTCCCAGCCGCCGCCGAGCGCGCGATACAGCGACACCGCCGCGAGCGCGGCAATCCCCTGGTTCTGTGCGAGCGAGTCGCCGTCGCGCAACATCGAACGCGACGCATCGAGCACCGTGTCGTAGGTGACCGAACCGGCGCGATACTGGACGTTCGCGAGCCGCAACGCGCGCTGCGACGCATCGGACGCACGCGAGGAAGCCGCCAGCGCATCGAGCGAAGTGCGCAGCCCGGCGATCGCGTCTTCCACTTCTTTTTGCGCTTGCAGCACCGTGTTCTGATAGTCGAGCACGGCCTCCTGGAAGGTCGCGTCCTGGATCCGCACGGCATTTTTCAGTTGACCGCGTTCGAGGATCGGCACCGTGATGCCCGCGGAAAAGAGGCCGATCGTCTTGCTGCCCCATTGCGAGAGCCCGATGCCGTGTTGTTCGCCCGACGAAAGCCCGAACAATCCCGTCAGCGACAAGGACGGATAGAGCTTCGCCTTCGCCGCGCCGATCAGCGCCGAT
>DASPZL010000271.1:0-19926 GCA_035636295.1 Paraburkholderia sp.
CGGCAGCATGGGGATCACGCGGCGCGGGAAATACACCGAGGTGCTGCGTTCGATCGCGTCGGCGTCGAGCCCGCTCTTCGGATGCACGTAGTGCGACACGTCCGCGATCGCGACGATCAAGCGAAAGCCTTCGCCGCGGCCGACCTGAACCGGCTCGCAATAGACGGCGTCGTCGAAGTCGCGCGCGTCTTCGCCGTCGATCGTGACAAGCGGCACGTCGCGCAGATCGATGCGATGACGCGCGTCGACCGGGCGGACTTCGTCGGGGAGCTTGGCGGCTTCGTCGAGCGCCGCCTGGCTGAATTCGTGCGGCACACCATACTTGCGCACCGCGATTTCAATTTCCATGCCGGGGTCGTCGATATCGCCGAGCACTTCCACCACGCGGCCGAGCGGCTGCGAATGACGGCTCGGAAAATCGGTCAGCTCGACCACCACCACCTGGCCCACCTTGGCCTTCTTGGTGTTCTGTGTGATCAGGATGTCGTGGCCGATGCGCTTGTCTTCGGGCGCGACGATCAGCGCGCCGTTCTCGTTCAGCAGACGGCCAATCACGCGCTTGTTGGCGCGATCCGTGACCTCGACGATGTGCCCTTCCGGCCGCCCGCGCCGGTCATAGCCGACGATGCGCGCAAGCACGCGGTCGTTGTGCATGACCTTCTGCATTTCGCCGGTGGGCAGGAACAGATCGTCCTGGCCGTCGTCGCGAATCAGAAAGCCGTAACCGTCGCGATGGCCTTGCACGCGGCCCGCCACGAAGTTCGACGGATGGGTCAACTGATACAGATTGCGCTGATCGAGCCGGATCTGGCCGTCGCGCTCCATCGCGCCCAGGCGCTTGAAAAATCCTTCGCGCTCCTGGCGCTTGATCGACAGCGCTTCGGCTATCTCATTCGCGGCGAGCGGCGCCTCGCTCGTGCGCAGGACGCCCAGGATTTCTTCGCGGCTTGGAATCGGGTACGGGAATTTGCTCAAGGGCTTGTCGATGGTTTTTTCTCGTTGCATGGACGTCGGTCGGCGATGTGGCTCGGCTTAAGAAGCGTTGAAGTTGCGCTTAAGTTGCACTTGCAATTGCACTGGAAAGACTGCTCGGGTCCGGCTCGTTCAAGGCTGAGTCCGACGGGCGTGTGCACCGTGCCAACGAACTACTGCGAGGCATTCTAACACCCGTCTCGCGCGCCTTGCGGCCCGTCAATAGTCGCGGCGACGCACATGCGGACGCGCCGCCGCGTTGTTTAAGCAAGTTTTGAGAACCGCTTGACAGGTGCGAATCTGTCGCTATAATGGCGTTCTTTGCTGTTCATCACCTGCCCAGGTGGCGAAATTGGTAGACGCACTAGGTTCAGGTCCTAGCGGTGGCAACACTGTGGAGGTTCGAGTCCTCTCTTGGGCACCAGATTCAAAGTAAAGCCGCCTGGCGTTTCATGTAGGCGGCTTTACTTTTTGTGTGCGACTGCACAAGGTCCGGCTCCCTTAGTTGGGCCGGTTCATGGGGTCGGCAAGACGGTGAAATCGTCGTGAAGCATTGCTTCGCTGCGCGAGCCAACCGATCGATTGATGAAGCGAAGTTGTTTGCCGGTAGGGATTGACACGCTGCATCATCCCGCTAAAATAGCTGTCTAGCTTGAAGACGTGCCCAGGTGGCGGAATTGGTAGACGCACTAGGTTCAGGTCCTAGCGGTGGCAACACCGTGGAGGTTCGAGTCCTCTCCTGGGCACCATAAAGCTGTTTAGCGTAGTACAGAGAAGTCCAGAAGACCCCGTAAATTATTGAATTTGCGGGGTTTTTTGTTTATTGGCGTTCAACGCCGAACAGCCCGAGCCGGGTGCAGATGAGTACCATGCCCCTCACCGTTCGCGAAGTGGAAGCGGCCCGCCCGCGGCCCAAGCCCTACGGCGTCGCCGATGGAATCGATCCCCGCGTGAACGGCGGGTAGACCGTCAGCAGGCCGAAAACAGCGACGACGGCATTTTCAGGGCAGCAGCCGAACTCTGGTACAAGAGCAAACAGGATGCAGGTCGCTCAGCCTCCACGCTGGACAAGATCCGGACGTATCTGGACAAGGACATCCTCCCCGAACTCGGTTCGAGCAAACTGGTGAACATCACGCGGGTGGACTGCGCCCGCGTCCAGGAACGCTTCGAAAAGCGCGACGCCCTGAACGTCTCGAAGAAGGCGCGGGGCTGGCTGCGGGAAATATTCAGTCAGGCAATCGCACGCGGCAAGTGCGAATACAACCCGGCGTCCGAACTGAAGGTAATTGCGAAACCCGCTCCGAAGGCAAAACCGTATCCCCACCTGCTTGAACCGGAATTACCCGACTTCCTGCGCGCGCTTGAGAAGTCGGCGAGCCGTCTCATCGCCTACGTCGCGGCCTGGATGACAATCTGGACGGCCAGCCGCCCGGGCATGGTCCGGTGCGGAATGGACCGAGGTCGATCTCGAGGTCGGCCACGGCACACGCCATACTGCCAGCACCCTCCTTCGCGAACACGGCTGACAGAAGGATCACGTCGAGACGCAGCTCTCCCATCTTGAGGAAGGCATTGCAGGCGACTACAACCACGCCAAATACCTGCGACAGCGTCGCGCAATGATCCGGTGGTATGCGGACTACCTCGATGCGCTCAAGAAGGACATGCAACCCCTCCAGCAGCAGTCTTTTGTTCGGCGTGTACCCAAAGAGTTCCGCGACAGTGACCGCGACAGTTTCCTCACTGAAGCCTTCAGCTACATCACCGATTTTTTTGAAAATTCCCTGCAGGAGTTAATTCGCGCGCATCGCGATAAACGACGAGTTTTCCGCTGTGATGAAAATCGAAATCGAGCTGCTCGTCTCGCAACAACTCATCGACGAGCTCGCGACTATAAGCGCCGCCGCCGAGTACGCAGACGTGCATGCTCATGCCGGTGCGGGCGTGCGTCGGCTGCTCAGCATCCGACTAGCTGGAAACCGCTCCGGATCGAAGCCGCGATAGTCGAGCTCCGTGCCGCCGTCGAGCGCCCACTGGCTCGCCGCGAGGCCGAGCGCAGGCGCCATCTTGAAGCCGTGCCCCGACATGCCGGTGAGCGCGATGAGCCGCTCGTCGCTCGGCAGCGGCCCGAGCAGGAAGTCGCGATCGGCGGTGAAGCCGTCCATGCAAACCGCATGGCGGATCGCGACTGGAATCGCACCCGGCAGATAGCGGCGCACATAGTCATCGGTGATGGCGAGCACTTCGTCGGAGAGCGTCGTGCTCATGAACTGCGCGCTCGGCAGATGATCGATCGAGGCCGCGAAACCCACCTTGATGGTCGCGTTGTCGATGGTCGGCCACGCAGCGAAGAGAAATTCCTCGCCCTGAATCTCGATGATCGGAAAGCGCTCCGGCACGAACGCCGCTGCATCGCGCAGCGGATACCAGTGCACCGAAAGACGCTGCACGTCCACATGCGGAATGCGCTCCGGCAGCAGTTCGTTGAGCCACGCGCCGGTGGCGACGACGACTTTGTCGAACTTCCATTCGTCGTCATCCGTCGTGACGCGCACGCCATCGTCCTCAGGCACGATCGCACGGATCTTCGTCTGCGTGACGAGCTCGCCGCCGTGCTTCACCGCCGTTTCCGCGGCGACCGCCACGGCCACTTCCGCGAGCGTGAAGCCGGCTTCGAGATCGAGCAGGCCGATATCGTCGTCGTTCACCGCGAGTTGCGGATAACGGCGCTTCATGTCCAGAAAACTTAGCTTCTCATGACGCAGATCGTAGCGGTCCGCGTTGCCCATCACCTTGCTCATGAACGGCGATTCGGCCGGTCCCGAATACAGCCCGCCGCACAGGTTCAGCAACGGCCGCCCCGAATCTTCCTCGAGCCTGCGCCATTCGCCGTAGGCCTGGCGCGTCATCGGCACATAGGCCGGTCCTTCGGAAGCCACGCGGAAGAGCCGCGTATCGCCGCCCGCCGCACCGCGCCCGTGGCCGGGCGCGAACTGCTCGAAACCCACCACGTCCGCGCCCCGCCGCGCGAGTTGCCAGAACGCCATGCTGCCCACCGTTCCCACGCCGATCACGGCGATGCCTGCTCGTTTCATTGCGTGCTCTCTCGTTGTGACAATACAGCCGTCCTCAATGTCCGGCAAGAAAACTGCGCGTGCGTTCGTGCGACGGCGATTCGATAATCGTCTTCGGATCGCCCTTCTCGACGATGCGCCCGCCATCCATGATCACGACCGTCGACGCGACATTGAGCGCGAAACGGATCTCGTGCGTGACGACGATCATCGTCATGCCCTCCACGCTCAGGTCGCGCATCACGGCGAGGACGTCGTTGGTGGATTCGGGATCGAGCGCGGAAGTCGGCTCGTCGAACAGCAGCGCCTTCGGATTGAGCGCAAGCGCACGCGCCAGCGCGACCCGCTGCAACTGACCGCCCGACAATTGCGACGGCATGTGCAGCGCCTTCTCATAGAGACCGACCTTGCCGAGAAAATGCATGGCGACGTCGATGGCTTCCTCGCGCGTCATGCCCGCGTTGCGCACCAGCGGCAACGCGATGTTCTCGACAGCCGACAGATGGGGGAACACGTTGAAGCTCTGAAACAGCATGCCCACGTCGCGCCGTGCCGCGATCAGCGCGCTGCGCGAAGCGGGCTTGTTGCCGTCGAACAGCACATGGTCCGCCACGCGCACGACGCCGGAATCGGGTGTTTCGAGCAGGTTGATACAGCGCAGCATCGTGCTCTTGCCGCCGCCGCTGCGGCCCAGCACGGCGACCACTTCGCCGCGCTGCACGCTGAGATCGACGCTATCGAGCACGAGCGATTGACCGAAGCGCTTGGTCAGCCCGGAGATTTCGATGACGGGCCGCTCCTTGCGCGTAGCGCCGGCATCCGCTGCATAAGCGTGGGCGGCGGGACGCGGCGGCGAAGCAACGGAATCCATGGACGATGACGTCCGGAACATTTTCACGAGGCAATCTCCTTCTGCATGCCGTCGCGCGCCGACTGCGCGCGCGCCTGATGCGCACGCGCCAGTTCGCGCATGCGATGCGACGAAAGCGAAAGCGGCCGGCCATCGCGCAGCCATTGCTCGAGCCGTGCCGCCGCGCGCGACAGCGAGAAGCAGAGCACGAGATAGATGCAGCCGATCACCACATACACTTCGAGTGGCCGGTAGGTATCCGACGTGATGACGGTGGCCTGCGTCATTAGCTCGCCGCCGCCGATGGTCACGAGCAGCGACGTGCCCTTCAACAGATCGATGAAGATCGTCGTGGTGGAAGGCAGCACGACGCGAATGACCTGCGGCAACTCCACCGACAGGAACGTGCCGCGTCCCGTGAAGCCCAGGGCATTCGCCGCCTCCTTCTGCCCCGGCGCGATGCTCTGCATGCCGCCGCGAAAGATCTCCGCGAGATACGCGCCATAGAACAGCGAGAGGCACAGCACGCCCGCGCTAAAGCCCGTCAACGTGACCTGCAACGTGGTCAGCCCGAAATAGACGATGAACAGCCCCGTCACCACCGGCAGATTGCGGAATATCTCGATGACGGTATAGGCCGTGCGGCTTGCCAGCCGCGAGCGCGATAGCCGGGAGAGCGCCAGCACCAGACCGAACGCGCACGCACCGAAAAAGCCCGCTATGGTCAATTCAACCGTCTTCAGCAGCGCGGCACCGAGAACGGGCAGATAGTCGTGCCACGGAACATGAAAGATCATGACGCCTCCCTCAACGCGACGCGGACGGCGCAACCCAGTCCTGCGGACGATCCATGCCGCGTCGACCCGCCTCGATGCCGCCCGGGGGCTGGTAGAAAGAATCGGAGTTCGCGCCATAGCTCGTCAGGATCTTCTTCGACTCGCCGGACTTGTACCAGCCGTCGATCTGCTTGTTTGCTTCGTCGCAGAACGACCTGGCTTTGGTCGAGCAATACCAGACCACCATGTACGGCGTCATGCCCGACACGTCCTTCACTTCCGGATGGTTCTTCAAATCCTCGGCGTTCGGACTTTGCAGTGTGCTGATGACATAGTCCTTCAGGTCGGGACGCGTCTTGTGCAAGTATGCGAGCAGCAGCGGATCCATCACGAGCGCGTCGATGCGCCTGGCCTCCAGATCGCCAATCGCCGACGACGAGGACGGATACGAATGCACGTTCACGCCCTTCACCTGACGCAGCGCCTTGTCCACGGTGGCGCCCGCGAGCGTGCCGACCGTGTGGCCGGTCAGATCGCTGATGGTACTGAGCTTGAGGCCCTGCTGCGCGAGAATGAGGTTCGGGCTGTAGTAGATCGGATCGGACATCGCACCGGTCTCGGCACGCTGCTTCGACCACGAAAGACCGCCGATGGCGACGTCGTAGCGGCCCGACTGAATTCCCGCTAGCAGCGCCGGGAACTCCATGCCGTGCGCTTCGACCGGGCGGCCCATCGCCTTCGCGGTCGCGTTGAGCAAATCGCCTTCCGCGCCGGTGAGCTTACCGTCCTTCTCGCCGACATAGGGCATGTAGCCGAGCGTATAGCCGACCGACAACGGCGCTTCGTCCGCCGCGGCCAGCACCGGTGCGGATGCGATCGCCAGCGCCGCCGCGGCGACGGCGCTGACGTAGCGCGCGTGTCGCATGACGGTATCGATAGCCGGAGAAACTGCGGACGTCGTCTTCATTCGTTCACTCCAAAGGGTCGGTTATCGAGCGCGGCGCATCGGCACGCCATTGCTGTTTCGTTCAAGCACACACTAAAGGCATCATTTTTTGGTGTCAGCCTTTTCAAAAAGCGAATGAGCGGGCGCGTCCAGACTCACGTCGCGGACCTGTGCATCGCCTTCGACGCCTGGCGCACTCGCGAGCAGGATGCGCGACGTCCCGACGCTCGGACGGCGCGCCGAGATCATGCCCTTGCCGCGTGCCGTATTGCCTGCCGCGCGCGGCTGTCCCACGCATCGCCGACCTCGTAGAGCGCTGTGGCGGCGGGCACGAACCACGGCGTACCCGTGTAGTAAGAAGCGGCGGGAAAATCCGGGCCGTCGAAAGCGGAACGCTCCTCGGCTGACAGCACCTTCCGCGCGATGCGAAAGCCGAGATAGCTCATCAACGCCACGCCGTTGCCGTTGCAGCCCACCGCGTAATGCACGCCGTCGCGCTCGCCGAGATGCGCGCGCTTGTCGAAGGTCATGGCCACCTGGCCCTTCCAGCTATGCGTGATCTCCACCTCCTGCAGTTCCGGGAAGATCGCCACCATCGCGCGATGCAGCTTGTTCGCGGCGGTTAGTTCATCGGTGTCGAAGATCACCACGCGCGAGCCGAACAGAATGCGCAGGCCATCGGGCGAGGGACGGAAGAAATAAAGGTTGCGCTGCGAATCGCTGATCATGCGGCCGTTGGGAATCAGGCGTTTGATCAATTCGGGCGGCAGCGGCGCGGTCGCGATCTGATACGAGTTGACCGGCACGACACGGCGATGCACGAAATCCCCCGGCCCGGCGTCGCTATAGCCGTTGGTCGCGACGATCACGTTGCGCGCGCGAATCGTGCCGCGCGCCGTCGTCAGTTCATGCACGTTGCCCACGCGCCGCATGCTGCGCACGCCCGCATGCGAATGCAGCGTCGCACCCGACGCACGCGCGAGTTCGCTCAGCGCGCGATGATATTTGCTGACATGCAGGCCGCCATAATCATCGACCAGCATGCCGCCGTAAAAATAGTCGGAACCGAGCACGCTACGCTGCGCGGCCCGCTCGATGATATGCACGCACACGCCCGTTTTCGCACGCAGCAGTTCGCCTTGCTGTTTGAAGCGTTCGAAATGCGCAGGCGTATAAGCGCCGAAAAAGCGCCCGTTGATCTGCAGGTCGGCGTCCAGATTGTCGTCGTAGATGCGTTGCTTGAGGAATTCATAGCTGCGCAGCGATTCCGCGAGCAGGCGCGACACGCGCTCCGGACTGAGTCCCTTGACCGCGCCCGTCACCACCATCTTCTGGCCGCTCGACACCATGCCGCCGCTGCGCGTGCTGCCGCCCGCGCCGATCTCGTCGCGATCCAGCACGGCCACGGTCTTGCCGTTGCGCGCGAGCTCGATCGCCGCATTCATTCCGCAATAGCCGCTACCGACGACGACGGCATCCACTTCGGCGGGCAGTTCGGTGGCGTCGGTGAAGGGCCGCGCTGCCTCCCACCAGTAAGGATCAGGCTTGAAGCTGGAAGCAAGCGGCGCGCGACGGGTCTTGTTCATTGGATGGCTCTCACGTGGTAGCGATCAGGCGATAGTGGTCTGCAACAGAAAGACGCCGCTCACGTCGGTCAACAGCGACAGATCGCGAAGCGCAACGTAGGACGACATCGCCATCTCCGCACCGATCACGGGTGTCGTGCAATCAAGGTATTTCTGCTGTAACACCGGCTCGGGAATCGGCCGCTGCACGCTGCCCAGCGTATGCGCGAGAAAGCGTTCGTACACGTTTCCGCTTGTCATCTCGATGACCACGCGCGCGTGATCCGCGAGACCGACGGCGGGCCGCGGCGTGTCGTGATCGACGACGACCTGCGTGCGGTCCAGCATGCGTTGCACGCCGGCTTCCTGCGTCGCGTCGTCCGTGAACTCGGCGATGCCCATGCGGCCGAAACGCGCCGCGGCCGCCGCGCAATAGCGCATGCTGAACTTGCCTTCCAGCCCGCGGTGCGGCCGGTCGTAGGGCAGCACCGAAGGCAGATCGACGCCCATCGTCACCGTGATGCGCGCGATCTCGCTCCAGTCGATCGCGTGATCGCGCGCCAGCGTCAGGACTGATTCGATGGCAGTGTGCGTCGCAGTGCAGCACGGATACGCCTTGATCGTGATGCCCGGCGCAATGACGCCGGCCTGCTCGTTCATCGCGGCGATGGCATCCGGCACCTGCGTGGCGTCGCCGTCGTACATCCCGACGAAGCCTTGCGGGCCGAAGAGCATGCCTTCCGACGTCGTCGAACCCGCCCCGGCGAGCTGCGCGGCGAAGTAGCCGTTCGCGGCACTACGCCCGAGCTGGATGGATTTCGCATCGGACCCGAAACTCTTGCGAATGCCCGACGACATCGACGCCGCGAAGCGCAATGCATGCAGCATCCGCGTTTCGTCGAAGCCGGACAGCACGGCGATCGCGGTGGCCGCGCCGAGGCCGCCCAGCGTAGCCGACGAATGCCAGCCCTTTCGATAATGCGCGGGATTCACGATCTGGCCGATGCGCATCATCGCCTCGACGCCGGTGACATAGGCCGCGACGATCTGCTCGCCGCTCGCGCCGATACGCTCGCCGTAGGTCCACGCGGCGGCCGTCACGGGCACTGTCACGTGTGCGATGGAGAGCAGCGTCTCGTCGTCGTCGAAGTCGTGAATGTGTCCGGCCATCGCGTTGACGAGGATCGCATCGCTCATCGACAGGCGCGCGGGCGACCCGAGCACGCGGCCGCCGTCCGGCTCTTCGGCGATGGACAGCAGCGAGCGCACGGTATCCACCGATTGCGTTTCCAGGCCGGCGATCGCCACCCCGAGGAAGTCGATGATGTGGCGTGTCGCGATCTGACGCATGGCGGGCGTGATGCTGCGAGAAAGACGCAGCAGCGAGGCTGCGAACTCCTGTTCATGCTGAAGAGGCAATGCGGTCTGGTCGGACATGGAGCGCTGTTTTCTGGCTGAGATGAGGTCGATCTCAGTGTAGGGAGGCCCCGGAATACGGTCAAATAGCGGCCAAAAAGTCTGCTATTCAAATTGGATATGGTACTTTCGGATTCAATTGACGACCTGATCTGCCATGAACATCCGACAAATCGACATCTTCCGGCAGGTCATGCTGTCGAAGAACATGACGGCGGCCGCGCTCGAACTCGGGTCGTCCCAGCCGACCATCAGCCGCACGATTGCCGAGCTCGAAGCGAGCCTCGGCTTTTCGTTGTTCGAACGACAAGGCGGCCGCCTCACGCCCACACAGTCCGGCGAGGCTTTTTTTCGTGAGGTCGAGATCAGTTTCAGGGGACTCGATCGGCTTACTCAGGCCGCGAAGGAAATACGCCAGATCGGCACGGGCCGTCTGCGCATCGCGGCGGTGCCGTCGATGGCGCTGACGCTGATGCCGCGCGCCATCAAGCGTTTCAAGGAGGAGAATCCGGCGCTGGCCATTTCGCTTGAAATGCGCAGCGAAATGGAGATCAGCCGATGGGTCGCGGCATCGTACTGCGATGTCGGCTTCACCAGCATGCAGCCCGACGACGGTGGCATGAGCATCGAGC
Organism: Paraburkholderia sp.; assembly: GCA_035636295.1. Lineage (GTDB taxonomy): Bacteria > Pseudomonadota > Gammaproteobacteria > Burkholderiales > Burkholderiaceae > Paraburkholderia. The sequence goes on from DASPZL010000271.1 coordinate 10,235, forward strand.
CGCTCTATTCGCTCGAGGGCGTATGCGTCGTGCTCAATACGCATCCCTTCGCACGGCGCAAATCGCTCACGCCCAGGGATCTCAGGAATGAATCGCTCATCATTCCGTCTTCGGTGGATGTAGCGCGCACGCAGATCGATACGCTGCTGCGTGCCGCTCAGTTGACGCGCTTTCCCACCGTCGAAAGCCCGTATGCCGCGACCATCTGCAAGCTCGTCGAGGAAGGACTGGGCATCGGGATTGTGAATCCGCTGGCCGCCCGCTTCGGCGCTTCGCCTTCGCTCTCGTTCGTGCCGCTTTCGCCGACGATCGTGTATCGCGGCTATATCGCACGGCTCGCGTCGCGCCAGTCGTCGGAAGTGTTGGAACATTTCGTGGAGATCGTCCGCGCGATCATCCACGAGAACATGCAGGCGTCTATGCTGCCCGCAGCCTGACGACGGCTCAGGCGGACGCGCGGCGCGTTTCCAGATAGCCGCGCCGCCATTCGCTCGGCGACATGTCGAGCCATCGATGGAAAGCACGCGAAAACGCGCTGATTTCCGAGTAGCCGAGCAGAAACGCGAGCTCGGAAATCTGAATGTACGGGTCACGCAGATAGCCGAGCGCCAGTTCCCGGCGCACCTCGATCAGCAACTCCTGATACGTGCAACCGTGCCCTCGCAGCCGGCGCTGCAAGGTCCAGTTCGGCAGGTCGAGCACTCTCGACACATCGTCGAGTGACGGTTCGCCTTCGGAAAGACGCTCGCGTATCACTGCCGCGGCGCGATCCACGATCGATGTGTTTTCCGTCTTCGCGAGGCCCATATGTGTCAGGTTGTGTTTCAGCAGCGCGAGCAGATGCGCATCGGCGCGCGGCATGGGGGTGTCCAGATCACGCGTGCGCAGCACCAGCGCATTGCAGGGCCGCGAGAAGAACGCCGGTGCGCCGAAGCGCCGTTCGTGCTCGGTCCACGAGTCCGGCCGCGCGTGCTCGAAGTGCACTTCTTCCGGCGCCCACTGATTGCCGAGTGCGTGCCGCAGGATATTGAGGAACATCCCGAGCGAGGATTCGGCGTCCTGGCGCCGCGCGCTGACGGCTGGGTCCCAGATGCAGTATTCGATGCGGCTCAAATCGCGCTGCCGCACGACGCGAAGCAGCGACCGTTGCTGATGATGATGAAACAGCTCGCTCGCATTCTCGAACGCCGTGCCCACATTCGACGAAGCCAGCGCAATGTATCCGAGCAAGCCCAGTTGAGTCGGTTCGAACTGCTGCCCGTAGAGCAGGCCGAACACGTCGTTGTGCGTTTCGACAGCCGCTTGTTCGAAAATGCGGCAGTACAGATTGAGGCCGAGACTCGACGACGGCTGGTCGAGCTGCAGCTTGCCCGCCCCGCTCAGCCCGAACACGCGCTCCGGATCGCCGCCGCCGCGTGCGATGAACTGGTCCAGGCCGGTCGCCGCCGCGGACAGAATACCTGAGCGGTCATCGGACGTCGAAGACGTGAACCGTGAGCGAGGGATCGAGTTGCGCATACGCCGACTCCTGATAGTTGGGAGCGCCCGGATTCGCTCGATCCTAACCCGTCATTTTCAGCGCTTCAACCCATTCTTAGCAGGTAGTCGTTACCGAGCTCGGCAGTCTGGGCAACCCAAGGGTCGCCCAGACTGCGTGCGAGATCCGTCTCGTAGTGAGAGCCCATCCACGCGAGCAACTGCAGCCGACGTTGCATGAGGAAGGTCGGGAATTCGTCGCGCTCCGCTTGTGACAACGTACCGACGTCGCAATAACCGTTTGCCCACGCATCCATTAACGCCTCACGGTCGCTGCGGTGCTCGATGAAGCTCAAGGTCGATGCCATGTCGTGCATAAACCAGCCTAGCCCGCAATCGTCGAAGTCGATCACGTTAGTCGTCTCGCCGTGCACGAGCAGATTGGCGATCCGCAGGTCGGCGTGGATCAGGCCGAAGCACTCCGGTGCCTGCCCAAAATGCGCCAGGCGCTCCTTCATCAGCTTTTCCGTGCGGCGCAGCCCGGCGATCTGCCCGGGCGTGACGCCCGGCGCCTGTTCCCATTGCCCCCAATGCGCCGACGGTCCGACGAGCCCCTCGCCATCCCACAGCGTCCGCTCGAAATAGTCCGGACGCTGCCAGCCCTTCGATTGCGCGTGCATGCGCGCGCTGATCTGGCCGAGCGTGCGCTGCGACGGCGCAAGCCGGTCCTGATCCGGCGACTCGCCGTCGATCCATTCGAACATGACGACGAGCCGCGTTCCGATCGGTTCATGCATGGCCGGCAGCACGTAGCATCCATCGAGCGCGGCGAGCGCCTGCGGCGTGCCGACGCCACTCGCATTCAACGCGCGCATCCAGTCCAGCTCGGTCTGGATCGCGTTGCGCGTCTGATAGTTCGGCCGATGCACACGGATCACCGCCGGCGCTTGCCCGCGCGCATCGACGATGCGGAAAACCGTGTTCTCGGAATGGCTCAGCAGACGAATATCGGCGTCGGGCGCATAGCCGTAATACGGCAGCGCACGCTGCACCAGCACGACGAGTTGCGCGATGAAGTCCGTGTAACTGCGGTCGGTTCTGACGCTCATCAAAGGCTCCGGGACGAAAGAGCATCATCTTCCTACCGGTCGCCGCCAATGCCTTTGACGCCGCAATTCAAACCTTTGACCGTGCGATGCGCTTCTTCATGCACGAGGAACCTTCCCCCATCTCCCGTCGCGCCCGGTCAAGCAACTGTTTTTCCGAGTCAAACGGAAATTGCCGGCATGGCCGCACGATTGAGCATCGAGTCAACACTGAGCCCTACCGCTCAAGGAATCTCCGATGTCGACAGACAGCATGCTCGCGCTCAACACGTTCGATCCCGCTGGCGCCGCGCACATCGATGCCGTGACGCGCGAGCTCGTCGGCCGGCGCAGCAGCGTGTTCGGCGCGGCAGTGCCGCTCTTTTACGAGCAGCCGGTAAATTTCGTGCGCGCGCAGGGCGTCTGGCTGTATGACCACGAGGACCGCCCTTATCTCGACGCGTACAACAACGTGCCCGCGGTCGGTCATTGCCACCCGCATGTGGTGGAAGCCATCTCGCGGCAGGCGACGCTTATCAACACGCACACGCGCTATCTCTCGGACATCGTGTATTCGTATGCCGAGCGTCTGCTCGCCAGGTTGCCGGAGCCGCTCGCGAAAGTGCTATTCACCAGCAGCGGCACGGAAAGCGTCGATCTGGCAATGCGCGTCGCACGTTATCGCACGGGCGGCACGGGCTTCATCGTCACGCGCTTCGCGTATCACGGCAATTCGACGGCAGTGGCCGAGATCACGCCCGCCTTCGGTCCCGGCGTGCCGCTGGGCGCTCACGTTCGCACCGTTTGCGCGCCCGACGGCTATCGCGGCGAAGGCGACGTGGCGCAAACCTTCGCGGCCGCCGTCGAGGATGCGATTGCCGGTTTGACCCGGCATGGCATTCCGTTCGCCGGGTTGATCGTCGACACGGTGTTTTCGAGCGACGGTTTATTCGTCGATCCACCGGGCTTTCTGCGCCACGCCGTGGAAGTCGTCCGGCGCGCGGGAGGCGTCTATATCGCCGATGAGGTGCAGCCGGGGTTCGGACGCACGGGAGCCGGCATGTGGGGTTTCGAGCGGCATGGCGTGATGCCCGACATGGTCGTGATGGGTAAGCCCATGGGCAACGGCATGCCTATCGCCGCGCTCGTCATGACGGACGAACTGATGGACGCGTTCTCCGCACGGTCCGAATACTTCAACACCTTCGGCGGCAACACGGTTTGCTGCGCGGCGGCATCCGCGGTGCTCGACGTCATCGAAAAAGAAGCGCTGATTGCGCACGCGGACGCAACCGGCAACTATCTCAAGGCGGGCTTGCAAGCGCTCCAGCGCACGCACGGCTCCATCGGCGATGTGCGCGGGACGGGCCTTTATCTCGCGGTCGAATTCATCGAGACTGCTTCGAACGACAAAACGCCGGACGCGCGCGAAGCGCTACGCGTGGTCAATGCGCTGCGTGCGCGCCGCATTCTGATCAGCGTGTGCGGGCCAGCGGGAAACATCCTCAAGATTCGCCCGCCGCTGGTCTTTTCCAAGGCGCATTGCGATCAGTTGCTCGACGCAACGAGAGAAATCCTGGCAGCTGCATGAATTCCTATCCACTCCATCAGAGGCCCACCTTGAGCGACGATCTTCAAACCCGCAACACCGGCACCATCGACTCTTCCCCACGCCGCCGTTTTCTGAAGGTCGCGGGTTCGGGCGCGCTCGCGGCACTCGGTTCGACGACGTTCGGCTCCGCCTTCGCGGCGACGGGCACGCCGATCAAGACCATGCGTCCCGGCTACATCACGGCCGCTACCGTGGGCGACATGCCGACCGCAGCCGTGCGCGACGGCAAGCTGATCGGCACGGACTTCGAGATGCTGCAACTCATCGCGGAGCGCCTGCAACTCAAGCTCGACGTCCAGCAGATGAGCTTTTCCGGCGTGATCGAAGCGTTGAAGTCCGGTCGCGTCGACTGGTTCGGCGGCAATTTCGCGTGGACGCCCATTCGCTCGAAGCTGATCCTGCTCACGGATCCGGTTTTCTACACGGGCGCCTACGTCATCATGCGGCGGAACCAGACGCCCAAGACTTCGATCACCGTGGCGGACCTGAACGGCCATACGATCGGCTCCGCGACCGGCTATTCGGTGATTCCGGACATGAAGAAGGTGCCCGGCATCGTCGAGGTGAAGCTGTACGACGGCATCGACGCCTGCCTGCGCGATGTCGTCGCGGGCCGCCTCGACTTCGCCGTGCTGGATGCTCCGACCGTCGATTACATGATCCAGCAGAATCCGTCGCTCGGCCTCAAGCAGATTCCCATCGCGTTCGACGCGAGCTATCCGGGCCTCACCGGCAAGTTCGCCTCCATCTGGGGCGTGAGCCCGGACAAGAAGGATCTGTTCGACGGCATCAATGAAGGCGTTCGCTGGCTGTGGCGCACCAACCAGATCAAGCCGATTCTCGCGAAGTACGGTATCAACAATCCCGACTATCTCGTGCCGCTACCGACCGACCCGCGCACCGGCGTAGACCGCGACGCGAAAGGTGCGCTGATCGGCCCGTTCGCGCACGAGCCGCGCGATTTCAGCCCGCTGTTCGCCTAAAGGCATGGCGATGGGACACCGCGACATGCCCGCCGCGCCCGCGACCGGACTGCGCCAACTCGTGCGCGTCGATGCGCTGCACAAGTCGTATGGCGCGCATCACGTGCTCAAGGGAATCGATCTCGAAGTGATGCCGGGACAGAAAGTGTCGCTCATCGGCCCGAGCGGTTCGGGCAAAACGACGCTGCTTCGCTGCATCAATTATCTGGAGACGCCGAGCGCGGGGCATGTGTTCATCGACGGACACGCGATCGGCGAGCGTCGGCACGGCGATGGCTGGACATCGATGTCCAGCTCCGAGCTCGCCGCGATGCGTGCGAACATCGGCATGGTGTTTCAGCGCTTCAATCTGTTTCCACATCTGAGCGTGCTCGACAACGTGCTGCTCGGCCCGCGCAAGGTGCAGAAGCGCACGGGCCGCGAACTCATCGACGAAGCGCGCGCCCTGCTCGACAAGGTCGGCATGGACGCGAAGCGCGACGCCTTCCCGGAACAGCTCTCGGGCGGCCAGCAGCAGCGCGTGGCGATTGCACGCGCGCTCGCGATGAAGCCACGCCTCATGTTGTTCGACGAAGCGACGTCCTCGCTCGATCCCGAGCTCGTGGGTGAAGTGCTCGGCGTGATGCGCAAGCTCGCGGAGGAAGGCATGACCATGATCATCGTGACGCACGAAATGCGCTTTGCCGAGAGCGTGTCGGACAAGGTCGTGTTCATGGCGGATGGGAAGATCGTCGAGGAAGGAGAGCCGCGGCGGATCTTTCACGACGCGCAGGCCGAGCGCACGCGTGCGTTCCTGCGTGCGGTGTTGGACCACTGACATGGCGCTTCTCAATGCCTGGGCGCATAGCCTGCATTTTCTTCCCTATTTTCTGCGCGTGCTGTGCGTGAGCGCGATCACGACCGTCGTGCTCACGGCGTGCGCGTTTTGGATGGCGTTCGTGCTGGGCTTCGTGCTCGCGCTGATGCGTCTGTCGCGCCATGCCGCGTTCAGGGCTATCGCTTCCGTCTATCTCGAACTGTTCCGCAACGTGCCGCTGCTCACGCAGTTGTTCCTGCTGTACTTCGGGCTCGAACGCATCGGCCTCACGCTGCCCGCGTTCGTCGCGGCGACGCTGGGCTTCGGCCTGAACGGCGCGGCCATGCTCTCGGAAGTGTTTCGCTCGTCCATCGTCGGCATCGACCGCGGGCAGGGCGAAGCGGCGCTCGCGCTGGGCATGACCTGGCCGATGGCGCTCGCCACCGTCGTGTTGCCGCAGTCGATGCGCATTGCCCTGCCCGCGCTCGCGAACTTCGGCATCGGCCTGTTGAAGGACACGTCGCTGGCCTCGGCGGTGGCGGTGCCGGAACTGATGTTCCGCGCGAAAATGCTCGTGAGCGAGACATATCAGACCAACCTCATCTATCTGATCGTGGCGGCCATCTATCTGCTGCTGAGTCTCGTACTCTCGCGCGTGTCCGCGGCGACGGAGCACGGACTGGGCAAACGGAGAGCCGCGCTTTCATGAGCTATGCCGAACTGTGGGCGTCGATGCACGACGACCTGTTGCAAGCCGCGTGGGCCACGCTGCGTCTCGCGCTCGGCGCGATTGCCGTGGGCGTCGCGCTCGGGCTGCTGCTCGCCATCGTGCGGATCGGCAGCCGTGGGTTCGCAGGGCGTGTCGCGCGCATCTATATCGAAGTGTTTCGCGGCACGCCCGCGCTCGTGCAGTTGTTTCTCGTCTACTTCGGTTTCGTCACGATCGGCATCCGCTTCGATTCGTATCAGGCCGCCGTGCTCGGTCTCGGTATGAATGCGGCCGCATATTTCGCGGAGATTTTTCGCGCGGGCATTCAGGCCGTGCCGCGTGGACAGAGCGAGGCGGCGTTCAGCATCGGCATGACGGGCAGCGCCGCGATGCGCTGGGTCGTGCTGCCGCAGGCCATTCGTCTCGTGCTCGCGCCATCGGGCAATGTCGCCATTGCGCTGCTCAAGGACACGTCGGTGGCCTCGCTCATCGCGGCGCCCGACCTGATGTTGCGCGCGCAGGATCTCAGCTCGCAATACTTCATGCCGTTCGAGATCTACGTGACCGTGGGCGCGTTCTATTTCGTGCTGTGCTATCCGCTTTCGCGGCTCATGCGTCACATCGAGCGACGTCATCCCGCACGCGGATGACGCGTCGCATCCTCAACCCGAGCATCACCCAACGATCACTTCAACGAGCATCTCCATGCGCAAGGTCATCGCAACCGGCTTACCCGAAGGCTCCGCACCTGTCGAATGGGCGACCGTCTCGAATGGCACGCTGTACACGGCGAGCATTCCCATTCGTGCGGACGGCACCATCGAGGATGGCGACATCGCCACGCAAACCGAGCTGACGTTCGCCAATCTCAAGCAGATCATCGAAGCGGCGGGCGCGACGATGGATAATGTCACGCAAGTACAGGTGTTCCTGACCGACAAGAGCTATTTCGAGGACATGAACGCGGTGTACCGGCGTTTCTTCACGAAGCCCTATCCGAACCGTGCGACGATTATCGCCGACCTGATGGTGCCCGGCGGCAAGATCGAGGTGCTCGCACACGCGGATGTGAGCGGCGTCGCGCGATGAGCCACGTCATCGTCATCGGCGCGGGCATCATCGGCACCACGACCGCGCTCGCGCTCGCTGAGAAGGGCTTGCGCGTGACCGTGGTCGACAGCCGGCCCGAAGCCGGTCTCGAAACGAGCTATGCGAACGGCGGCCTGCTCGCCGCGAACAGCGCGTTGCCTTGGTCGTCGCCGGGCACGCCAACGCAGTTGTTCAAGTGGCTTGGCCGCGAGGATGCCCCGCTGCTGCTGCGTCCGCGCGCCATTCCCGGTCTCGGCATGTGGGGCGTGCGCTTTCTCACGAACTGCCGCCCGGCGAAGTATCACCAGACCGCTTCGACGCTCACGCGGCTCGGCCAGCAAAGCCTCGAAGCGATGGACCGGCTGCTCGGCCAGAGCCGCGTCACCGCGAGCGTGCATCGTGGCGGCTTTCTGGAGCTGATTCGCGGCAAGGACGCAGCGCACCGCGCTGAAGTCTTCGCGCGCATGCTGGAACGCATGGGCGCGAAGGTCTCGCGGCTGGACGCGGCGCAATGTGTTGCGCTCGAACCGTCCCTCGCGCCGATCGCGGACTCCATCGGCATCGCGCTTTTGCTCGAATGCGACGCCTGGGGCGATGCCCGCGCCTTCAGCATCGCGGCGGCGGCCGCGGCGCAACGCGAAGGCGTCACGTTCCGCTGGAACGCGCCGGTCGACGGGCTCGACGCATACGACGGCGCCATTCGCGGCGTAAGGCTGCAAAATGAATATCTGGTCGCGGACAGCGTCGTCGTGTGCGCGGGCGCGATGTCGCCGTCGCTGCTCCGCCCGCTCGGCATGCGGCTGCCCATCGCGCCGGTGAAGGGCTATTCGCTCACGATCTCCGCCGACGATCTCGGCTTCCTGCCGCAACGGCCCATCGTGGACGACCACGAACATATCGGCGTGACGCCGCTCGGAGACAGGCTGCGCGTCGCCGGCACCGTTGAATTCGACGGCTTCGACAAAACCTTGCGGCCCGGGCGCGTCGACAATCTAAAACGCGCGCTGATGCGCCTGTTTCCGAAGATGCGCATGCCCGAGAACGTTGGTCCGTGGTGCGGCCTGCGGCCCATGACCGCCGACGGATTGCCGCTCATCTCTCCGACGAAGGTGGAGCACCTCTTTCTCAACACTGGGCATGGCGCGCTCGGCTGGACGCTCGCGTGCGGATCGGCCGAACTGGTCACGTCCATGGTAATAGGAGCGCGCGATCCGCGCGATGCGCCCTTTGCCCTGACGCGCAGCCTCTGGTAATCGCTTGCGGGGCGCGCGCCCGGTTCCTCACATAGTCGAGCAGCGTTCGCTTGGCGTCGCACGTGCGGTATATCGATGCAACGCGGATCTCGCAGTGATCTGCGATGCACACGGTCACCGCACTATCCAGCGCTTCGGCGTAGCCCGCTACGTTCATCACGATTGCCATGTCCGGAGGCCGCGCCACTTGCGCGGGAGAAATCTCGACGCCGCCGAACGGGACCAGATCGACCGGAAAGCCATCTCCAACGGCTGGCGAATAGTGAAGCCAGCAGGACCTTCGCGTCCGGCCGGAAGCCCGGCTCCTGAAGAAGCGCCGCCCTGAGCGCCTCAAATACGGTCCAGTCCTCGATGGCCATGGCGAAATCGATGTCGGGACTGGCGCGGTTGAGAGGGAATCCGTGGAGGTGATACATCAGGATGTCGCGCGCCGTCGCACCGACAACGAAGTACCGCAGGTTCGTCAGCCGGGCCACGCGATCCATGACGGCCAGCAGAGCCAGCTTGCCTTCCGGTAGCGGCGTCTTAAGATGGACTGGCGTCATTCGCCTGCTCCATCTGGTTGCGAATCAACGCCGCAGCCTCCGCATTACGGGGTTCCCTCGTTCAGTCAGCACTTTTCCCATTCCATACTGGCGCTCGAAGCGGCTGTCGATGGACTGGGCATCACGGTCAGCACGCCGGCGCAT
>DASPZL010000272.1:0-12781 GCA_035636295.1 Paraburkholderia sp.
GCCGTGGATGGGTGGCCGGCGGGCGATACACCCGCCAACACGCCGACTTCTGGTCAAGCCGGTTCACAAAAGCCAGGGCGAGCCACTCTGTCATTTGAATGACGGACAGTTCACCATGACGGTTGCCAGGCTTGGTTCATCAATGAAAACAATCGACGGCGCGGCCCGCGCCTCAGGAGACGATGCGATGAAGCACATGTTCGAAGAAGGCCTCGAGCGGCGTGAGGCCAATTATGTCCCGCTGACGCCCATCGATTTCATCGTGCGCGCAGCGGAGGTCTACGGCGAGCGGCCGGCGGTCGTCCATGGGGAGGTTCGCCGCAACTGGCGCGAAACCTATGAGCGCGCGCGGCGTCTGGCCAGTGCGTTGCGGCAGGCCGGCATTGAACGCGGCGATACGGTCGCCGCCTTGCTGCCCAATATTCCTCCGATGATAGAAGCGCACTTCGGCGTGCCGATGGCCGGCGCCGTGCTCAACACGCTGAATACGCGGCTCGACGTGCCGTCGCTGCTGTTCATGCTGCGCCATGGCGAGGCGAAGGCGCTGATCGTCGATACGGAGTACGGCGAATTCGCGCATCGCGCCGCGCTGGAATTCCCCGATCTGCGCGTAATCAGCGTGGCTGACGCAATGCCCGCCGACGCCAGCAAATTCATTCGCGCGACGGACTACGAAGCGTTCCTGCAATCCGGCGATCCGCAATTTGCGTGGACCATGCCGGCCGACGAGTGGGACGCCATCGCGCTGAATTACACGTCGGGCACGACGGGCGATCCGAAGGGCGTGGTCTATCACCATCGCGGCGCTTATCTGAATGCGCTCAGCAATATCCTCGAATGGGACATGCCCAAGCATGCGATTTACCTGTGGACGTTGCCGCTTTTCCACTGCAACGGCTGGTGTTTTCCATGGACCGTGGCGGCGCGCGCCGGCGTCAACGTTTGTCTACGCAAGTTCGACGCGAAGACGGTATTCGACCTGATTCGCCGTGAAGGCATCACGCACTATTGCGGTGCGCCGATCGTGCAGAGCGCGCTTGCGAATGCGCCGGCCGAATGGAGAGACGGCATCGGGCATCGCGTGTCGACGATGGTGGCGGGCGCGGCGCCCGCGCCGGCGGTGATCGCGAAGATGAAGGAGATCGGTTTCGATCTGACGCACGTCTACGGACTCACCGAGACCTATGGCCCGGCCGCAGTCTGTGCGAAACAGGAGGAATGGGAAGCGCTCGGCGACAGCGAACGCGCCGAACTGAACGCTCGACAAGGTGTGCGCTACCACTTGCAAGCCGCAGTGACGGTGCTCGACCCGGATACGCTCGCGCCGGTGCCTGACGACGGCGAAACGATCGGCGAGATCATGTTCCGCGGCAACATCTGCATGAAGGGCTATCTGAAGAACGAGCGCGCAACGGAAGCGACCTTCAGCGGCGGCTGGTTTCATACCGGCGACCTGGGCGTGCGGATGCCTGACGGCTATATCCGGATCCGCGATCGCAGCAAGGACATCATCATTTCAGGCGGGGAGAACATCTCGAGCATCGAGGTCGAAGACACGCTGTACCGTCACCCCGCGGTAGCGGTTGCCGCCGTGGTGGCGATGGCCGATCCGAAATGGGGCGAGGTGCCGTGCGCCTTCGTCGAACTCAAGGACGGCGCTCAGGTGAGCGCGGAGGAGATCATCGCGCACTGCCGGCTCTTCCTTGCGGGATACAAGTTGCCGAAAGCGGTGCGCTTCGGCGAATTGCCGAAGACGTCGACGGGGAAAATTCAGAAGTTTGAATTGCGCGCGCGGATCAAAGCGGAGCAAAGCGAGTAAGGCCACATGCGATTAACGTAGCCTGCCGAATTAGCGGCTACATCGTGCCGCAAGATGCGCGCGCAAGTCATGCGCGCGTCATCATGCCGAGCCGCAGAATCGCGCGCTTAACCGCGCGTGTCGACCCAATTGCGTGCCCAGCTTGCCGAGTGCTGCAAGGCCTGTTCCTCGTTCGTGAAGTAATCGAGCGAATAGAACTGGTAGCGCCCTTCGGCACGCGCGCTGTCAGCGCGTTCGAGCAACAGGTTGGATGAAAAGCTACCGTCGGGCAAACGATGCGCCGAGGGTTGGACGGCATAGCCGTTGTAGTGATGCATATGTTTGTTTGTCATTTTATATTTTAATGATGTTCGAGTGCGCGGCTGCCTGGCGGATCGTTGTACGAGTCACGCGGACGAGCCGATTCAAGCCATTGCGAGCCGAATCACGACGCAGTCGGAAAGCGAAAAAAGGGCGTTGAAGCCAGAGGGAGAATGAGGTGCAACGAGGCGTTTGGCGCTTTGGGCTTGCTGCGGAAAACACATGCAGCTAAAAAGCGATCGCGCCAACTGTGGGAGACGAAGCTCCGCGAGGATGTCGCTGCAGCCCGATGTCCGTTGCCGGACACCGAGCCCTTCAAACTTACAGCGGCTTGATGTTAGCCGCTTGCAGACCCTTCGGGCCTTGCTTCGTTTCGAAGCTCACCTTCTGATTTTCAGCCAGCGTCTTGAAGCCGTCGCCGCTGATTTCGGAGAAGTGCGCGAACAGGTCGTCGCCGCCCTTGTCCGGGGTGATGAAGCCAAAGCCCTTGCTGTCGTTGAACCACTTAACGGTACCGGTATCCATGAAGAATCCTTGAGGAAAAAATAGAAAGATTTGCTCTGTTGAGGAGCGCGTGAAGCGTCAAGGAGGGAGAGGACAACGAATACCGCTGAGGAGCGAACATTGATGAACAGCAATCGAACTTCTTGAACTTCGATCGTCACAGTAACCGCCGGGGCATGCCAGCGTCAACACTTAACTTGTAACTGTTTTCGGACAAGCCCTATTGCTTCCCGCCGGAGCATGCCGATGCGGCCCTGGTTCGGCCTGTCGCGCGGTGCGGCACGAAAGGCCGTTCAAGTGCAAGCGAGGTTTCAGATGCCGACTTTATGCGCCGTCAGGATCAGGCGCAGTCCCAGCGCGGCAACCGCGCTTGCCGCGACGCGATCGATCCACGCCTTCCACTGCAGATAGATTTCGCGCGGCCGCTTGCTCGAAAAGCACAGCGCGACGATCGTGTACCAACCGGCTTCGATAGCGAAGATCGCAGGCGGCAATGCAAAGTAGGACCACAGCGGCGGATGTTGCGGAAGCAGGGCCGCGAAGATACTGCCGTAGTAGACGGCTGTTTTCGGATTGCTGAGTTGCGTGCTCAAGCCGATCCAGAAAGATTTGCGCACGTTGGCGGGGGCGGCTTGCGCCGCATCGAATGCGAGCGGTTTGGCGGCGCCGCGCCAGATCTTCGACGCAAGATAGATCAGGTAGAGACCGCCCGCCACTTTCAGACCGACGTACAGCCATTCGACGGTGGCAAGCAACGTGTAGAGGCCGAGCAATGCGACGCCGCTAAAGAACACGCCGCCGATGCCCATGCCGAGCGCGGTGGCGAGACCATCGCCGCGGGAAAGCCCGATCGCATTGCGGGCGACAATGACAAAGCTCGGTCCGGGGCTCATGGCGCCGAGCAGCAACGCGGCAAGTATTGTGACGATTGCGGTTGAGGCGGGCATGCTGCATGTCTCCTGTGCGCTCAGATGTTAATCAGTGAAACATAGCATGAGTGGGTGCAGTCTTACATTCGCGTTTTTCCGTGCAGATTGTCTTTACCTTTGCGGCAGTACCTATTCTTGCCTAATTAACTCCGCGCCTGTGCGGGCGACCCTAATAAGCCAATAAGGAATTGAAAAGCCCCAGATCGCAGGTAAAAAACCCCTTGCTGCAAGCAGAAGAAATTGGATGCTAGAATTACTTTCAATACGCTGAAGCAGCCTCGGGCACCGAGGTAGGTCACGGGCCGAATTCGAGCCGTTTGCCGTCGAATTTCCCTAAATCCAAGATTTGTTGGGCATGATTTCCAGGTGCGAGTTTTCCCGCATCGGGAGAGGCATCGTGAGTTCGATTTGCACTCGACCCATCTGAATCACGCATAGGCTTCGCGTTGTTTTAGCGAAGTCTTTGTATATCCAACGCGAGCATTATCAGCCGCGAAACCGGTACGTTATGAAAGAGCGAGAAGAACAACGGCTGTTCGACCTCGACGGGAATGCGCGTGAGCGCTTGATCCTGTGGATACGCCGACGCATGGACGAATACGGCATTACGATGGAAGCGCTCGCCGAGGCGATCGAGGCCGACGCGGCCGCGACGCGAGCGGTGATGTATCGCGATGCCTACGGCAATACGTGGGACGGTCACGGCGATAAGCCGGATTGGCTCGCGCGCGCTATTTACGCTGGGCAGAACATCGATCATTTCCGTTGTTGACGACTGTGTTTCAAGCTCGCATGGCGATGATGAATCAGCCGGCGTGCGCCTTTGCCGTTGATCGTGTGCTCGATCTGTCCTAATATCGGCGGGTCGTTGCCGATTCCGCGCCCAATCAATTCGGGCTCACACGGCACAGAACTGGAAGCTGCATGCCGTACGGTCGTCGAATTCCATCATCCGAATTTCCTGCTTATCGTTTTCCTGCGTGGCTCCGCTATCTCGCGTTGTTCGGCTTGTTGTGGCTGAACATCGGTTGCTCATTCGGTGCGGGCCATGAGCCTGTGAGGCATCCGTCCGCTAGCGTCAGCCGGCAGATTGCGCCGTCCAGCGGGCATGCGTTTAAAGCGAAAGTCAAAACCCAAGCCAAAGCTAAAAAGCGAACCGCCAGCAAAGCGCGGCGCCGTATCGCACACAGGCGCAAGCATGTGACGAGCGTGCAGCGGCCGATGCATGTCAGCAAGGTCACGCCCAGGCATCGCCGGCAGGCTGCGCGTATTGCGCGAGAGCCGCATGCCGTGAGGCGTCCTGAAGCAATAGCGGGACGGCGCGATGCGCAGCAGCGTGCGTTAGCGTCGCGGAAATCCTCGCATGCGTCGCTTCGTCTATTGGCGCGCTGCGGCTACACGCCTAAATCGCGGGCATTGCTTCGTGCAAAGGCTGTCTACGTCGTGGATGGGCGAACGCATACCGTGCTCACCGAAAAGCAGGCCGATAGAGTCATGCCGATTGCTTCGGTATCCAAACTGATGACGGCCGTCGTGTCGCTCGACGCAAAACACAAGCTGAACGCGCCGCTCAACGTCACGGTCCAGGATCAGGATTTCGACAAGTTCACCGGCTCACGCCTGAGCGTCGGTTCGATCTTGTCGCGGCATGACATGTTGCATATCGCGTTGATGTCGTCGGAGAACCGCGCGGCAGCCGCACTCAGCCGCGATTACGTGGGAGGGCGGCCGGGTTTTGTCGCCGCGATGAATGCGAAGGCCCGCGCGCTCGGCATGCGGCATACGTCGTTTGTGAACGGCACGGGCTTGTCGCCGCGGAACGTTTCGACTGCGCGGGATTTGTCGTTGCTGGTGGAGGCGGCGAGCCGTTATCCGTTGATTCGCGCCTATTCCACTGACCGCGAGCAAATCGTCTTGCCTGGCAGCGGCCGGGCGCGTCTGAGTTATCACAACTCGAATGCGCTGGTGCGAGGCGGCGACCGGTCGATCGCGTTGCAGAAAACCGGCTTCATCAACGAGGCGGGGCACTGTGTCGTCGTGCGCATGATCGTGCATGGCAGGCCAGTCGATATCGTGGTGTTGGGCGCCCCCGGCGCGCGGGATCATATTGCCGACGTGGTGAGAATCAGCCGCTGGCTGCGGTGCTCTTTGAGGTGACTGTTTTCAGCAGGCGCAAAAAAAGCCCGCGCGAGGCGGGCTTAACTACTCGGAGTTTCGTGATCCAGTCGCCAGACGGATCAACCTCAGTGTAGGTGAAAGCAATATGAAAGTATAGAAATTCCGCTTCACAGATCGAAAAATACGGTTTCCTGATCGCCCTGCATGTGGATATCGAACCGGTACACGTTGGCCATATTCGGCTCGCGGCGCGCGATCAGCGTGCCACGCCGGTCCGCAGGAACCGTCGCCAGCACGGCATCGCGCTCGTTCGCCTCGGTTTCGTCCTCGAAATAGACGCGGGTGAACGTGTGCAGCAGCATGCCTCGCATCGTCACGATCACATTCAGATGCGGCGCTTCATCCGGGCTCACACGGCCGGGTTTCACCGTTTCCACGACAAAGCGCTGGTGCGGGTCCGTACCCGTGCCGACGCGCGCGAAGCCGCGAAAACCGGTCTTCAGGATTTCCTCGCGCGATTCTGGAAAGCGGCCATCCGTATCCACTTGCGACACTTCGAGCATTGCGTCGCCGATCACCTTGCCGTCGCCGTCGAACACCTGGCCGACGATCGTGATGTGCTCGCCGGCCGCTTCGCGGTCGGCCAGAACGGGCGTGAACAGGCTTTTGAAGTCGAAGTCGTATTGCTGCGGGCACAGACCGTAAGCGAAGTACGGCCCAACCGTTTGCGAAGGCGTTTGCTTGAGAGTGGCCATGGCTTAGTGCTCCATCGGAGTTTCGTTGCGGCCGCGCAGCACGATGTCGAAGTCGTAGCCGAGCGCGTAGGCTTCTTGCGTGGTGTCCAGCGAGAAGCTCGCGATCAGGCGGTCACGCGCGTGCTCCGGCGTGCCCTGGAAAATCGGATCGAAGGCCAGCAGCGGGTCGCCGGGGAAGTACATCTGCGTGACGAGGCGCGAACCGAAATGCTCACCGAACAGCGAGAAGTGAATGTGATTCGGACGCCATGCGTTCGGATGATTGCCCCACGGGTAAGCGCCCGGCTTGATCGTCAGAAAGCGATAACGGCCTTCGTTGTCGGTGATGCAGCGGCCGGCGCCGAGGAAGTTCGGATCGAGCGGCGCGTCGTGCTGATCGTTCTTGTGCACGTAGCGGCCGGCGGCGTTGGCTTGCCAGATCTCGACCAGCGTATTGCGCACCGGACGGCCGCCTTCGTCGAGCACACGCCCCGTCACGATGATGCGCTCGCCGAGCGGCTCGCCGTTGCGCACGGCATTACGCGTCAGATCGTGGTCGAGCGCGCCGAGGTCTTCCGTGCCGTAGACGGGTACGCGCTGATCGCGCAGCTTTTCCTTCAGCGGAATCAACGGACGCGTCGGGCCACGTTTGACCGATGAGCCGTAGCCGGGATAGATGTATTCGGGGTGGGACGCGAAATCGCGCGCGGTGAGAAAGGACTCATCCATGGTGTCTCCTTCGAGGAATTGTGGGATACAAGCTTATGGAGCGACTTTATCTAACCGGAGAGGTTATGCAAAGTGACGTTTTCGCCCTTTTCGTATAACCTTTCGTTATGCAACGAAGTCTCGCGGACAGCCGCGTCAAATTCCGTCATCTCCAGTGCTTTCTGGCCGTTGCGCAGTTCGGCAGCGTGCAACGGGCCGCCGAAAGTCTTTCGATCACGCAGCCCGCGGTCTCCAAGACAGTCGCCGAGCTTGAGGCGATTCTCGGCGTGAAGCTGTTCGAGCGCGGCCGACACGGCGCCGTGCCGACCCGCGAGGGCCAGCTCTTCATGCCGCACGCGAGCGCCTGCGTCAGTGCGCTGCGGCAGGGCGTCGACTTGTTGGCGCGCCCGGAAGGCGCGGCCGCGGCCACGCTGGAAATCGGCATTCTGCCGACCGTCGCCGCCGCGCTGATGCCGCCGGTGCTCAAGCGGTTCGCGGCTTTGTGGCCGCGCGTGATCGTGCGCCTCGCGACCGGCGCCAACCCCGAATTGCTCGAACGCCTGAAAGCGGGCACGATCGAATTTGCGATTGGGCGTCTCGCCGACCCCGAACGAATGGTCGGGCTCAGCTTCGAACAGCTTTTCAGCGAGCCGTTGATTGCCGTGGTGCGTGCCGGACATCCGCTGGCATTGGGCGCCGGTTTGCCGGCCACGTCGCTGGAAGATTTTCCGGTGGTGCTGCCGCCGTTCGGCACGCTGATCCGGCAATCGGCGGAAAGTTTGTTGAGCGCGTGGGGCGTGCCGCCGCTGTCGGCGTTTGTCGAAGTGTTGTCGGTATCCACGGGGCGCGCGTTGACGCTCGAAAACGACGCGGTGTGGTTCGTGCCGCTGAGCGCGGTGGAGTACGAACTGGCGCACGGCATGCTGGTGCGTTTGCCGTTGCCGTTCGCCGGCACCGACGAGCCGGTCGGCTTGATCCGGCGCTCGGACACGCAGCCGTCGCCGGTGGGGCGGGCGTTCATCGACGCCGTGCGCGAGGTCGCGCAACTGCGTATGGCCGCCGCTGCGGGCAAGTCAAAGCCCAAGCCGAAGACGACGGCGAAACGCGCGCCGAACCGCAGTTCGCGCGGCACGCTGAAAACCTGACGCGCCACGCTCCCGCACTGCACGCGGCCAGTCGATTCGTCGCGAGTGAACCATTCAGTACAAAATGAAAGTTGCGAACGCCGGGCTACCCGGTGTACAAACACGGTGCAAAAGCCGTCGCCAGCCACGTTGCCGCGGCACACCACGCATCCGCTGCCACACTGCAGGTGCTTGACGGCTTGCACCGAATATCAGGAAAAGCGTCGAAAGACTGCACAAGGAGATTGCCATGCCCAGCGACTTGCCCACTCCAGACGCCGCGCTGCGCGCCGTGTCGGCGCCTGAGCACAATCCGCTCGGCACCGCCGGCCTCGAGTTCGTGGAGTTCGCCGCGCGCGAGCCGCAGGCGCTCGGCGAGACCTTCACGAAACTCGGCTTCAAGGCGATTGCGCGCCACATCAGCAAGGACGTCACGCTGTATCGCCAGGGCGAGATGCATTTCCTGATCAACGCCGAGCCCGATTCGTTCGCCGCGCGCTACGCCGAGGAATACGGGGCGGGAATTTGCGCAATCGGCATTCGCGTGGCCGATGCGCAGCGCGCGTTCGATCGCGCGATCGAACTCGGCGCATGGGCGTTCGAAGGCGAGCGCCTCGGCGCGGGCGAACTGCTGATTCCGGCGATCCAGGGCATCGGCGACTCGCACATCTATTTCGTCGATCGCTGGCGCGGTCGCGGCGGTCAGCGTGGCGGTCTCGGCGACATCTCGATCTTCGATATCGACTTCCGGCCCATCGAGATCGACACCGCGCACGCCGATCTGAGCCATGTGGGCACCGGCCTTGTCGCGATCGACCATCTCACGCAGACGGTCGGTGAGGGCCGCATGCAGGAATGGCTCGACTTTTATCGCGATCTGCTCAACTTCCGCGAGATTCACGAGCTGCACGCAAACTGGCACGTGTCGGCGGAATCGCGCGTGATGGTGTCGCCGTGTGGCGCGATCCGCGTTCCTTTGTATGAGGAAGGCACGCGCCGGACCAACCTGATGCACGAGTATTTGCCGGATCATCCGGGTGAAGGCGTGCAGCACATCGCGCTCGCCACCGACGATATCTTTGCGTGCGTCGAGCAATTGCTGGCGAACGGCGTTGAATTCGTCGAGCCGCCGCAGCGCTACTACGAGCAACTGGATGCGCGCCTGCCGGGGCATGGGCTCGATGTCGAGCGGCTCAAGCGCACGCATGTGCTGGTGGATGGCGAGATCGGCGCCGACGGCGTGCCGCTGCTGTTCTTCCAAACTTTCGTGCGCCGCAATGCCGGCGAGATCTTCTTCGAGATCGTTCAGCGGCAAGGGCATCACGGGTTTGGGGAAGGGAATCTGAGCGCGCTGGCGCAGGCGCGTGAGCAGGCGGGCGCGTGACGCTTTGAGGCTTGGCACTTGATCAATCGGTATCGGGATTGCCGGCCAGCTCAGGATTCACCGCGCCATACGCAGCCGCTTCCCCCAACAGCCATTCGCGGAAGCTCGTGAGTGGCTTACCGTGACTCAACTCGGTCGGATAGACGAGGTAATACGCGGAGTCGGCAACCGCGGGCGCATTGAGCGGTATCACGAGTCCGAGCTGTTCGAGTTGCGCGTCGACGAAAAAGCAAGGCACCAGCGCGATACCGAGGCCGGCCGCGGCGGCGCTGATCAGCATCGTATGGAGTTCGTAGCGCACGCCTTGCATCGTCCGGTTGTCGTCGACGCCGAGGTTTGCGAACCATGCCGCCCAGCCATCGGGCCGCGTGGTGGAATGCAGCAACGGATAATCCAACAGATCCGCCGCGCTCCGAACAGGCCGCTTCAGCAGACTCGCCGCGCACACCGGCACCACTTCCTCGCTGAACAGAAAATCCGCTGACGTACCCGGCCACGTTGGTTTGCCGTAGTGAATCGCCGCTTCGAAATGCGTATCGGCGAACGGAAACGTGCCCGTGCGCACGCCCATATTGACCCGCACATCCGGATACTGTTCGTTGAATGCCGCGAGCCGCGGAATCAGCCATTGCGACGCGAAAGTCGGCAGCACCGCCAGTTCCAGATAACCGCCGCCGCTGCCATGCGCGATGATCGACAGCGTGTCGCGATCCAATTGCTCCAGCGAGCGCCGCACCTGCGCGCTATACACCTTGCCCGCTTTCGTCAGCACCACGCGTTGTTTGACGCGCACGAAAAGCCGCACGCCGAGATTGCTCTCCAGTGTATTGATCTGCCGGGACACCGCGCTTTCGGTGAGGAACAGCTCGCGCGCCGCATGCGTGAAGCTCTCGTGCCGCGCGGCGGCTTCGAAAGCGAGCAGCGCGCCCATGTTGGGGATCTTGAACTTTCGCATGTTGATTCCAAAAACGCATCAAGTGGCGATTTTATCTCGCTTTACGGCGGCGCCGGGGATTTGAATAATCTCGCCTTCGACAATGCCGTGCATACGCCTTGAAGCCACGCCGGCAGGTAACCTTCCAATACATGAACGCGTCCTCACAGCACTTCGCCCGGAACCGATATGCGAAACATCAAGAATGCGAATGTCGAACAACTGCTGCTGAAAGTGCTCGGCGCCGATAAAACCAGGCGGCTGTTCGCCACGCTGAACCATCCGCGGATCCTCAACGAATGGGAAGACGGCGCCGTGACGCGTGCCGAACTGGCCGAGGCGCTGAACATGGCGCTGTTCGAAGACCTGCTGGCGCGATCGGCGAATGGCCGCGAGTACACCGAGGAGACGATCGCCGCGGGCGGCAGCGTGTACTTCGACCACGGCGCATTGCGCACCGTGCGCTGGCCGCAGAACGGCGCGCTGCCGCCGGGCGAAGCCGCATTCGCGCGCATCCTGCGTCCGCTCGGCTTCAGCATCAACGGCCGCTATCCGCTCGACCGACTCGGCATGACCGGCCGCGCCTGGGCGCACGACGACGCGCCCGATGAGATCGCGCAGTTCTTCGTCAGCGAATTGCATCCGGAGCGCTTCTCGGCGGAATTCCAGCAGGCGGCGACGAACGTGATCGGCGCGTCGCGCGATCCGTTGACGCCGCAAGCCGCCGGCCACTTGTGGGAACTCGAACGCGAAGGCGTGCTGCCGCTCGAGGCGGCGCATGCGTTGCTGCCGGTGATCGTCGGTGCGTTTGCGCGTCAGCACGAGACGCCACGTGAGGCGGATTACGAAGTATTGTTGAAGGAGTCGGCGGAAATGGCGTGGATCGCGACCGAGGGCAACGCCTTCAATCACGCCACCGACCGCGTCGCGGACGTGTTCAAACTCTCCGACGACGAAAAAACCAAGGGCCGTCCGATGAAACCGGAAGTGGAGCGCTCGCGTTCGGGGCGCGTGTTTCAGACCGCGTATCGCGCGGACGTCGTGCGGCGCGAATTCCGTGCGGCCGACGGCAGCATCGTGACGCGCGAAGTGCCGGGCTCGTTCTACGAGTTCATCACGCGCAAGCGGACTTTCGATCAGGACGCGCGCCGTTGGGAAACGGACCTGCGTTTCGACGCGGGCAACGCACAGGGCATCTTCAAGATGACCGCGAACCAGGCTGTATGAGTGCAACGTGGCAGCACGGGCGCTGGGCATGAGAGACGAGGGCGCAGTGGGAACGTCACTAGATGAAGAGCAGGGCGCGGGCGTGAATGCGTTGTCTAGCGATGCAGCACACGGCTCGTTGAATGAGCCGCGTGTCGCCAAGCCGTTCCTCGGGACAGCCGCCGTGATGCAGGCGCTCGAAGCCGACTTGCGCCACAACGTGCGTGGCGAAGTGCGCTTCGATCAGGGATCCAAAGCATTGTACGCATCGGATGCATCGAACTATCGGCAAGTCCCGCTCGCCGTGGTGGTGCCGTCGGACGTCGACGATCTGCTGGAAACGCTCGCCGCCTGCCGCCGCAACGACGTGCCGTTCCTCGCGCGCGGCGGTGGCACGTCGCAGAACGGCCAATGCGTGAACGTCGCGGTAGTGGCCGACGCGAGCAAGTATGTGAACCGCGTCGTCTCTGTCGATCCTGAGGCGCGCGTGGCGATCGTCGAACCGGGCGTGGTGTGCGACACCTTGCGCGATGCCGCCGAAGCACACGGTCTCACGTTCGCGCCCGATCCGGCCACGCACAGCCGCTGCACGCTCGGCGGCATGATCGCCAACAACTCGTGCGGCGCGCATTCGGTGATGGCTGGCAAGACGGTCGAAAACGTCGAGGCGTTGGAAATCGCGACCTTCGATGGCGCGCGTTTCTGGGTCGGTCCGACTTCGGACGACGAACTCGAACGCATCATCGCCGCAGGTGGCCGTCAAGGCGAAATCTACGCCGCGCTCAAGCAACTGCGCGACACCTGCGCCGACCTGATTCGCGCGAAATTCCCCCAGATCAAGCGGCGCGTGTCGGGCTTCAACCTCGATCAACTGCTGCCTGAAAATGGTTTCAACGTCGCGCGTGCGCTGGTCGGCACCGAGGGCACGTGCGCCGTGACCTTGCAGGCGAAAGTGCGGCTCGTGAAGAGTCCGGCGAAGCGCGTAGTCGTCGTGGTCGGCTTCATCGACATCTACACCGCC
>DASPZL010000273.1:0-11562 GCA_035636295.1 Paraburkholderia sp.
CTTCTATCGTGACCTGACCAATGGCGACCCGTCGCTCTCGTCGGGCCTGTATCGTCAGGACGGCAATCTGCTCGTGCGCTATCCGCCGTGGCCCGCGGGAGCGAACCCCAAGGCGCAGAGCGCCTTCGCCAAGGCGTTGCGCGACCGGCAGGTGGTCGGCCACATTCGTCTGAACTCGACGGTGGACGGTGTCGAGCGCCTGCTCGCGTTTCGCCGCGTCGGCGGCTATCCGCTCTATGTGATGAGCGCCTACGCGACGACCGCCATCGTCGACGCATGGCGTCGGCACTTCTTGATGATCGCCGCGCTCACGGCCGTGCCCTGCATCGCGATCTGGCTGCTGGTGCTGTACTCGTTGCGTCAGCTCGAAGGCGAGCGCCGCGCGTGGGAGCGCTGGCAAGGTGAAGTGGCGATGCGGCTATCGGCGGAGGCGTCGAGCCGGCAGTTGCAACGCATGGGCGCGCTCGGCAATCTCGTCGCCAACGTGGCGCACGATTTCAACAATCTGCTGATGGTGGTGTCGGCCAATATCGAACTCGCGCGGCTCAAGCGCTACAACAACGTCGAGAAGGAAGTGCTCGCGGTGGAGCGCGCCACGGCGACCGCCGAGTCGCTTACGCGGCGCCTGTTGAGCGTGGCGCGAAAGCAGCCGCTCAAGCAGGAACCGCTCGATCTTTCCAGATGGCTGCCGGCCGCCACGCCGCTGATCGATGCGGCGCTCGGCGACAACGTCGAATTAGCCTTGAATATGGTCGATAACGTCTGGCCGGTGCTGGCCGATCCGACCGACCTCGAATTCGCGATCATGAACCTGGCGGTCAACGCACGCGATGCGATGCCGCGCGGCGGCCGCTTCGTGATCCGCTGCCAGAACAACCGGCTGGTCGGCAGCGATACCTTGCTGCCCGACGGCGAATACGTGCTGATCGCCTGTTCCGACGACGGCGAGGGCATGCCCGAAACGGTCGCCCGGCGCGCGTTCGAAGCGCTTTTCACGACCAGGCTGCGCGGCTCGGGCACGGGACTCGGTCTCGCGCAGGTGCTGTCGATGTGCGAGCAGGCCGGCGGCACCGCCAAAATCGACAGCGTGCCGGGCAGCGGCACGACGGTCAGGCTGTATTTGCCGCGCTATCGCGAGCGCCAGAAGGCGGCGCCGGCCGCGAACGTCGAAACGGCGCGGCAACCGGCGCCCGGCCCGGTCGGCATGGTGCTGCTCGTGGAAGACAACGAGGACGTGGCGGCCGGCGTGACCGCCGTGCTGGAGACCTTCGGCTGCGAGGTGCGTCACGAACCCACCGCCGACCAGGCGCTCGACGTGCTCACGGGCGGCGCGCGCTTCGAACTCGTGCTGTCCGACATCCAGATGCCGGGCAAGCTGAACGGCATCGACCTGGCGGAAAAAGTCCGCAGCGCGTGGCCGGCGCAGAAAATCGCGCTGATGACCGGCTACGCCGACGAACTGGAACGCGCGCGCCGCCTCGGCGTGGCGATCCTCGCCAAGCCGTTCAATATCGACGAACTGCATGCGCTGGTGGCTTGCGAAACGTGAGCCATGCGCCGCGCGCCGCCCTGGCCGGCGTGTTCGAAGTGCCTCATCACACGTGGCACACCCCTTGCTGAAAAAAGATCGGGAGATTGCGTATCTGGCCGTGCCGGCGCATCCGCTTCTTTCTTGCACAGGAGCAGCGATACCAAGGGGCAGTAAAGCGCGCATCGGACCCGGCATGCGTCCCCGGGCGGGGGCATGCCGGCCTTTGCAATGCGGCCCAACACACGCGACAATGCGGGTTGAGGCCGCCGGGGCGCATCGCCGCCACAGGGGCGAGGCCGGCAGAGACGCAGCACACAAGGGATGGGTATGGGCGGCAGTGAGGCAGGAGCGTCTCAAGCGGCTACGCGGACGACTGCGCAACCGAGCACGCAAGCAGGCATGAAAGCGGAGTCCGGCAACGCCGCCGGCAAGCCGGCGGGAACCGTCACGCCCGGCGCCGGCGCACTGGACTTTCCGGTCGTCGGCATCGGTGCTTCCGCGGGCGGCGTGCAGGCGCTGCTGCGCTTCTTCGAGAACGCCGAGGCCGACATGGGCATGGCCTTCGTCGTGGTGCTGCATCTGTCGCCCGATCACGCGAGCAGCGCCGACGAGGTGCTCCAGCACGCCACCGGCATGCCGGTGCGCCAGGTGCAGCACCCGGTTCAGGTGGAAAAGAATCACGTCTATGTGATCTCGCCGTCGCACGATCTTTCACTCGACGACGGCCATCTCACGCCCACCGAATCCGACCGCCCGCGCGGCCGGCCCATCGCCATCGATCTGTTTTTCCGCAGCCTCGCCGACGCGCACCGCGAGCGGGCGATCGCCATCGTGCTCTCGGGCACGGGGGCGGACGGCGCGACCGGCATCGGCCGTATCAAGGAGCAGGGCGGCGTGACGATCGCGCAGGAGCCTTCGGACGCCGAACACGCCGAAATGCCGCAGAACGCGTTGGCCACCGGCATGATCGACATCGTGCTGCCGGTCGCGGACATGCCGCGCAAACTGCGCGAGCTGGCCGACAACGCCCGCGCGATCCGCCTGCCGCCCGCGGACGACGAACCCGAGACGCTTGCCGTCGCGCAGCCCGATCCGGCTTCCAACGCCGAACGCGCGTTGCTCGGCGTACTCGCCACGCTGCGCGCACGCACCGGCCACGATTTCCGCCACTACAAACGCGCCACGATCCTGCGGCGCATCGAGCGCCGCCTGCAGGTCAACGGCATTCCCGATCTGCAAGCCTACCAGGACTACGTCCTCACGCATCCCGAAGAAACGCCGGCGCTGCTCAAGGACATGCTGATCGGTGTAACCAATTTCTTTCGCGACCGGGACACCTTCGAGGTCGTCGAGCGCGAGATCGTGCCCAAGCTGTTCCAGAAGAAATCCGAGGACGACGCGCTGCGCGCCTGGATCGCCGGCTGCGCGACAGGGGAAGAAGCGTATTCGCTCGCCATGCTGCTCGCCGAACATCCCGAGCGGCATGATGGGATACCGATCCAGCTGTTCGCCACCGACATCGACGAACGCGCGATCGCTTTCGCCCGCGCGGGCCTCTATCCGGAGTCGATCACCGCGGATGTTTCCGCGCAACGCCTGCGCCAGTTCTTCACGCCGGAGCGCTCGCACTTTCGCGTGAGCAAGACCATCCGCGAGAGGGTGTTGTTCGCCGTGCATAACGTGCTGCGCGATCCGCCGTTTTCGCGCGTCGACCTGGTGTCGTGCCGCAATCTGTTGATCTACCTCGACCGCAACGTGCAGACCCAGGTGCTGCAGATGTTTCACTTCGCGTTGCAACCGGGCGGCTATCTGCTGCTCGGCAGTTCGGAATCCGCGGAGGCCGCCGGCGACCTGTTCACGCCGGTTGACAAGAAACACCGCATCTATCGCGCGAACATGGTGACGAGCGCCGTGCGTCTGCCGATCAGCGTACCGGTCGTTCAGCATGGCGGCGTGAGCGCCGTCGCCAGCGCGGGACCGGCGCAGCCGCTGCCACAGGCCTTGCCGTTCTCCGCGCTGCATCATCGGATTCTCGAACTGTATGCGCCGCCGAGCGTCGTGGTCGATACGGACGCGAACATTCTGCACATGTCCGAGCATGCCGGCCGTTATCTGCGTTTCGTGCGCGGCGAGCCGTCGTACAACCTGATCATGCTGGTGAATCCGGCCTTGCGCCTGCAACTGCGCGCCGCACTGTTCCAGGCCATGCGCGACAATAACGAGGTGACGACGGCCGTGATCGAATTCACGGGTGAGGCGAGCGTACGGATAATCGTGCGCCCGTACCGGCGCACCGAGGATGCGCTGGAATTCGCGCTGGTGCTGTTCGAGGAGGTCGCGGCCACCACGGTGCGTGGCGAGCCGGCGAGTCCGGCCGCGCAGGATTCGTTGCTGGTGCATCTCGAGGACGAACTGCATCGCACGAAACAGGAATTGCGCTCGACGATCGAGCAATCCGACGCTTCGACCGAAGAACTGAAGGCATCGAACGAGGAATTGCAGGCGATCAACGAGGAACTGCGCGCCGCCACCGAGGAACTCGAGACCAGCAAGGAAGAACTGCAATCGTTGAACGAGGAACTGTTTACCGTCAACGCGGAGTTGCAGGCCAAGATCGAGGAGACCGGCAAGGCGAAAGACGACCTGCAGAACGTGATTGCCTCCACCGGCATCGCCACGCTGTTCGTCGACCGCGAGATACGCATCAAGCGCTATACGCCGGCCGCGACGGAACTGTTCAACGTGATTCCCTCCGATCTGGGGCGCCCGCTGCACGACATCACGCACCGGCTCGATTATCCGCAACTCGCCGAGGATACGACTACCGTTTTCGGATCGCTGCAACTGATCGAGCGCGAGATTCGCGGCACCGACGGGCGCCATTTCCTCTCGCGGCTCTCGCCATATCGCACCACCGACGATCACATCGACGGCGCGGTGCTGACCATCGTCGACATCACGGCGCTGCGGCGTGCCGAACAGCTGGTGCGTGTCGGCGAAGAGCGCCTGCATCTCGCCGCGCAAAGCACCAACGACTTCGCGATCATCGTGCAGGACATGGATGGCCGGGTGGTGACGTGGAACAAGGGCGCGGAGCGGATCTTCGGTTATAGCGAGAGCGAGATAGCGGGGCAGCTGCTCGACGGCCTCTATCTGCCGGAAGAACGCGAAGCGAACGAACCCGCCACCGAGCGGCGGCGCGCGCAGACCGACGGCCGCGTGGAGGACGAACGCTGGTACGTCCACAAAAACGGCACGCGGCTCTATTGCAGCGGCGTGATCACACCAGTGTCGTCGGACAATTTCAGCGGCTTCGCGAAGATCGTGCGCGACCTGACGCAGCGCAAGGGCACCGAGGCGCTCGAGCAACGCAAGATTTCGCTGGAACGCTCGGTCCGGCAGAAGGTGGAGGCGGCGAGCCGTCTGAAGGACGAGTTCCTCGCGGTGCTTTCGCACGAGCTCAAGAACCCGCTGAACCTGATTCACGTGAAAGCGGACATGCTGGACCGCGCGCCGTCCACGCAAGGCGTGCCGGTCGTGCACGATGCGGCCGACGCGATCCGCCGTTCGGTGATCAGCCTCGCGAAAATCATCGACGACCTGCTCGATCTCTCGCGCGTGCGCACCGGCAAGCTGGCGCTGGATCGCTCGCGGGTGGACATCGCGGCGATCACGGCGTCGGTGAGCAGCGCGATCGAGGCTGAAGCGCTGGCGCACCAGGTGAGCGTGAGCGTGAAGGGTGTGGCCGAACCGTTCTTCATCGACGCGGACCCGGTGCGCTTCGAGCAGATTTTGTGGAACCTCGTCAGCAACGCGGTGAAGTTCACGCCGCCGGGCGGGCGCATCACGCTGACGCTGTCGCGCGAAGACGGCCATGCCTGTGTCGAGGTGCGCGATACCGGGCGCGGCATCGAACCGGCGTTCCTGCCAAACGTCTTCGACATGTTCAGCCAGGCCGAGGGTTCGCACCGTCGGCATAGCGGCGGATTGGGCATCGGGCTGGCGCTCGTCAAGCAACTGGCGGAAATGCATGGCGGGCACGTGCAGGCGGAGTCCGCGGGCGTCGGCAAGGGCGCGCGTTTTCGCGTCTGGCTGCCGGCCAACAGCACGACGACGCAAAGCGAGACCCGCGAAATGCCCGGCGACGCGAGTTTGCTCAAGGGCATGCGGATTCTGCTGGTCGACGATGCGGCGGAAAGTTTGCAGGCGTTCCAGAGCCTGCTCGAACTCGAAGGCGCGCAGGTGTGGCCGCAAACCAGTGGCACGGCGGCGCTGGCGATCGCCACGCATCAGCAGTTCGATCTGATCCTCTCGGATATCGGCATGCCCGGCATGGACGGCTACGAACTGATCGCCGCGCTGCGCAAACTGCCGGGCATGACCTCGGTGCCGGCGCTCGCGTTGACCGGCTTCGGCCGTCCGCAGGACGCCACGCGGGCCATCCGCGCGGGCTATGACGGCCATCTTGGCAAGCCGGTTTCACTGCAGGCGTTGCTCGACAAGATTGATCGCATCGCCACCAACCGCACCGGTCTCGTCTGAGATGGCTAGCCCTTTTCCTGCGCCGCCTCGTACTTGCCGAGCGCCGCCGCGCTATTCAGACGTGCGCGCTTGAGCAACGCCTGCTGCGCCTCCCTCACATTGCTTGCGTCGCCTCGCCACGCTTGCAGCGGCGGTTCCTGCAAGGCGCGGCCATACGAGAAGCTCAGATTCCAGGGCAGCGGCCCGAGCCGATTCATCGCGTCCAGATTGGCTGTTGCCTCTTCCGGCGTTTGCCCGCCCGATAGAAACACGATGCCCGGCACGGCCGACGGCACCGTGCGCTTGAGTATTCGCACGGTATAGGCGGCGATGTCGGCGGTAGCCGATTGCTGCGCATGCTCCGAGCCCGCAAGCACCATGCTCGGCTTCAGCAGGATATGTTCGAGCACCACGCTATGCCGGTGCAGCGCATGGAAGACCTCGTGCAGCACGGCCTCGGTGACTTCGGCGCTGCGTTCGATGGAGTGGTCGCCGTCCATCAGCACTTCCGGTTCGACGATCGGCACGATGCCGGCTTCCTGCGAGATCGCCGCGTAGCGCGCCAGCGAATCGGCGTTCGCTTCGATCGCAAGACGGCCCGGCAAACTCGCCGTGATGTTGTACACCGCGCGCCATTTGGCGAAGCGCGCGCCTTGCCGCTTGTAGTCGACGAAACGTTTGGCGAGGCCGTCGAGACCTTGCGTGATTTCGTCGCCGGGGGCGAGCGCGAGCGGAATCTTGCCCAGGTCCACCTTGATGCCGGGCACGATGCCGTTGCTTGCGGCGAGTTGCGGGAACGGCGTGCCGTCGTCCGCTTTCTGGCCGAGCGTTTCTTCGTAGAGAATCACGCCGCTTACGAACTCGCCGAGACCCGGCGTGGTAAGCAGCAGGTTGCGATAGGCGCGGCGGTTTTCCTCGCTGGATTCGACGCCGATCGTCTTGAAGCGTTTGGCGATGGTCGGGCCGCTTTCGTCGGCGGCGAGAAGGCCCTTGCCGGGTTGGACCATTGCATTGACGGTGGCTTGCAGCTCGCTACGGGTGTCCATGAGGTGTGCTCCCTTTGATCCGGTTCGCGGA
This sequence comes from Paraburkholderia sp., assembly GCA_035636295.1. GTDB lineage: Bacteria > Pseudomonadota > Gammaproteobacteria > Burkholderiales > Burkholderiaceae > Paraburkholderia. Next base: position 7,130 of record DASPZL010000273.1, read on the forward strand.
TGAAATCTTGCAGCAAACGCAGGTTCGAACAACGTTGCCCCGACGTTGCCTATTCTCCAATCAGATGCAGCACGATGTCACGAGCTTGCGTGTGCCGGCGATGTTCGAACAGATACAAACCCTGCCATGTGCCGAGCACCATCTGCCCGTGCTCGACCGGCACCGTCAATTGCACTTGCGTAAGCGCCGTGCGCAGGTGGGCCGGCATATCGTCGGGCCCCTCGGCGTCGTGCTCGTAGCGCTCGGCGTCCTCGGGCGCGAGGCTCGCGAAGTAGCGTTCCAGATCGCGCTGCACCGAGGGGTCGGCGTTTTCCTGGATCAGCAGCGAGGCGGACGTGTGACGGCAAAACAGCGTGAGCAGGCCGGTGCTGATCGACTGCGCGGCGACGAAGCGGCGCGCTTCGTCGGTGAATTCGACGAGCCCGCGGCTGCGGGCCTTGACGCTCAGGTGGTGGAGGGCTTGTCGCATGATAGGTGGCCGATATGCCTGGGGTGTCCGGTGTGTTCGATAAGCGCGACGTGCCCGGCTTACGGCGGCGGGATTGCGCCGCTGACGCTCGCGGGCGGCGCGCGGTTCATAGGGACGTGAACGCCTGGGCGATCTCCGTGGCGCCGGCCGGGCGCACGACGCGCGCGACTTCGACTCCGTCGCGCATGAAAACCAGCGTGGGCCAGAGCTTGACCTTGAACGAGCGGCCCAGCGGCCGGCCGGGGCCGTCTTCAACTTTGAGATGCCTGACGCCGGCATGCGGCTCGAACGCTTTCGCAATCGACGCTTGCGCGCCCTGGCAGTAGCCGCACCAGTCCGTGCCGAATTCGATCACCGTTGCGCCCGGCAAGGTGTCGAGTTCGGCTCGCGACGGGGCTTTGGTGGAATAGGCTGTTCGAGTGGTCATGCGTGCTCCGAAGCTTGTTGACCTGTGCCGGCGCCATTTTCCGCTGCCACGGAAGCGCCCGGCGCCTGGATTCGGTAAGAGTAGCAGCTATGGTCAGGATCGTCAGCGGGGCCGCGCTTGCCTCGAAGCTTGCAGACAGCATTCATTGTTTAGGGCGTCGTGTCGGGCAACTGTTGCCCGCGGACGCGTTATTGCGCGAATTTGATGCAAACTTGCATGCCTGCCACCACGGCGTGTTAAACATGGCCATTCGCCGCCACGAGCCGGTGAGCCATTGCGTTCAGAAAGGATTCAGGAAGGAAAATGGGAGAAAGGATTTATCTGCGGTATCCGGGCAAGGACGAAACCGTCGCGGTCGCCACCGGCTTCAGTTGGGGCGCATTGTTGCTGGGCTTCGTCTGGGCCTTGTCGAAGAGAATGTGGTTCGCGTCGTTCGTTATGTTCGCGATCAACACGGTGCTGTTCTTCGCGGACTTGTGGGGCGAAACGGCCGGCTTGATCGGACTGGTGCTGTCGGTTGTATTCGGCGTGGCGTGCGGCGTCTATGGCAATCAGTGGCACCGCTGGACCCTCGAAAGGCGCGGATACACCCTTCTGAAAGGTGCAGGCGAGGAACGGATATTGCCAGGCATCGGGCACTCGTAGCACTCGTACCAGTGCAACGGAGCAAGCGTACCGGAGCACATCGTCAGGAATGTTCCACGCCGACACGGAGGCATCTCATGCCAATTGCAATTGCCATAAGCAGCAGCTTCGCCACGTTCTCCACCGTTGTGCGCCGCGGTGCGCGCAGTGTCATTGGCGCGGCGCTGGTGCCGGCGCTGTGTGCCGCGCCGCTTGCCTATGGCGCCGACCCCGCCGCCGCGCCGGTGCTCAGCGCGCCGGCCGCCGCCAACGCCGGCAATGCCGCCGAGTCCGCGCCGGCCACACCGTCCGCGGCGGCGCCCGACGACACTTTCCTGCTCACCATCTTCCTGCGTCACGACGAATCCAAGCCGCTGCCGAAAATCAACGACCAGTTGCGCGCACAAGGATTCTTCAAGACCTTTCCGCCGCCCGGCATCGAAGTCGTGTCGTGGTACGTGATGATGGGCATCGGCCAGGTGGTCACGCTGCGCGTGCCGGCGAGCCGTCTGCGCGAAGTCAACCGGGCGGTCGAGACGACTGCGTGGGGCGGCTATCGCACCGAGTTCTACCCGACCTACGACTACAAGGCGCAAGCGCAGCACATGCGCGCAACGGACGGCAAATAACTCGCGCCGCATCGACCGCTAGTCGATAAGGGCGCGAAATATAAATTGGGATACGGTGGCGCGGGTTTACGCGCCCGCGACCTGAGCCGATAATGCCCCGGTCGTTCCGGCCACGAAGTCCGCGGCGCGCCTCGCGCCCGCGGGCTCGCTTTCCCTGACCCCACCGCCCCTCGTGTTGAAAACCTCACGTTTTTTCGACCTGCTGCGCATTCCCGGCTTCAAGCCGCTCGCCGCCGCCACGCTGATGCTAGGTGTGGCGATGTCCTTCACCGCTCCCTATCTGTCGCTGTTCGGCGTGGAGCGCGCCGGCATGACGCCGTTCAGGCTCGGCATATTCATGACGCTGATCGCGGCAAGCGGGGTGCTCGCCAGCACCTTCGCCGGCCGCTGGAGCGATGCGAGCGGACGGCATCGGCCGCTATTGCTGGCGGCGCTCGTGGCCGCCGCGCTCGGCTATCTGTGTCTATGCGTGGTGCGTGACTACCGGCTGTTGCTGGTGGTCGGCATCGTCTTTATCGGCGCGGGCGGCTCGGCCATCTCGATGGTGTTTTCGTTCAGCCGCGCGGCGCTGCCGGTGCCGGATCCGGCGGAACGCGCGTTCGCCAGCGCCACCTTGCGGACCATTCTGTCAGCGGCGTGGGTGTTCGGTCCGGCGGTGGGCGCGCTGGTGCTCGCCGGCACCGGCTTTTACGGGCTCTTCCTGTTCGCCGCCGCCAGTTTCGCGGCCTGCGCGGTCATCGTCTGGCGCATGCGGGAGCCGCAAGGCCATCTGGGCGATCACACGGTGGAAGACACGGCCTCGGAGCCGTCGGCTTCGATTACCGTGCCGCCGCTGACCACGCCGGGCGAAGAGGCGCATGAGCACTTGCCCGGCGTCGCGTCGCCGAACGACATTCGCCGCGCGGTGGCCGCGCTCACGCTGCTCGGCCTCGCCGCGAACGCCACCATGATCGTGCTGCCGCTCTACATCGTGCACGGCCTGGACGGCACGCATCTGGACGTGTCGGTCATGCTCGGCCTCGGCGCGTTGATGGAAATTCCGATGATGCTCGCGCTGGGCGCGAAGTCGTCCGCGCTGCACAAGCCGAACTGGCTCGCCGCTTGCGCAGCGGTTCACGCGGCGTATTTCGTCGCGATGTCGCTGGCGGGGAGCGTCCATGTGCTGATCCCGATGCAGATTCTCAACGCGTTCGTCGTTGCGGTGACCTCGTGCCTCGGCATGACCTACGTGCAGGACCTGATGCCGCGGTCGCCGGGCCGCGCCACTGCGCTGTTCTTCAACGCGGCGCGGGTCGGCTCGATCCTCTCGGGCGTGTTGTCGGGTTTGCTGGTGCAGGCGTTCAGCTATCGCGGCACGTTTCTGTTCTGCGGTTTGCTGGCGCTGTGCGCGCTGGTGCTGTTCGCGGTGCCGGGTTATCGCTATCCGCTGATGTGGCGGGCGGTGCGGCGTTTCGCGCGCGAGCAGTACGGCAGGGTTCAGGCGCGGCGGCAATAGGGGGCGATGAGCTGGCCGATGCCCGCTTGGCTGCACGGACGATGCAAGGCTGCTACCTTTTGTCCTGTGCGCGATGTCCGCATAGGCGTAAATGCAACTACAGTTAGTGGAGCCGGGCAACCAGATAGCCGCGTAGCCAGGTAACCATGCGGTGACGTGACCAGGAATGGCGTAACCACGTAACCACTAAGGCCGCCGGCGAAGCCTCAGAATCGCCGCGGCACGCAGAACCAGATCGACCACCGTAAAGAAGCACTTTCCGGAGCGAGATATGCAGCTAGGCATGATTGGATTGGGACGCATGGGCGCCGACATGGTGCGCCGCCTGACGAACGGCGCTCAGCAATGTATCGCCTACGACGTGCAGCCCGCGGCGGTGGAGAAGCTGAAGCAGGAAGGCGTGGCGGGCGCGTCGTCGCTGGAGGCGCTGGTCGCGCAACTCGAGAAGCCGCGCGCGGTATGGCTGATGGTGCCCGCCGCGGTGGTCGATGCGACGCTCGATAAGCTCGTGCCCTTGCTGGAACCCGGCGACATCGTGATCGACGGCGGCAACTCCTATTACCACGACGACATCCGCCGAGGCGCCGAGCTGGCCGAACGCAAACTTCATTATGTGGACGTCGGCACCAGCGGCGGCGTGGCGGGGCGCGAGCGCGGCTACTGCCTGATGATCGGCGGCGAGACCGAAATCGTGAAGCGGCTCGAACCGATTTTCTCGACTCTCGCGCCCGGCGCGGCCGCCGCGCCTGCCACGCCGGGCCGCCCCGCAAGCGAAAGCACCGCCGACCA
>DASPZL010000274.1:0-49307 GCA_035636295.1 Paraburkholderia sp.
ACCGCGGCGCCGCCGAGCGTGCCGACGGCGGCACTGTTGACGCTGTTCGCGGTGGAGCTCTGCGACGCGCCCGTCGCGTCAGAGGAGCGGAAGGCGTAATCGCGGCACGCGTAGTCGTCCTGCTGGAACTGGTTGAGCGACTGGCCGCTGCGCGGCAGCGCGACCACGGAGGGACCGCTCGGCGGCACCACCGCACAGCCGCCGAGGAACGCGAGTGCGACGGCGCCGACAGGTAACGCGACGCGCATCGGTTTAAGACTTGAGATCATGGTGGCGCAGCTTGCATGGGATGGGAAACACACGTTAGGCCAATCCGCGCAAATCGTGTTTACGAGATGGTTACCGTATGTTTTTCGCTTACATATGGACGCGCCGCCGGCGGCCTGCGCGAGCGTTACGCGTGTTGGTGTGGTTACTATCTGTGACAAAGATTGTGTCAGCCGTGGCACAGGAGCCATAGGCCCGCGCACGCACAGCAGGTCCAAAGCTAGACGACGTGCCGCAGCGCGTGAGAAGCAATCCTACGCATCGCTCGCGCGTTTCACCGACGCAGCACGGCGAGCAATGGCTATACCCCTTTATCGGCGAATCGGCTTCCGGCAACCACACCAAACCCAGCGCCACAAAAAAGAAAAGCCCTCACGTTCGAGGGCTTTCTTGTCAGCTATCAAGCTTTACCGCACAACGCCGCGCCTGGATTGCCCAGCCTGTCTATCGCGCCGCACTCAAGCTCACCGGCAATGTCACGCGAAGTTCTTCGACGCGAATTCCCAGTTGACGATGTTCCAGTATGCCTCGACGAATTTCGGACGCGCATTGCGATAGTCGATGTAGTACGCATGTTCCCACACGTCGATCGTGACCAGTGCCTTGGCGTCGGTGGTCAGCGGCGTGGCGGCATTGCTCGTCGACACCAGGTCGAGCGAACCGTCTGCCTTCTTCACCAGCCATGCCCAGCCCGAGCCGAACGTGCCGACCGCGGTCTTCGCGAACTCTTCCTTGAACTTGTCGAACGAACCCCACTTGGCGTTGATCGCGTCAGCCAGCGCGCCGGTCGGTGCGCCGCCACCTTGCGGCGACAGGCTGTTCCAGAAGAACGTGTGGTTCCACACTTGAGCCGCGTTGTTGAAGATGCCGCCGGAGGACTTCTTGACGATTTCTTCAAGCGACAGGTTCTCGAACTCCGTGCCCTTGATCAGATTGTTCAGGTTGGTCACATAGGTCTGGTGATGCTTGCCGTAGTGAAATTCGAGCGTCTCTTCCGACATGTGCGGAGCGAGTGCGTTTTTCGCGAACGGCAGCGGCGGGAGCGTATGTTCCATGGTGCTTTCCTTCTGTCTGTATCTGTTGTGGGGAGTCTGCGGATAACGCTATAGAGCACTCGATTGTAGGCGAGTTGGAATAACCCCGCAAACCAACGGACTTTATGCACGGCATCGGTGAAACTGCCGCGAATAAAGCGTAATGAGTGCTCTCGCATCGCGTGTGCCCGGTCCATGCGAAGGTCGAAAATACGCCGCTGCGGGCTGTCGGCAAAATGTCAGAAACCGTCGGTAAGGCGCGGTTGCACATCGGCGAGCGCGATGTCCGCGGCGCCTTCCGCGAGATGCACCGTGAGGCGCCGGCCCGGTTTCAACGACGACGGCGCGCGCACCGCGCGTCCGCTTTGCGCATCCAGCACGGCCGCATAACCACGCTCGAGCGTGCGCTGCGGACTCAGCACTTCGAGCCGCGCGGCAAGTGTTGCAATGCGCGCGGTCTGACGTTCATGCTGGCGTAACAATGCCGCGTCCAGCCGCTGCGTGAGATTGCCGAGCTTTGCCTGATGCGCGGCGAGGTCCGGACGCCAGCGCTGCCAGCGCATCTGCAGCAGAGAAAACCGCGCTCGCGCGTCACGCACCGGACGCGCGCCCGCCGACGCCAGGCGCACGCTCAGTTGCTGCAGATGCGTGCGTTGCCGCGCAAGGCGCTCGGCCGGCGACACGAGCCTGCGCGCGAGCCAGTCGAGCTGTTGCGCGCGCCGCTCCATCATGCGGCCGAAGCCGCGCGCGAGCGTCGCGTGCCGATGATCGAGTTCGCGCAACAACAACACGCGCTGCGGACTGACGAGTTCGGCGGCGCCGGTCGGCGTGGGCGCGCGCACGTCGGCGGCGAAATCGGCGATCGTGAAATCGGTTTCGTGACCGACGCCGCTCACCACCGGTATCGCGCTTTCCGCGATCGCGCGCGCCAGCACTTCTTCGTTGAACGCCCACAGGTCTTCGATCGAGCCGCCGCCGCGGCACACGATCAGCACGTCGACTTCGCGCCGCGCGCTCGCCGCGTCGACCATCGCGGCGAGTTTGGCGCTCACACCCACTCCCTGCACCGGCGCCGGGTAGACGATCACCGGAATATGCGGCGCGCGGCGGCACAAAGTGGTCAACACATCACGCAACGCGGCGGCCTGCAGCGACGTCACGATGCCGATCGCGCGCGGATGGGCCGGCAACGCGCGTTTCCGTTCAGCGGCGAAGAGCCCTTCGGCTTCGAGCTGCGCCTTGAGCCTCAAGAACGCTTCGTACAGACGCCCCTGCCCCGTGCGGCGTACCGCCTCGACATTCAGTTGCAGTTCGCCGCGCGGCTCGTACATGGTCACGAGCGCGCGTACCTCGATGCGGTCGCCTTCGCGCGGCGTGAACTCCGCGTACTGCGCCCGGCCGCGGAACATCACGCAGCGCATCTGCGCCTGCGCGTCCTTGATCGAGAAATACCAATGGCCGCTCGCGGCGCGCGTGAAGTTCGACACTTCTCCGGCCACCCAGACGAGCGGAAACGAGCGTTCGAGCATCGTGCCGATCGCTCGATTGAGCGCGGACACGGGAACGACGATCTCACCGCCGGGCATGGCGGACGAAGAAAAAGGACTTTCGGGATTCATGCAGGGAATATCCGTGACTGGCCGGACAGACGATAGACCGACCGGCTATCGGCGTCCAGCACCGCGGTTGAATTGTTAAAAGTGTCCACATGGCGGGACGCGCTCGACGAATACCGCCAGAGCATTCGCCAGATCACGTGAATTCCAGGCATGCCTTTGATTTATATCGTATTTCTATCTCACCAACGAGAATGATTGCCGATCAGCAGTACTCGCGACGGCCCTCCCGGCCCATTGGATGGCAGGTTTTCCACAAAGTTATCCACAGGCTGTGGGCATCGTCCGATGCGCTCGCCCGGCGCGCGGCGCGAGGCCCGCGACTTGCCGGGCGGGACGCACGCGCGCTAGAGTGGCGGGTTCGACGGCATGCCGAACGCTGCGCCGGACCCGCCATTACGGCATACGGCGTGGCATGCGGCGCAAATGCATGGGATGCCGCCGCAGCTTCATTTCCGCTTCACTTTTTCGACCGCCAGGAGAACCGCGTTGATGCCTGCCCCGCGTATTGCGCCTAGCGCCTCCGCGTCGCCGTCCCCGACCTTTGCGACGAGCGGCGCGCCGCTCGTTCATGCGGCCTGCCGATGAGCAACCTCAACGACCGCTTCGAAGCCCGCCTTGCGCGTGAATGGCAACAGCGCGGCCCGCTTGCGTGGGCGCTGACGCCTTTCGCCTGCGTGTTCGGCGCGATTGCCGCCGCGCGCCGCGCCGCCTTCTCGCTCGGCTGGCTGAAGTCCGTGCGCGTCGGCGTGCCGGTGGTGGTGGTCGGCAATGTGACCGTCGGCGGCACCGGCAAGACACCGACCGTGATCGCGCTGGTCGAAGCCCTGCGCGCGGCGGGCTTCGAACCCGGCGTGGTGTCGCGTGGCTACGGCGCACGCGTGAAAAAGCCGACGCCGGTCACGCCCGCCTCCGCAGCGAGCGTCGGCGGCGACGAGCCGTTGCTGATCGCGCGCCGCACCGGCGCGCCGGTGTGGGTCTGTCCGGATCGCGTGGCGGCCGCGCAGACGCTGTGCGCCGCGCATCGCGACGTCGACGTGATCGTGAGCGACGACGGTTTGCAGCATTACCGTCTCGCGCGCGACGCCGAACTGGTCGTGTTCGACCACCGGCTCGGCGGCAACGGTTTTCTGCTGCCGGCCGGGCCGTTGCGCGAGCCGCTGTCGCGCCGCCGCGACGCGACGCTGATCAACGATCCGTATGCGCGTACCTTGCCCGCGTGGCCGAACACGTTCGCGCTGCAACTGGCGCCCGCCGACGCGTGGCATCTCGACAATCCGGCGCTGCGCCGTCCGCTCGCGCAATTCCAGGGCGAGCGCGTGCTGGCCGCAGCCGGCATCGGTGCGCCGGAGCGCTTTTTCGCCACGCTGCGCGCCGCCGGTCTCACGCCCGCCACCCGCGCGCTGCGCGATCACTACGCGTTCGAGCGCAATCCGTTTACCGACGTGGACGCCGATGCCATCCTGATAACGGAAAAGGATGCGGTAAAATTAGGGTCCTGGCACGACGCGCGCATCTGGGTTGTCCCGGTCGAAGCCGCGCTCGATCATCGCCTCATTGCATTAGTTGTGGAGAAAGTCCGTGGACGCTCGCCTGCTTGAAATTCTCGTCTGCCCGATCTGCAAGGGCCCGCTCAGCTACGACCGCGCCGCGCAGGAACTGATCTGCAACGCGGACAAGCTCGCCTACCCGATCCGCGACGGCATTCCCGTCATGCTCGTCGACGAAGCGCGGCAGACCGTGGAAGGCACGCCGGTGGATCTGAATCCGGGCTCCGTGGCTTGAGTTCGCTGGATCGGCTTTGCTTGCGCGAGGCGGCTGCGGTCGCGGCGCCCCGTGGGTTTGAGCAGCGCCACCGAGTCGTGCTTCTGGTTGGTGCTTCTGATCCGAGCTTCTGAGCCGAGCTTCTCACCCACGTTTTCACGCTGCGTCCGCGATCCGCATGTGCAGTCTTTCCTGTCCGCGTCCGCTGCATTCGCGGCCGCTTACTTCCCCGTCCCACCGCCGCCCGTCTTTCCGATGACCCACGCTAACGTCAACCCTCCCCCGTTCGTCGCCGTCGTGCCGGCCCGGCTCGCCTCGACGCGTCTGCCCAACAAGCCGCTCGCCGACATCGGCGGCAAGCCGATGGTGGTGCGGGTCGCCGAACGCGCGCGCGAATCGGGCGCGCAACAGGTGCTGATCGCGTCGGACGCGCAGTCGGTACTCGACGTGGCCCGCGAGCACGGCTTCGAAGCCGTGCTGACGCGCGCCGATCATCCGTCGGGCACCGACCGTCTCGCGGAAGTCGCGGCGCAATTCGGCTGGAGCAACGAGACGATCGTGGTGAACGTGCAAGGCGACGAACCGTTGATCGATCCGGCGCTCGTGTGCGGCGTGGCGTCGCACCTCGCGGCCAGCGGCGGCTGCGCGATCGCCACCGCCGCGCACCCGATCACCGACCCCGCCGAGATCTTCAATCCGAACGTCGTCAAGGTCGTGATCGATGCACGTGGCGTCGCGCTGTACTTCTCGCGCGCGCCGATTCCCTGGGCGCGCGACGCCTATCAGCCGCATTGGCCCAATATCACTGAGATGCCAACGCCGCCCGCGCCCGTGGTCGTCCACAGGCACATCGGCTTGTACGCTTATCGCGCCCAATTTCTGCGCACATACCCGAGCCTTGCGATCTCGCCGATCGAACAGGCCGAGGCGCTCGAGCAACTGCGCGCGATGTGGCACGGCGAGCGCATTGCGGTGCTCGTGACCCGCGACGTGCCGCTTCCCGGCGTCGACACGCCCGCCGATCTCGCGCGCGTGCAGGCTTTATTCGGGTCTTGAGCGTAAAAACCCGTGGCATAATCGGACGGTTGTGCGCGCCTCTTTGCGCCTCCCGTTGAGCAGCGAAAGTAAGGGTTTGCCCGGTCGCACCATTTCGGTCTTGCAGCGCCGTCGTATTCGATGTGCAGCGCGAGACCCTAAACGGCAGTTCGATGCGGGTCCCTTGACGAATCGTGGGATGGCTGCAGCGCCACCAAAGAATTCACATAGATCTGGAGATATCACATGCGTTTGATTCTTTTGGGTGCGCCCGGCGCGGGTAAGGGCACTCAGGCGACTTTCATCAAGGAAAAATTCGGCATTCCGCAAATTTCCACCGGTGACATGCTGCGTGCCGCCGTCAAGGCGGGCACGCCGCTCGGCATCGAAGCAAAGCGTTTCATGGATGCCGGTGAACTGGTCACCGACGAGCTGATCATCAACCTGGTGAAAGAGCGTCTGCAGCAACCGGACTGCGCGAACGGCTATCTGTTCGACGGTTTCCCGCGCACCATTCCGCAGGCGGAAGCGATGAAGCAGGCCGGCGTCGCGATCGACTACGTGCTGGAAATCGACGTGCCGTTCGAGGAGATCATCGTGCGCATGAGCGGCCGCCGCTCGCATCCGGCATCGGGCCGCACCTACCACGTCAAGTTCAATCCGCCGAAAGTCGAAGGCGTGGACGACGTGACGGGCGAGCCGCTGATCCAGCGCGACGACGACAAGGAAGAAACGGTCAAGAAGCGTCTGCAAGTATATGAAGCGCAAACCAAACCGCTGATCGAGTACTACAACAACTGGGCAAAGAACGGCAATTCCACGACCTCGCTGAAGGCGCCGCAATACCGCCGTATTTCAGGGCTCGGTACTGTCGATGAAATTCGCGAACGCGTGTTCGAGGCGTTGAAGTAATTCGCTCCTCGCTGTGTTTGCTCTGCGAAAACCCGCCTTGCCGGCGGGTTTTTTATTGCATGCCGCGCGTCTTGTGCTTTTGCGTCTTGCAGCGCTCTGCTCTATTCGTCACATCCAGCATTAATTAGCCATCCGTAGCGGTTTGCATTCGCCGCGCGCCGTGGCGCACCAGTCGCCCCGCCACTCCAGTTCGCTTTCCGCATTGCAGCATAGCCGTTACAATCGATTATCGAAAAGATATTCGATCGAGACATTACTGAACCGTAGCAAAGGAGAAGACATGGAGATTCGTGACAACGTATTCCTGATCACCGGCGGTGCATCGGGCCTCGGCGCGGCCACGGCGCGCCTCCTCGTCGAGAACGGCGGCAAGGTCGTGCTCGCCGATCTGAATCAGGATGCCGGCGAGGCGCTCGCGAAAGAACTCGGCGGCGTGTTCGTCAAATGCGACGTAAGCCGCGAAGACGACGCCACGCAAGCCGTCGAAGCGGCAACGAAGCTCGGCACGCTGCGCGGCCTCGTCAACTGTGCGGGCGTCGCGCCGGCCATCAAGACGGTCGGCAAGGACGGCCCGCATCCGCTCGACTCGTTCGCGCGCACCATCTCCATCAATCTGATCGGCACCTTCAACATGATCCGGCTCGCCGCCGCGGCGATGTCGAAGAACGAACCGAATACGAACGGTGAGCGTGGCGTGATCATCAACACGGCGTCGGTGGCCGCATATGACGGCCAGATCGGCCAGGCGGCCTACGCGGCGTCGAAAAGCGGCGTGGTGGGCATGACGCTGCCGATCGCACGCGACCTGTCGCGCAACGCGATTCGCGTAATGACGATTGCGCCGGGCATCTTCGAAACGCCGATGCTGCTCGGCATGCCGCAGGAAGTGCAGGACGCGCTCGGCGCGATGGTGCCGTTCCCGCCGCGCCTCGGCAAACCGGCGGAATACGCGATGCTGGCCAAGCAGATTTTCGACAATCCGATGCTCAACGGCGAAGTGATCCGTCTGGACGGCGCGATCCGCATGCAGCCGAAATAACGATGCATCCGGCGCGCTGCTTTATATGCGCGTGCAAATGAAAAAACGCCTGCGCATGAGTCACGTGCAGGCGTTTTGTTTTGGTTTGTCGCGCGGGACGGCGACCGATTGTCGGTCTGTCAGTCGCGATCGTTGTGTTGGGTGCGTTGACGCAGTTCATGCAACTGCGACTCCACCACCGTCGCATCCTCGGCATCCGGCCGGTCGCCGAGATAACGCTCGAGGTCTTCGAGCGCGGGACGCAGATAATCGAGCCGCGCATAGGCGAAGCCGCGGTCGCGCACTTCCTCGATGCTTTCCGGCAGCAGGATCACGAGACGCTGCTGCACGGCCAGCAAGCGCTGCCAGCGTTCCGTCTGAAGATACGTGGACTTCAGATTGCGCAGCATGCGGGCAAGAATCTCGCGCCGCGTGGCCGGCTGCAACAAGATGCGCAGCGCGCGGCTCACCGACTCGCCCGCCGACGCCACATACGGCTCCAGCATTTCCACCATCTCCGATTCGGACAGCGATTGTCCGCTGGTCGGATCGAGCATCACGTCGCCGTCGGGCGTCGTGACGCGCAGCAGGAAGTGGCCCGGAAACGACACGCCGCGCACCGGAATGCCGATCTGCTCGGCCATTTCCAGATACAGCACCGCCAGCGAAATCGGAATGCCGCGGCGCCGCTTGAGCACGGCGTTCAGATGGCTGTTGTCGGGGTCGTAATAATCGTTGAGGTTGCTGGCGAAACCCAGTTCGCGGAAGAAAAACCGGTTCAGGATGCCGACTTTCTGCTTGATGTCGGCGTCGTCCGGCATGCGGCGCTGCAAGCGCACCACCAGCTCGTCGATCTCGGCCAGCGTGCCTTGCAGATCGAGGTCGGGATAAGCGTCCTGCGCGAGCGAGAGCGCCGCCTCGGTCAGCGGCAGGCTCTCGTCCTCGGCGACGAGCGTGCTGAAATAGTCGAGAACCCGCGTCATCGTGATCACTTCACTCGCCTTTTGAAATACGCGTACTTGAAGCCCATCAGCCAAAGCATACCGAAATATAGCGCGGCGAACAGCACGAGGCACGCCCCCAGCAACGCCATCCGGTCGACCGGACGGCTATGCATGCCGATCCAGTCGAAGCTGATCGCCAGCCAGTGCATCGCGCCGGCCAGCACGAGGCAGGCACCGAGCAACTGCACGAAAAATTTGAGCCAGCCGTGCGACGGCATATAGATGCCGCGTTTGCGCAGGCCGAGGAACAACAACAGCGCGTTGCCGCAAGCGCCGAGCCCGACGCTCAGCGTGAGGCCCGCGTGCGAGAAAATCGGCACGAACAGATAGTTGCTCAACTGCGTGAGAATCAGCACGCCGACGCCGATTTTCACCGGCGTCTTGATGTCCTGTTTCGCATAAAAGCCGGGCGCGAGGATCTTGATGAGAATCAGGCCGATCAGGCCGACGCCGTAGGCCGACAGCGCGCGTGAAACCATCACGACCGAGTTGCCGTCGAACTTGCCGTAGTGGAACAGCGTCGCGGTGAGCGGCTGGGCAAAGAAAAACAGCGCGACGGCGCTCGGCGCGGCTAGCAGGAACGTGACGCGCAGCCCCCAGTCGAGCAGCGATGAATATTCGTGCGGATCGGCGTCGACGTGCGCCTTCGAGAGACTCGGCAACAGAATGGTGCCGAGCGCGACGCCGAGCAGCGCGGTCGGAAACTCCATCAAGCGGTCGGCGTAATTGATCCACGACACCGCGCCCGGACCAATGCGCGACGCAATATTCGTGTTGATGATCAAGCTGATCTGCGCGACCGACACGGCGAACATGGCCGGCACCATTTTGGAAAGCACGCGCTTCACGCCGCGATGCGCGAGCGCACGCAGCGGGTTCAGGCCGATGCGCGGCAGCATGTCGATCTTCTTCAGCCCCGGCAGCTGCACGGCGAATTGCAGCACGCCGCCCGCGATCACCGCCCACGCGAGCGCATAAACCGGCGTGTGCAGATGCGGCGCGACGAACAGCGCCGCGACGATGAACGCAACGTTCAGCAGGACCGGCGCGAACGCGGGCAGCGAAAAATTCTTGTACGTATTCAGCACGCCCGACGCCAGCGACGTCAGCGAGATGAAAATGATGTACGGGAACATGATGCGCGTCATGGTGACCGCGAGCGCGTACGCCTGGCCCTCATGCGCGAGACCCGACGCGACGACGAACACCACGCCCGAGGCGCCCACCACGCCGATCAGCGAGAAGATCGCCAGCGCCCACGCGAGCACCGTCGAGGTCGCGTCGACCAGCGCCTTGGTGGCGTCGTGCCCTTGCTGGTTCTTGAACTCGGCGAGGATCGGCACGAAGGCCTGGGAAAACGCGCCTTCGGCGGAAATGCGGCGCAGCAGGTTGGGAATGCGGAAGGCGACGTAAAACGCGTCAGTGTATTGACTGGCGCCGAACGCGCGAGCGATCAGCGTTTCGCGGGCCAGACCGGTCACGCGCGACAGCAGCGTGAAGCCGCTGACCGTCAGCAGGGCTCGGAATAGATTCATGGGGCGCTTATTATACGGGTGCCGCAAATGCGGACGAGAGCCGGAACGCGATTCGGACCGTTTTTCGCCGCGGACGTTCGCTGCAGTGCGTCGGCCCTGGCATTTTTTGTTACGGAGGGCGCGCGTCCGCTCCATTGCTCCGCTTATATCGCCCGCGCGCCAGTTGGGGAGCGGCCGGCACGCTTGCGGCCCGCGGCGGGCTTACAGGTCTGTGACCGCGCAAGCCGCCCGACGCATCGGAATCGGCGATTTCCCGTTGTCACGTGCCTGATTTTGTTGCTATAATCGCCGGTTTCGAAGCTCGCTTAACTTTCGGACGGGGTCAAAGCACGCAATTAAGCACGCGGTATTCAAGCGTGAAGAAGCGTCAACCAGCCCCGAAATACACCGGAACACGGGCCCGCCTTCGCGTAGTTCGATCGATTTTTTCGACACTTTTTGCGCTCTTGGGCAATCGCTTCCAAGAGTTCGGATTAAAGCAGCGCCTCACCACTTGAAGGTCAGGTACTGGAAACAGGAACAGGATAAGGAACCGTCATGGCTAACTCCGCACAAGCACGCAAGCGCGCCCGCCAGGCCGCCAAGGCAAACTCGCACAACTCGGCACTGCGCTCGAAGTTCCGCACGGCTATCAAGGCTGTTCGCAAGGCGATCGACGCCGGCGACAAGGCCAAGGCCGCTGAAATCTTCCAAGTGTCGTCGAAGACCATCGACATCATCGCCGACAAGAACATCGTTCACAAGAACAAAGCGGCTCGCCATAAGAGCCGTCTCGCTGCAGCCATCAAGGGTCTGCAAGCGTCCGCAGCGCAGTAATTCCGGTCAGCCCGCTTCGGTGGGCTACCTCCTGTTTCCGCTGCACGGAAAAGCCCGCCTCGGCGGGCTTTTTTGCTCGATTCAACTACCCCGCCTGCGTGACTCGTCTCATGCATGAGCGCGGCACGCTGCCCGCCGAAGCTTCCGCTTCAGGCACAAAAAAACCCGCTGCCTTGAACTGCACCCCAAAAGTTGGACACCGATCCGACCTTTGGGGTGTTTTTCATGACGAAGCACAGTGAGCAGTTAAAGCTGAAGGTGGTGAAGCAATACCTGGCCGGGGTCGCCGGTGCTGGTGTACTTGCCCAGCGGCACGACGTGGGTCGCTCGGTTTTGCAGCACTGGGTGGCGGCCTACGAGCAGCATGGGCGTGATGGATTGCGCAAGAAATTCAGTCACTACGACGCGCGGTTCAGAATGTCAGTTCTCACCCATATGTGGCAGAAGGATCTGTCATACCGGCAAGTGGCTGCGGTGTTCGACATCCGTAGCCCAGGTTGCATAGCAAAATGGGAACGCCAGTATCATGAGGGCGGTATGGATGCCCTGGCGCCCCGCCCACGAGGGCGCCCCAAAACAATGACCCGCCCAACCCCCGAAAAGCCGACCGAAGAGAATGCGCCGGATGAGCGCACGCGTGAGCAGTTGCTCAAGGAAAACGAGTACCTGCGCGCGGAGGTGGCGTATCTAAAAAAGCTCGATGCCCTGCTTCAGGCGAAGAAACAGGGCGCGCAAAAGAAAAAGCGCAAATAGTGCAGGAGCTCCGGCAGCAACACCCGATGCCCGCTTTGCTCAAGGCGGCGGGCCTGGCGCGCAGCACGTTCTACTACCAGTTGAAAGTGCTGGATGCCGGCGAGCGGCACCAGGACCTCAAAACCCGGATCAAGGCTGTGTATGAACGCCACAAGGGCCGCTATGGTTACCGGCGCATCACGGCCGTAATCCGGCAGGCGGGCCAGAGCGTCAACCACAAGACGGTGCAACGTCTGATGAGACAACTGAAGCTGAAATCGCTGGTGCGGGCGAAGAAATACCGCTCCTGGCGCGGCGAAGCCGGGCGTATTGCGCCGAACCTGTTAAACCGCGAGTTCAGCGCACAGCAGCCCAATCAGAAGTGGGTGACGGACGTGACGGAGTTCAACGTGCTGGGGCAGAAGCTGTATCTCTCGCCGGTCATGGATCTGTATAACGGCGAGATCGTGGCTTATCAGATGAACACGCGACCGGTCTTCGATCTGGTCAGCGGCATGCTAAAAAAAGCGCTGGCAAAGCTTGGTCCTCAGGACACCCCGTTGCTGCATTCGGACCAGGGCTGGCAGTACCAGATGCCTGCTTACCGAAGGCTTCTGGCTCAGCACGGTCTGACGCAGAGCATGTCGCGCAGGGCAAACTGTTATGACAATGCGGCAATGGAGAGCTTCTTTGGCACGCTCAAGGCCGAGTTCTTCCGCCTGAACAGGTTCGAGAGCATCGACGCACTGAAGGCCGGCATCAGACAGTACATTCACTACTACAACCACAAACGCATCAAGCTGAAGTTAAACGGGCTAAGTCCTGTGATGTACAGAACCCAGCCCGTTCAAACCTGAACGCAAACTGTCCAACTTTGCGGGGTCAGTTCACCTGCGGGTTTTTGTTTTTGCCGATCCTGCTGCGTGCGCTTTAACGCGTATTCTTGCCTTGCTGCGTGCCGTGCTCAGGCGGCAACTCGCATGCTTCGGTCACCACCAGATCATTGTCTTTCGCGAAGTTCAGAACGAAATCGAAAGCCATGGGTTCGATGTCGCGCAAGCGCGAATCGAGGATCACGCATTTGAGGTCTCCGATCATGGTGGGCCGGACGTACAGCGAGTACTGCAGATAAGCGTTGGGGCCCTTGGCACCCGGGCCGAAGCATGACATCACGCCTGCGAGCCGCTCCGACCAGTCGCTCGGCCGAAACTTTTTCCCCGTCGACGTAATGCCCTGAATGAAATATTCGGTTGGAGCTGCTTCGGCCATGTAGGAATACCTGTGTGACTGCCCAGCGGGATGACGGCAAGATGACAGCGACGCGGCTCTGAGATGCCTGAGCCCGCCATGCATGCCGCGTTGGCGACCTGCGCCAGAGCACGGCGGAGGGCCGGCTAAGTCGCCTAACTGCGTCGCCTAACTGCGCCGCCTCGGAGCCAGTCATGACCGCACCGGAGAACGCTTTTCGAACCGCGCGAGCCATGTCCCGCAAGCGAAATACCAGCCTGCTGGGCTTTGGGATAACCCTCGGATTATAGCGCAGCGGACCTTTTTCCGCACTGCACACAAGCTTTGTCTGACGGACGCGAGAGCCTTTCAGACAGCTTTCCTGGCCTTTTGGCCGACTCGTCAAATCAGGCGAAATCCTTTATGCTGCATTGAGTTACCACAAACGACGGCGGCGCCGTCCGGCAATCCTGCCGGGTGAGACCGCCGTATTTGTTTCATGACCGCCAAGAAAATTCGCCACTATCTGCAGTTCAAGGATTTCTCGCTGGAAGACTACGAGTACGTGCTGGAACGCGCGCGCATTCTGAAACGCAAATTCAAGAACTACGAGACCTACCACCCGCTGCACGACCGCACGCTGGCCATGATCTTCGAGAAGAATTCGACACGCACGCGCCTGTCGTTCGAAGCCGGCATCTTCCAGTTGGGTGGCCACGCCGTCTTCATGAGCACGCGCGACACGCAACTCGGCCGCGGCGAACCGATCGAAGACGCGGCGCAAGTGATTTCGCGCATGGTCGACATCATCATGATCCGCACGTTCGGCCAGGACATCCTGCAGCGCTTTTCCGAGAATTCGCGCGTGCCGGTGATTAACGGGCTGACCAACGAATATCACCCGTGCCAGGTGCTGGCGGACATCTTCACGTATTTCGAGCATCGCGGCCCGATTCGCGGCAAGACCGTTGCGTGGGTCGGCGACGCCAACAACATGCTGTACACGTGGATCGAAGCCGCGCAGATTCTCGGCTTCAAGCTGCGCCTGTCCACGCCGCCGGGCTACAAGCTCGATCGTGCCATGGTCGCCGCCGAAAGCGCGCCGTTCTACGAAGAATTCGACGACCCGAACGAAGCTTGCGCGGGCGCCGATCTCGTCACGACGGACGTGTGGACCAGCATGGGCTTCGAGGCCGAGAACGAAGCGCGCAAAAAAGCCTTTGCCGACTGGTGCGTCGACGCCGAAATGATGGCGCGCGCCAACTCCGATGCGCTCTTCATGCACTGCCTGCCTGCCCACCGCGGCGAGGAAGTCAGCGCGGAAGTGATCGACGGCCCGCAAAGCGTCGTGTGGGACGAAGCGGAAAACCGTCTGCACGTGCAAAAGGCGTTGATGGAATATCTGCTGCTCGGCAAGCTGAATCACTGAGCGAGCCTCCCTGTAGCACCTTATGCAGCCTCTGCGTGAAGCGCGACGGGGCCTTGAATACGAGGCAAGGCATCCACGTTTAGCGCCGCGCATCCGGCCGCGGTCCACTGTACAAGCGGACCCCGCGATAACACCGCACCGTCCCAAAAACGCGGGCGCCCGGCGGTTTAGTGTCAAAATAGTGCTTTTCCGCGCTCCGGAACCGCCGGCGCGCCTTGTTTTCCCGCTTTCTCCAGCTACGAGTTCACCATGAGCGATATCAAGAAAGTCGTGCTCGCCTATTCGGGCGGCCTCGACACCTCCGTCATCCTGAAGTGGTTGCAGGACAACTACGACGCCGAAGTCGTCACGTTCACGGCCGACATCGGCCAGGGCGAAGAGCTGGAACCGGCGCGCAAGAAAGCCGTGCAACTCGGCATCAAGCAGGACAACATCTTCATCGAAGACCTGCGCGAAGAATTCGTGCGCGACTTCGTGTTCCCGATGTTCCGCGCCAACACGATCTACGAAGGCGAGTACCTGCTTGGCACGTCGATCGCGCGTCCGCTGATTGCGAAGCGTCAGATCGAAATCGCCCGCGCCACCGGCGCGCAAGCGGTCTCGCACGGCGCAACCGGCAAGGGCAACGACCAGGTTCGCTTCGAGCTCGGTTACTACGCGCTGGAACCGGGCATCAAGGTGATCGCACCGTGGCGTGAATGGGACCTGCTGTCGCGCGAAAAGCTGCTCGCGTACGCGGAAAAGGCCGGCATTCCGATCGAAATGAAGCACAAGCAAGGCGGCGCGCCGTATTCGATGGACGCGAACCTGCTGCACATTTCGTTCGAAGGCCGTCACCTGGAAGACCCGAAGGCGGAAGCCGAGCCGGAAATGTGGCGTTGGACGGTCTCGCCGGAAGAAGCGCCGGACCAGGCGGAATACATCGACATCGAGTACGAGCACGGCGATCCGGTCGCGATCAACGACAAGCGTCTGTCGGCGGCGGAAATGCTGACGGAGCTGAACCGCCTCGGCGGCAAGCACGGCATCGGCCGTCTGGATCTGGTGGAAAACCGCTACGTCGGCATGAAATCGCGCGGCTGCTATGAAACGCCGGGCGGCACGATCATGCTGAAGGCGCACCGCGGCATCGAGTCGATCACGCTCGACCGTGAAGTGGCGCACCTGAAAGACGATCTGATGGCCCGTTATGCGTCGCTGATTTATAACGGCTACTGGTGGAGCCCGGAGCGCCGCGCAATCCAGGTACTGATCGACCATACGCAGGAGAAGGTCAACGGCTGGGTGCGTGTGAAGCTGTACAAGGGCAGCGTGTCGGTTGTCGCGCGCGATTCGAAGGAAACGCTGTTCGACAAGACGATCGCCACGTTCGACGACGACGGCGGTGCTTACAACCAGGCCGACGCCGGCGGGTTCATCAAGCTCAACGCCCTTCGCATGCGAATCGCGGAAAACGCGCGTCGTCAGCGCAGCTGACGATGCGCGTTTCGGTGAAGGCTAACTTCGCGCAAGCGAAGTTAAGCGCCGCAAGGCGCGGGCCGCAACCAAAACGCAGATACAAAAAAGGCGCCGGGAGGCAACTCCCGGCGCCTTTTCCATTTGCCGCGGACGAATCACGCGATCACAAACAAACCGGCTCCGCTTCCAGTTCCACGCCAAATCGCGTCAGCACATCCTGCTGAATCGCCTTCGAGAGCGCCAGCACCTCCGCGCCGCTCGCGCCGCCGCGATTCACCAGCACCAACGCCTGCCGCTCATGCACGGCCGCGGCGCCCATTGCCCGCCCTTTCCAGCCGCATCGATCGATCAGCCAGCCCGCCGCAAGTTTGACCCGGCCGTCCGGCTGAACGTAGGACACCAGATCGGGCTCGCGCAGCTTCAGCGCCTCGAACTGCCCCGCCTCCACCACCGGATTCTTGAAAAAACTCCCCGCGTTGCCAAGCTCGAGCGGATCAGGCAGCTTCGCGCGACGCACCGCGACCACTGCATTGAAAATGGCCCGCGCAGTCGGCGGCGCGGCGCCATCGCCGCTCGCGGCCAGTTCACGCGCCAGATCGGCGTAGCCGGCGCGCGGCTGCCAAACCTTCGGCAAGCGAAAAGTGACCGAGGTAATCACGAAACGGTCGCGCCCTTCCCGCTTGAAAAAACTGTCGCGGTAGCCGAACCGGCAAGCATTCGCGTCGAGTTCGACCACGGCGCCCGTTTCCAGCTCCACCGCCCGCAGCGACGCAAAACGCTCGCACATTTCCAGCCCGTAAGCGCCGATGTTCTGGATCGGCGCCGCGCCCACCGTGCCGGGAATCAACGCGAGGTTCTCCAAACCCGGCAGCCCTTGCGCCAACGTCCACGCGACGAACTCATGCCATGGCTCGCCGGCCGCCGCCTCGACATACCATGCGTCGTCGTCCTCCTGTACGATCCGGCGGCCTTGCAGCGCCACCAGCAGCACCAGCCCCGCGAAGTCGCCGGTCAGCACGACGTTGCTGCCGCCGCCCAGCACGAGGCGCGGCAGACCGGCAGCGCGCGGATCGCGCACGGCCGCCATCAGTTGCTCTTCGCGTTCGATCCGGCACGCAAGCTGCGCGCGAACGTCGAAGCCGAAGGTGTTGCGCGCCTTTAGCGGATAGCCGGCAATGAACGCGGCGGAAGCGGATTCGGACATCGGAATGGGAACAATGAAACGACGAATGAACGGCGAATAAGACGGCATCGGGCCCCGGCCGCGCGACAATGCGCGGCGGCCTTGGGCAAAAGGGAGCGGCGTCGGTAAAATGACATCCGGTCCGTGATTATAGCGAGTGCCCCGTGAGCAGCCGACCGGCCGCGTCACGCACCGCAGCACTATTGGGAGAAAGCAATGCCATCGTTCGACGTCGTCTGCGAAGCGAACATGATCGAAGTCAAGAACGCGATCGAGCAGTCCAACAAGGAAATTTCAACCCGCTTCGACTTCAAAGGGTCGGACGCGCGCGTCGAACACAAGGAAAACGAGATCACCGCGTATGCGGACGACGACTTCAAGCTCGGTCAGGTGAAAGACGTGCTGCTGTCGAAAATGGCTAAGCGCAACGTGGACGTGCGCTTTCTCGACTACGGCAAGATTGAGAAGATCGGCGGCGACAAGGTCAAGCAGGTCATCAAGATCAAGAAAGGCGTGTCCGGCGATCTGTCGAAGAAAATCGTGCGCCTCGTGAAGGACAGCAAGATCAAGGTCCAGGCGAGCATTCAGGGCGACGCGGTGCGCATCACCGGCGGCAAGCGCGACGATCTGCAAAGCGTGATCGCGATGCTGCGCAAGGACGTCACCGATACCCCGCTCGACTTCAACAACTTTCGCGATTGAACGTGTAGCGCGCGCGGCATAGGGCGCGGGTTGAAGGCTTGGTGCGCGCGCCGGCTGCGAACGAGGTTAGGCCACCAACAACGCTCCAAACGCAGCCCAGCCCAACCCGCGCTCAAGGTCCGTTGCCCGCCGCCGGTCCCTCAGCCGCATCGGCCTTCTTCTTGTCGCCTATGCGGCTCTCCTGCCCGCGCATCAGCTTGGCGATATTGCCGCGATGACGCCACACCAGCAGCGAACTCATCACGACGATCGCCAGCGCAATGACGTGCGGCCCGAACAGAAAGCCGTCGAAGATCGGCGCGAACACCGCCGCGGCCAACGCCGCCAGCGACGAATAACGCGTGAAGAACGCCACGATCAGCCACGTCAGCAAAGTCGCGACGCCGAGAATCGGATTGATCGCGAGCAGCACGCCCGCCGCGGTCGCCACGCCCTTGCCGCCCTTGAAGCGGAAGAAGACCGGATACAGGTGGCCGAGAAACGCGGCAACGGCCGCGATCGCAACCGAGGTGTCGTCGAGTCCATAACGCGCGCCGAAGTGCACGACGAACCATACCGGCAGCCAGCCTTTGAACGCGTCGCCGATCAGTGTGAGAATCGCGGCCTTCCTGCTGCCGCTGCGCAGCACGTTGGTGGCGCCCGGGTTGCCCGAGCCGTACGAGCGCGGGTCGTCCAGCCCCATCACGGCGCTCACGATCACGGCGAACGACACGGAACCGATCAGGTAGGCAACGACAGCAACGATCAGGTTTTGCATCTAGGACTCTTATAAGGATCGGCGGTCTGAAACTCGATACCCCAACCGCAACAGGGAACGCAACACGGAACAAAGCGGCGCACATTCTACCGAACCCGCCTGCCCGGAAAACATTCAGGCAAACGTCAATCGACGCTCGCGCATTGCACCGGCTTCGCCGCCAGCAAATCGGTCAATATTTTCGGCTCGATACTGACCAGAAAGCCACGCCGCCCGCCGTTCAGCCAGATTCTGTCCATCTCAAGGATGCTCGACTCCACGTAGACCGGCATCGGCTTGCGCGTGCCGAACGGCGACGTGCCGCCGATCAGGTAACCCGAATGACGGTTCGCCACCTCCGGCTTGCACGGCTCGACGCGTTTCGCGCCGATCTGCCGCGCGAGATTCCTGGTGCTGACGGTGCGGTCGCCGTGCATCAGCACGATCAGCGGCCTGGCGTGCTCGTCTTCCATCACCAGGGTCTTCACGACGTGATGTTCGTCCACGCCGAGTTGACGCGCCGATTCCGCGGTGCCGCCGTGCTCGACATAGTCATAAGGATGCTCGCCGAACGCGACACCGTGACGGCGCAGAAACTGCGTCGCGGGCGTTTCGGAGACGTGTCTGGATTTGCTCATCGGCGCATTGTAATGGCGAGTTTGCACAACGGCTATTTGCCGAACGGCCAATTGTGCGGGCCCGGTGATTGTGGCACGATCGTTCGAAAATATTCCGGCGCACCACACGCTGGGCACCGAATCACATTTAGCAACCATCTTGCATGGGACCGGAGTAAGACGCTAAAGCGTCAACTCTGGTCGACCGCAAATGCTTGCATGGGACCAGAGTAAGACGCTAAAGCGTCAACTCTGGTCGACACAGGAGACAGCGTTGGGCTTCGATTCATCCATCCGTTCCACGATCGATATTCCCGCTCTGCTGGCCGCGCTGCCCGCGCGCATCGCCGACATTCCGCAGCTCGCGGCCGCGCGCGATCCGCGGCACATTGCGTTGATTGAGGACGCGCGCCGTCTGACCAGCGCGCAACTTGCAGAGGCCGTCGAAGCCGCCGCCGCGCTGCTGCGCAAATTGGGCCTGCGCGGCGGCGATCGGGTGATGATCGTCGCGGAGAACAGCATCGTGCAGATCGTGCTGCTGTTCGCGGCAGCGAAGCTCGACGCGTGGGCGCTGGTCTCGAACGCGCGTCTGTCCGCGGCGGAGCTCGACTCGATTCGCGCGCATGCGCAGCCGCGTGTGGTCGCGTATGCGGTGGAAAGCTCAACCGACGCCCAACAGCATGCGCAGCGGCATCAAGCGCAACGGGCGCCGGCCATCATGCCGGACATCGGCGCGTGGTCGTACGCGGTGGACCCCGCTGCGAAAGCCGAACCGGTGGAAGCCGCCAACGACCGCCAATGCGCCGCGCTGATCTACACCACCGGCACCACCGGCGCGCCGAAGGGCGTAATGCTGTCGCATCGCAACCTGCTTTTCATCGCCGCGATCTCGAGCCGCTTGCGCAAGGTCGGCCCGGACGACGTCGTGTATGCCGTGCTGCCGATCTCGCACGTGTACGGCTTCGCGTCGGTGTGCCTCGGCAGCCTGCACGCCGGCGCGACGTTGCGGCTCGTGCCGCGCTTCGCGCCGGAAGCCGTGCGCCGCGCGCTCGCCGAAGAACGCGTGTCGATCTTCCAGGGCGTGCCGGCCATGCACGCCAAACTGCTCGCACATCTGCAGACGCACGGTTTCCCATGGTGCGCGCCGCATCTGCGCTTTGCCTATTCGGGCGGTTCGCCGCTCGACGCCGCGTTGAAGGCACAGGTCGAAAGCGTCTACGGTCTGCCGCTGCACAATGGTTACGGCATGACCGAAAGCAGCCCGACCGTCTCGCACACCATGCTCGATGCGCCGCGCGGCGACTGCTCGGTCGGCGAAGTCATTCCAGGGGTCGAGGTGCGGTTCGTCGGGCTCGACGGCGTGGATGCCGCGCCGGGCGAGATCGGCGAGCTATGGGTGCGCGGCCCGAACGTGATGCTCGGCTATTACCGCGGCCCGGAGCAAACCCGCGCCGCCGTGACCGAAGATGGCTGGCTCAAGACCGGCGATCTCGCGCGCCAGGACGCGGACGGCGCGTTGCATATCGTCGGGCGCAGCAAGGAGTTGATCATCCGCTCGGGCTTCAACGTGTATCCGGCCGAGGTCGAACATGTGTTGAACGCGCATCCGCAGGTCGTGCAGTCGGCGGTGATCGGACGCGCGGTCGAGGGTAATGAGGAAGTGGTCGCGTTCGTCGAAGTGATCGCGGGGGCGAAAGTGACGCCGGCCGAATTGATCGAGTGGTGTGGCGAGCGTCTGGCGCCGTACAAGCGCCCCGCCGAAGTGAAGGTGCTCGCCGCGCTGCCGGCCGCGTCGACCGGCAAGATTCTTAAGCATCGGCTGCGGGAATTCGTCTAAAGCAACCGCCGCAACCGCCACGTTAACCGCTGCCGCCACGGCGCGAACAACCGCGCGCACAACCGCCCATCATCCCCGCGGATGATGCTGCGCATGCAGCGACTTCAACCGCTCGCGGGCGACGTGCGTATAAATCTGCGTCGTGGAGATATCGGTGTGGCCGAGCAGCAGTTGCACGACCCGCAGATCGGCGCCGTGATTCAGCAGGTGCGTGGCGAATGCGTGCCGCAGCGTATGCGGCGAGAGCGGCGCATGCACGCCGGCCGCCGCCGCGTGCCGCTTGATGATGTTCCAGAACTGCTGGCGCGTCATGCCCTCCGCGCGACTGGTGACGAAGAGCGCATCCGTAGCTCGCGGACCCAGCAGCGCCGGGCGCGCTTCACGCAGATAACGCTCGATCCAGCCGTGCGCTTCTTCGCCGAACGGAATCAGGCGCTCCTTGGAGCCCTTCCCCATCACGCGCACCACGCCTTCGTTCAGGCCCACCTCCACCGTCTTCAGCGTGACGAGTTCGGTGACACGCAAACCACTCGCGTACATCAGCTCCAGCATCGTGCGGTCGCGCAAACCCAAAGGCGTGGCGATGTCGGGCGCGCCGAGCAGCGCTTCGACTTGCGCCTCGCTAAGCGTCGACGGAAAACGCGGCGGCTGCCTGGCCGAACGGATGCGCAGCGTCGGATCGACCTTCGCGCGATGTTCGCGCACCGCCCAGCCGTAGTAGCGGCGAAACACCGAGAGCCGCCGGTTTGCCGAAGTCGATTTGTCTTTCTGCCGCGCCGCACTATAGGCGTTCAGATCGGCCTCGCTAGCGGTGTCGAGCGAGGTGTTGCGGGTTTGCGCGAGCCATTCGCAGAAGAGCCGCAAATCGCGCCGGTACGCATCGAGCGTGTTGCGCGACAGGCCGTGCTCGAGCCACAGCGCGTCGCAGAACGCATCGATCGACGCCGAGCTTGCCAGAAAGAGCGGTGACGCGATCGGCGCGCCGTCGGTTACGGTGTCGCTCATGCGTACGGAATGCCTTCATGCGCGAGGAGCCAACGCTTGACGTTGCGAAAGAAACCGTCTTCGGCGTGATTCGCGAATCCGCCTATACCGCTCGAACTCACCACGCGATGGCACGGAATCACGATCGGAAAGTAATTGGCGCCGCACGCCTGGCCGACCGCGCGCGGCGCGCTGCCCAGTTGCTTCGCCAACTGCCCGTAGGTCCGCACGACGCCCGGCGGAATGTCGCTGATCGCCTGCCACACGCGCTGCTGAAACGCGGTGCCGACCGGTGCCAGCGGCAATTCGAACTTCGCCGACGCACGCTCGAAATAACGTTCGATCTGTTCGGCCGCCTGCTTCGCCAACGGCGTGTCCGGCGCGACGTTCTGCATCGACTCGGGCAGATAGACGATCTCGCGCACGGCGTCGCCTTCGAGGCGAATGCCGACCTTGCCGAACGGCGCATCGATCACTGCGTTGAACATGGTTGCCTGCTCCTCACTGGCCGCGCTTTTCGGATTTCACTGGCGTACCTGCATGGGTGCAGGTGGTCTGCACAAGAAAAGCCGCAAAGAAAAACGGCCCGAATAATTACCGGTACTTTACGCCGCTTCCAAAGCCCATTCCACATGCTCGCGCACGACGGCGGACGGGTCGTCGGCGCGCAGCCTGAGCGCATGAACGATCGCCTCGCGTGCCTGCCCGCTCAAACTTCCCGAAGACGCACGCAGCGCATTGCCCATCCCCACCGCGAGATTGCGCAGCCAGCTCTCGTAACCGATGCGGCGAATCGCACTGCCCTGCATACGCGTATCGAACTCGTCCACGCTCCACGCAAAAAGCTCGACCAGCGACGCGCGATCGAGCCCATGCCGCACGTCGAAATCGGCGACCGGCGCGGCCTGCGCGAACTTGTTCCACGGACACACAAGCTGGCAATCGTCGCAACCGTATACACGATTACCGATCAGCGGCCGCATTTCCAGGGGAATATTGCCCTTCAATTCAATCGTCAGATAGGAAATGCAGCGGCGCGCATCGACCTTATAAGGCGCGACGATCGCACCTGTCGGACATGCGCCGATGCAGCGCGTGCAACTGCCGCAATGCGAACCCGGCGTTTCGGGGGCCACTTCGGGCGAGGTCTCGGCATCGGTCGGCAAGGGTACATCGACGTAGATTTCGCCAAGAAAAAACAGCGAACCGGCGTCGCGCTGCAGCAGCAGCGTATGCTTGCCGCGCCAGCCGATGCCGGCCTTTTGCGCCAGTTCCACCTCGAGCACCGGCGCCGAATCGGTAAAGACACGATAGCCGAACGCGCCGATCGCGGCTTCGATTTTCTCGGCCAGTTGTTGCAAACGGTTACGCATGACCTTGTGATAATCGCGGCCGCGCGCATAGACCGACACCACCGCCGCCGCCGGGTCCGCGAGCCGCGCATGCTCGGCCGCGCGCCAGTCTCGAGGCGCGGGCGGCTCGTCCTGCAAGGCGCTTTCGCTCGCCTTTCCGTTCAACGTCTGAGCAGGCAAATAGTCGATGCGCGCGGTAATCACACGTCGCGTGCCGGCCACAAGCTCGGCGGGCCGCGCGCGTTTCATCCCGTGTTTCGCCATATAATCCATCTCGCCGTGGCAACCCGCTTCCAGCCAGGCTGCAAGCGGCGCCTCGGCGGCGGAGAGATCGGTATCGCTAATGCCGATCGCCGCGAAACCCAGTTCACGGCCCCACGTTTTGATGTCCAGCGCGAGCGTATGCAGCGCCGTTTCATCCAAACGACGCTCGGCACGCGCATCGTCGTCAGACGCAGGCGTGCAGGACACAGGGGACTCCGGACTTCGGTTCATCACGCCATTTTACGAGAATGCCCGTCAATCCCGATCACGCGATCCAACCGCCCGCGAATGTCCTGCTCGAACGCACCTTTGCGCTCGCGGACGAAGCCGCCACGCACGCGTTCGGCGAGCGCTTCGCGCGGGCGGTCGAAAGCGTGCGCGCAACGGCGCAACAGGCACCGCAGGAAGCCCGGCAGCACGCGCCGGGCGCTGCAAGCGGCAACGCATTCCTCGGGCTGCAAATCCAACTCATCGGCGACCTCGGCGCCGGCAAAACCACACTCGTGCGCGCAACGTTGCGCGGCCTCGGCCACACCGGCCGTGTGCGCAGTCCCACGTACACGCTCGTCGAACCCTACGTGCTCGCGCGGCCCAATGGGGAACTCGCGCTCTATCACTTCGATCTGTACAGATTCACCGATCCGGCCGAATGGGCCGACGCGGGCTTCCGCGAATACTTCGACAGCGGCGCGATCTGCCTCGTCGAATGGCCGCAACGCGCGGGGCGCCTGTTGGGCGTGCCGGATCTCGTCTTCTCGCTCGACCTGGA
Organism: Paraburkholderia sp.; assembly: GCA_035636295.1. Lineage (GTDB taxonomy): Bacteria > Pseudomonadota > Gammaproteobacteria > Burkholderiales > Burkholderiaceae > Paraburkholderia. The sequence continues at coordinate 24,292 of DASPZL010000274.1, forward strand.
CGGCGCGGGCGACGGCCGCGTACTCGTCGCACGGGCATACAGCGAATCAGGAAAGGCATGTCTCGAAAGATGTTGATCAAACCGTTCCGCTCGATCGAATCGGCGGCTACCGCAACGCACAACTGGCGGCGCCGGCAGATTCTGCGCGCGGGCGCGTCCACGCTCGTGCTCGGCCTCGTCGCTCCGCGCCTCGCGTGGGCCAGCTCGGTGCTCGGCGTGCGCGTCTGGCCGGCGCGCGACTACACGCGCGTGACGATCGAATCGGATCAGCCTTTGCAAAACGCGCAGCAGTTGCTGCAAGGCCCGGACCGGCTGGTGGTCGACCTGAACGGCCTCGATCTGGACCAGGCGCTGAAGGACCTCGTATCGAAGATCACGCCGAACGATCCGCAGATCCAGTCGGTGCGGGTCGGGCAATATCAGCCGCATGTGGTGCGAATGGTGTTCGACCTGAAGGGCTCCGTGAAGCCGCAAGTGTTCACGCTGCCGCCCGTCGGCGCCTACAAGTACCGGCTGGTGTTCGACCTGTACCCCGCCGTCGCGCCCGATCCGTTGATGGACCTTCTCGCGCAGACCGAGCGCAAGGAACAGAGCCTGAACGAAAACAGCGCGCCGCCCGCCACGCTGAGCGGCCCCGGCACCACGCCGCCCACCGCCGACAACAGCGAAGCGTTCTTCGAGCGTTACGCACAGAACGGCGGCGGCGGGTCTGCGCCCAGCGTGCCGCGTCCGCCGGCGCCGCTGCCGCCCATTCTCGGCAAGCCTGCAACGCCGGCGGCTCCGGTTACGCCGCCGAGCGCGATCGCCCGCAACAAGAGTGGCAACAGCGGTACTAACAGTGGTGGAAACAGCGCCGGCAAACTCGGCGACGACAATGGCGTCGAGGATACCTACGCCTTCACCACGCCCAAATCCGGCAAGAGCAACACGGTGCGTCTGTTGACCGTCGCGATCGACCCGGGGCACGGCGGCGAGGACCCGGGCGCGATCGGCGGCTCCGGTACGTACGAGAAGCACGTCGCGCTCGACATCGCGAAGAAGCTGCGCGCCAAGATCGACGCGCAACCGAACATGCGCGCGATGATGACGCGCGACGCCGACTTCTTCGTGCCGCTGAACGTGCGCGTGCAGAAGGCGCGGCGCGTCGGCGCCGACCTGTTCGTGTCGATTCACGCGGACGCGTTCACCACGCCCGACGCGAAGGGCTCGTCGGTGTTCGCGTTGTCCGAGCATGGCGCATCGAGCGCCGCGGCACGCTGGATGGCGAACAAGGAGAACGCGTCGGACCAGATCGGCGGGATCAACATCAAATCCGCCGACGCCACCGTCAACCGCGCGCTGTTCGATATGTCGACCACCGCGCAGATTCGCGACTCGATGCGCTACGGCAACTTCGTGCTGAAGGAAATCGGCGGCATCAACAAGCTGCACAAGGGCTCGGTCGAACAGGCGGGTTTTGCGGTGCTGAAGGCGCCGGACATTCCGTCGATCCTCGTGGAAACCGCCTTCATCAGCAACCCGGATGAGGAGCGCCGCCTGAACGACGACGCCTATCGCGAGAAGATGGCCGATTCGATCATGACCGGTATCAAGCGCTATTTCGCGGCGAATCCGCCGTTGGCGAAGAACCGCATGACTTGACGGTTGACGGCGCGGGGCGCCGCGCACGCCACATCGAGCCTCGTCCCGGTAGCAATGAGAAACGGCCGCTCATCGATCGCGGCCGTTCTTCTATCTGCTCACATCCGGCAAACGCTCAACGCGCCGGCGAGAAGCGCTGCACGACCCAGCCGCCGAACACGTTCACCGCCAGCCCCGCCATCACCAGCAAAGCGCCGACGATCTGCGCGACGGACAAGCGCTCGTCGAGAAACAACGACGCCGAAGCCAGTCCGACGATCGGCACCAGCAACGAAAACGGCGCGACCTGGCTCGCCGGATAGCGCGAGAGCAGCCGGCTCCACAACCCATAGCCGAGCAGCGTCGCGATAAACGCGAGATACACGACGGCGAAAATCGACGTCGCACTGATGCCCGAGAGCGTCGCGGCAATCCGCTGCGGCCCCTCGAACGCATACGAGAACGCGAAAAACGGCAACGGCGGAATCAGGCTGCCCCACACCACGAGCCCGACCAGATCGACCTTGCCGACTTTCTTCGTGACGATGTTGCCGAGCGCCCACGAACATGCGGCGCACAGCGTGAGGACGAAACCGGCGAGCGTCATCTCGTGGCCGCCCTGCATGCCGATCAAAGCGAGCCCGCCCGCCGCGATCAGCAAACCGGCGATGTTCGGCACGCGAAAGCGCTCATGCAGAAACAGCGCCGCGAAGATCAGCGTAAAAAACGCCTGCGCCTGCAGGACCAGCGAAGCGAGCCCCGCCGGCATGCCGACATACATGGCCGAGAACAGAAACGCGAACTGCCCGAACGAGATCGTCGCGCCGTAGGCGAGCAGCCAGCGCCACGGCATCTGCGGACGCTTGACGAAAAACACCGCCGGCACCGCGGCGAGCGTGAAGCGCAATGCGCCGAGCAGCATCGGCGGCACGCCATGCAGGCCCACCTTGATCACGACGAAATTGACGCCCCACGCAACGACGACCACCAGCGCGAGCAGCAAATCCCTGGGCGACATCCCAGTCTCCAATTGATTGTTCAATCCGGCAGTTTAGCGGAGGCCGCGCCGCCCGGAAGTGCTTTAAACCGTAGTCAGCCCGATATTGTGAATACGTGTGTGTACATGGCGCACCGCCTGCGGGCGCCGCCTCAACCGCAGTAGAATCGTCCATTGAGCAAAATCCCAACTTACCATTCCAGCCGAGCTGCCCATGTCTTCCTCGATCAAAGCAGTCCTCAAACCGCATCTGCGCGACGTCGGCAATCTGACGGTGCGGCGCGTGCTGCCCGCCATGGCTGCACGTCTGATCGGGCCGTTCATCTTCTTCGACCACATGGGCCCCGCTAAGCTCGAACCCGGCGTCGGTCTCGACGTGCGCCCGCATCCGCACATCGGCCTCGCCACGGTCACGTATCTGTTCGAAGGCGCGATCATGCATCGCGACAGCCTCGGCTCGGAGCAGAAGATCGTCCCCGGCGACGTCAACTGGATGACGGCCGGGCGCGGCATCGTCCACTCCGAACGCACGCCGGCCGAAGACCGCGCGAGCGGCCTCACCATGCACGGCATCCAGACCTGGGTCGCGCTGCCGCTCGAGGACGAGGACATCGAACCGTCGTTCGCGCATCACGCCGCCGAAACGCTGCCCGTGGTCGAGCGCAACGGCGTCACGCTGCGCGTGATCGCGGGCACGGCCTTCGGCGCAACCTCGCCGGTCGCGACGTTTTCGGGCACGCTGTACGTCGCCGCGCACTTCGCGCCGGGCGGCGCCTTCGCGCTCGAACCGGAACACGAGGAACGCGGCGTGTATCTCGTGGACGGCGATCTGGAGATCGACGGCGCCCTGCTCGAACCGGGCCAGATGGCCGTGCTCGCGCTCGACGAAACCGTCACGCTCGCGAGCACGCACGGCGCGCGCGTCATGCTGCTCGGCGGTGAGAAACTCGATGGCGAGCGCTTTATCGAATGGAATTTCGTCGCCAGTTCGCGCGAGAAGATCGAAGCCGCGAAGCTCGCGTGGAGCAATCAGGAGATGGGCAAGGTGCCGGGAGAAACCGAATGGATTCCGCTGCCGGTGCGCAAATAAGCGCAAATAAACGCAATGAAGGCGAATGAGCACAAGCCGTCGCCACTGAACGCGCCGCATTGAATCCACGGCACTCGCCCCCAATTAGTCAACAAACCGCTTTATCGACGAGGACGCAATGGACACCACTTTGGCCACTTTCGAACAGGACGTCATCACGGCGTCGACACTGGCCCCTGTGCTGGTCGATTTCTGGGCGCCGTGGTGCGGCCCCTGCAAGACGCTCGGCCCGATGCTCGAAAAGCTCGAAGCCGAAGCCGCCGGCAAATGGAAGCTCGTGAAGGTGAACGTGGACGAGAATCAGGAACTGGCCGCGCACTTCCAGGTGCGCAGCATTCCACACGTCATGGCGTTCGCCGACGGCCGGCCGGTCGATCAGTTTGTCGGCGTGCTGCCGGAAGGCCAGTTGCGCGAGTTTATCGAGCGGCTCGTGCCGCAAGGCGCGGACGCGTCGCGCCTTGAAGCGCAAACCGCGCTGGCCGAAGGCCGCCGCGAAGATGCATACGACGCGCTGCAAGCCGCGCTCGCCTACGATCCCGGCTTCGACGAAGCGCGCATGGACCGCATCGAGATGCTGCTCGAGGACAACCGTATCGACGAAGCGCGTAACGAAGTCGATCTGCTGTCGCCGAAAACCACGCAAGGCATCGACGCGCGCTTCAATGCGATCAAGACACGGCTCGACGCCGTGGACGCCGCCGCGGACCTGCCGCCCACGGATGCGCTCGAAGCCAAAGTCGCGTCCAGCCCGGACGATCTCGAAGCGCGCTTCGATCTGGCTAGCGCGCTGATCGCGCGCCGCAAATACGCGGACGCGCTCGAACATCTGCTGGCGATCGTGCAGCGCGACCGCACGTTCCGCGACGATATCGGCCGCAAGACGATGCTGTCGGTGTTCGACCTGGCCGCGCATCAGCCGGAGCTCGTATCGCAATGGCGGCGCAGGCTGAGCGCGTCATTGTTCTGATGCGTGCGGCGTTCAGGAGCGGCCCGTGCGCCGCGCCTGAGTGCGCTGCATCTCAATCCGCCTTCTGCTTCGCCAATGCCCGCAACACGTGCGCGGCCGCCGCAAACCCAAAGCTCGCCGTCACGCACACGCTCGAACCAAAACCCGCGCAGTTCAAGCCGACCGGCCCGGTATGACCCGGCGACGTCGTGACGTGCTCGGCCTCTTCGTCGATATCGCAGACGGCCGCTTCCGGATAGATTAGCGGCTCGTCGGAATACACCGCGCTCACCTTGAACTTCGCCTTCGGCCCACGCGGAAAGCCATGCTGTTTGCGCAACTGCCCGCGCACTTTCGAGAGCAACGGGTCCTGAATCGTCAGCGCCAGATCGTCGATGCGAATGCGCGTGGGATCGAGCTGGCCGCCCGCGCCGCCTACCGTGATCAACGGCTGCTTCTTCTCGACGCACCATGCGATCAACGCGGTCTTGGTGCGCACGCTGTCGATCGCGTCGACCACGTAATCGAAACCGCCGCCGAGCGTCGCCGCAAAGTTATCCGGCTCGACGAAGTCTTCCACCAGCCGCACATTGCAAAACGGATTGATCGCCGCGATGCGCTCCGCCATCGCTTCGACTTTCGGTTTGCCAAAGTTGCCGTCGAGCGCGTGGATCTGCCGGTTCGTGTTGCTTTCGGCGACGTTGTCGAGATCGATCAGCGTGAGCGTGCCGACCGCGCTGCGCGCCAACGCCTCCGCCACCCACGAACCCACTCCGCCGATGCCGATCACCGCGACATGCGCGCCTTCAAAGGCGGCGAGCGCCGGCGCGCCATACAGGCGGGCGATGCCGCCGAAGCGCCGCGCGCGGTCGGCGGTTTCACTCCCGTCGAGGCTGGTAGTAAGATCGGATTGCGCGGTGGTGCTGGACATGGTGACAGGGCTCGTTGAAAACAGGCAATACAGAACAGGGCGACGCCTGGGTACTCGCAGTCCGTATTTTGCCTGAACGCGTCAGAGCCACCCAAGGCTCGTAAGCGCACGACGGCATGCACCAGGGCAAGGCGCCACACCTTGATCTGGCTGCGCGCAAAGATTTTGCTCCTTAGCTATACTGGCTGGACTGTAGCGTTCGCATAAGAACATGACCTCACTCGCCGAACTTCGAAAAAATTATTCGCTCGGTTCACTGGACGTTGGCGATGTCGATCGCAACCCGTTCCGTCAATTCGAAACGTGGTTTCAACAAGCGGTAGACGCCAGGCTGCCCGAACCGAATACGATGACGCTGGCCACGGTCGATTCGCGCGGCCGGCCGTCGGCGCGCATTGTGCTGATCAAAGGCGTCGACGAGCGGGGCTTCGTATTCTTCACCAACTACCAGAGCCGCAAGGGCCGGGAGCTGGCTACCAATCCCTACGCGGGCCTCCTGTTCTACTGGATCGAACTCGAGCGCCAGGTGCGCGTCGAGGGCCGCGTGATTAAAACCAGCGAGGAAGAAAGCGATGCGTACTTCGCGTCGCGCCCGCTTGGCTCACGCATCGGCGCATGGGCATCCAATCAAAGTCAGGTAATTGAAAGCCGTTCGCAGCTCGAAACACGCGAACGCGAAATCAGCCTGCAATACGGCGACCAACCGCCGCGCCCACCGCATTGGGGCGGCTATCGTTTGGTGCCCGAAGCAATCGAATTCTGGCAGGGCCGGCCGTCGCGTCTGCACGACCGTTTGCTCTACACACGTTCAAGCGAAAGCAGCGACTGGCTGATCTCCCGCCTCTCGCCTTGAACCCGAATACAACGCCGCCAGCGCGTTGCCAACGCAGCAGCGCGCGCCGGCCGGATCGCGCTCGCGGCATGGGAGTTGCGTCGCACTGAGTAGTGATCCACACAAGCTTTGCTTTAGTTCAACGGACACGGAGAAATCACATGTTCTGGGAGAAGAAGCTGGCGCAGTGGGTGGACGATGTAAAAACCAGGGCGAATCTGCCAGCGCGCCTTGTACTGTGGGACGGCCAGCAACACGACTTCGGGCAGTTCGCCGCGCCTCAGGTCACGCTGCACGTCAAAAGCGCCACGGCGCTGCCTTATCTGCTCGAACCGAGCCTCGACAATCTCGGCGAGGCGTACGTGAAGGGCAAGATCGACATTGAAGGCAAGCTGTCGGACATCATCAACATCGGCTACCAGCTCGCGCGCAGCACCGTCACCAGCGCGAGCAAGCTGGCGCGCGTGCGGCGCTACTTCAATCATTCGAAAGCGTCGGACAAGAAGGCGATCCAGTATCACTACGACGTCTCGAACGAGTTCTACAAGCTGTGGCTCGACGAGAACATGGTGTACTCGTGTGCGTACTTCGAAAACGGCGATGAGGATCTCGCCACCGCGCAGATCAAGAAGATCGACCACATCCTCACCAAGATCCAGTTGCAGCCCGGGCAGCGCCTGCTCGACATCGGCTGCGGCTGGGGTGCGCTCGTGTTGCGCGCGGCGCAGAAATTCGGTGCGAAGTGCGTGGGCGTCACGCTCTCGCAGAACCAGTTCGATCTCGCCACCGCCCGCGTGAAAGCCGCGGGCCTGGAAAGCCAGATCGAAATTCGTCTGCAGGATTACCGCGACGTCGTCGGGCAGTTCGACCGCATCACCAGCGTCGGCATGTTCGAGCACGTCGGCCGCAAGAATCTGCCGGGCTACTTCGAGAAGATCCACGACCTGCTGGTCGACGACGGCATCGCGATGAATCATGGCATCACGTCGAGCGATTCGGACAGCGGCGAGACCGCGCTCGGCGGCGGCGAATTCATCGACCGCTACGTGTTTCCGGACGGCGAGCTGCCGCACATCAGCCTCGCGCTGGAATCGATGCAGCGCGGCGGGCTCGAAGCGGTTGACGTGGAAAGCCTGCGCCGTCACTATGCGCACACGCTGGACATCTGGGCGGAAAACTTCGAGGCGCATGCGGAAGAAGCCCGCAAGCTCGTCGACGACGAAAAATTCCGCATCTGGCGCGTGTATCTCGCCGGCTGCGCGTACGCGTTCGAGAACGACGAGGTGTCGATCTACCAGGTGGTGTGCCGCAAAGCCGGCCGCAGCGCGAAAACTTTGCCGTGGTCGCGCCGCTATATGTACGACAAACCGCTGTGATACGGGTGCGCCGCCACGAGTTGCCGTGGCGGCGTACTCAGGTTGCGGGCGGCGGTTGCGTCCATTAGCGGGCCGACATGGCGCAACCTTTGAACAGCAGGTCGAACGTCGATGGACCAGAGCGGGACAAGCGAAGTTGGAGAGCCGGTGAACGGCGAGCATGACGCGCCAGCCGAGACCGGGCAGTTCGATCTGTTCGGCCTGCCGGTGGAGCCGGCGCCGTCACCGCCGAAGACGACTCCAAGCGTAAAACCGGAGCGCGCGCCCGCACCCGCCGCCACACCCAAAAAACGCCGCGCCCGCGACGTGCTCGCCGCCCCGCCCTCGCCGGAGCTCCTTGCGCTCGCCGCTGAACTGCCGCCGCAAGTCCACCTCGGCACGTCGACGTGGTCGTTTCCAGGCTGGAACGGCATCGTCTACGGCGACGAATACAGCAACAGCAAACTCTCGCGCGAAGGTCTCACGGCCTACGGCGCGCATCCGCTGCTGAAGACGGTCAGCATCGACCGGTCGTTTTATCAGGCGCTCACCGTCACCGAGTATTTGCGCTACGCGCAGCAAGTGCCGGAGCATTTCCGTTTCATCGTGAAGGCGCCGATGACGATCACCGACGCCACCGTGCGCGCCGAACGCGGCGAGCCGGTCTCGCTGAACCCGTGTTTTCTGAACGCGCAAATGGCGCTCGACGACTTCGTCACGCCATGTCTCGAAGGCCTCGGCGCGAAGGCCGGCGCATTGGTGTTTCAGCTTTCGCCGCTGCCCGATCAAATGCTGGCGGAGCCGGCGGTGTTCATCGAACGCCTCGCCGAATTCCTCATGGCGTTACCGAAGCTGCCGGAAAGCGCCTGCTACGCGATCGAAATCCGCGACGCCAGTTTGCTGACGCCGCGCTTTATCCGCACGCTGAAGGCGGCGGGCGTGCGCTATTGCGTCGGCATTCATGCGCGCATGCCGGACCCGCTGCGGCAGGCCGCGGCGCTCGCGCTGCTGGACGGCGAGCCGGCCGGGCCGTTGATCGTGCGCTGGAGTTTGCACGGCGGCTTCAAATACGAACAGGCGAAGGCCAAGTACGAACCGTTCAATCAACTGGTGGACCAGGACCCGGCCACGCGCGCGTCGCTTGCCGAGCTGGCCGCGCGCTACGCGCTGGCCGGCCAGCCGGTGGTGATCGCGATCAACAACAAAGCGGAAGGGTCGGCGCCGCTAAGCTGCGTGGAACTGGCGCGGGCGATCGTCGAAGCGTATGCGCGCCTTGTTCATGAGCATGAGCAGGACGAGGATCACGCGCAAGCTCAGCCCGAGGAGCCGCTCAGTTCGCCCTGACGCGATGCGCGAACTTCTGACGAAACTTCGCGACCTTCGGCGCCACCACGAACGAGCAGTACCCCTGATTCGGATGCTGCGCGAAATAGTTCTGATGATAGGCCTCGGCAGGCCAGTAGTTGCCGTCGAGCGGCAGCACCTGGGTAACGATCTGGCCGTCGTAGATGCCTTGCTCGCCGATCTCGCGAATCGCCTGTAGCGCCGCTTCACGCTGCGCGTCGGAATTCGTAAAGATCACCGAGCGATATTGCGTGCCGACGTCGTTGCCCTGGCGATTCAGCTGCGTCGGATCGTGGATCGCGAAGAAAATATCCAGAATCTCGCGATAACTGATCTTCGCCGGATCGAAGTCGACGTTCACGACTTCCGCATGGCCGGTCACACCGTCGCACACCTGTTCATAGGTCGGATGTTGCGTCTGGCCGCCCGCATAGCCCGACTCCACCGAGTTCACGCCTTCGACGCCCAGATACACCGCTTCGAGGCACCAGAAACACCCGCCACCGAGGGTGGCGACTTCGCCTGTCTGACTCATGCTGCTCGCTCCTTGAGACTCATAGTCGGCCGATGCCGGTCCCCGCGTGGCCGCAACGCTCATGCCCATCGCGGCGTTCCAGCTTAGCGGGTTTTCCACATCCCGGCAGGGATCGCGGCCAATCCGCCGCGATTGCAGTTAAAATTGGGACAAATCGACGATTTTCACTATGACTTTCGAATCATTTGTTTCCGGCCGCACGCGCGATGGGTTCAGCCCGGGGTTCTCCCGGCTTGCGCCGAAGGCTTTCATCCGATGAAGCACGCCAGCCCGCCCAACTTCGACCAGAACGCCTTCAGGCAGGCGCTCAGTCAATTCGCCACCGGCGTCACCGTCATTACAACGCGCGCGGAGTCCGGCCAATTGATCGGCATCACGGCCAGTTCGTTCAATTCGGTTTCGCTCAATCCGCCGCTGGTGTTGTGGAGTCTTGCCACGCGCTCGGCATCGATGCCGGTGTTCCGCGCGAACAGTCATTACGTGGTCAACGTGCTGGCCGGCTCGCAGCTCGATCTCTGCAAACGCTTTGCGACCGTGAAGGGCGACCGCTTCGAAGGCGTGTCGCACGCGCAAGGCGACACCGGCATGCCGGTGCTCGACGGCGCGCTCGCCTGGTTCGAATGCCATAACCGCAGCCGCTACGAAGAAGGCGACCACGTGATTTTCGTCGGCGAGGTGGAGCGCTGCGGCGTGCACGAGAATGCCGCGAACGTGTCGCCGCTGGTCTTCCAGAACGGCCAGTTTCACGGACTCAAACCGCTCTGAAGACAACGCTATCTTTTACACGCGATACATGTAGCCATGCGCAGCATGGCCGGGCGACGCAAAGCGCAGACGAAATCCGACGACGCGCGAAGCGCCCGATAAGCGCGGATAGCACCCGCGCCCGGCGCGATCGGCGCTCGATTCAGCGGTCGTTATGCGACGCGCCATGCCCGCCGTTCTTCGTCACCAGCGACACCGGCACGCCCGAATCTTCCTTCAGCGTCTGCAGCACGATATTCGAGCGAATATCCATCACGCCCGGCGCCTTATAGAGGCGCTGCAGCACGAAATCCGAATAGTGTTTGAGGTTGTGCGCGAGCACGCGCAACAGATAATGCGTCTCGCCGGTCACGACGAACGCGCCGACCACTTCCGGCCAGTCCTGCAGCGCCTGCGCAAAACGCTCGTGCCAGTTTTCCTGGTCGTTGCGCATGGACACCTGCACGAACGCCTCCAGTTCGAAACCCAGCACTTCGCGATTCAGACACGCGCGGTAATGTTCAATGACGCCCTGCTCTTCCAGGAGGCGCAGGCGTCGCAGGCACGCCGACGGCGAGAGCGAGATGCGCTCCGCGAGGTCCAGATTGCTGATGCGTCCTTCTTGCTGAAGCACCGCCAGAATACGGCAATCGGTGGCGTCGAGCGAGATCGCGTTCATATTCGGTCTCCCTTTCCCATTTGACTCAAATTATGTTCCAAGACAACGCTCAGAAGGAGATTTTTTCGCAATCACATTTCGCGGCAAGCCACCTATCATTCCCGGATAGACAGCCACCGCCGATGGAGATATGGACACACTCTGGGACATCACCCCCGCCGTCGATACCGCAACGCCCGTCTGGCCGGGCGATACGCCGGTCGGCATAGAACGCGTGTGGCGCATGGAGGCGGGCTCGCCCGTCAACGTCGCGCGGCTGACCTTGTCGCCGCACACCGGCGCCCACACCGACGCCCCACTGCACTACGACGCCGAGGGCGCCACCATCGGCCACGTGCCGCTCGACGCCTACCTGGGCCGCTGCCGGGTGATTCATTGCATCGGCGCCGCCCCTGTTGTCACGCCACAACACCTGAGCGGCTCGCTCGACGATCTGCCGCCGCGAGTCTTACTACGCACTTACAGGAACGCGCCCACCGCGACCTGGGACAGCGCGTTCTGCGCGGTCGCGCCGGACACCATCGACCTGCTGGCCGCGAAGGGCGTGAAGCTGATCGGCATCGACACGCCGTCGCTCGATCCGCAGGAATCGAAGACGATGGACGCTCACCACCGCATCCGCGCGCATCGCATGGCGATACTCGAAGGCATCGTGCTGGATGCCGTCGCGCCCGGCGACTACGAACTGATCGCGTTGCCGCTCAAGCTGACCACGCTCGACGCGAGCCCGGTGCGCGCGGTGTTGCGCGCACTACCCGCCTCTCATTGAACTCTCCGATCTGACTGACCACACCACCATGAACCATCGTGACGAAGCACTGGCGCTCGATAGCGCCGACCCGCTCGCGACACTGCGCGACCAGTTCGCGCTGTCGCCGACGACCATCTACCTGGACGGCAATTCGCTCGGCGTGCCGCCTGCCGCCGCCGCGCAGCGCGCGCAAACCGTGATCGGTGCGGAATGGGGCGAAGGCCTGATCCGCAGCTGGAACAGCGCCGGCTGGTTCGCTCTGCCGCGACGCTTGGGCAACAAGCTCGCGCCGCTGATCGGCGCGGAGCAAAACGAGGTGGTCGTTACCGATACGATTTCGATCAACCTCTTCAAGCTGCTCTCGGCGGCATTGCGTGTGGCGAATGCGCGCGACCCGAAGCGTCGCGTGATCGTCTCCGAACGCTCCAATTTCCCGACCGATCTGTACATCGCGCAAGGCCTGATCGAACAGCTCGATCGCGGCTATGAATTGCGTCTCGTCGACGATCCGTCGGAGTTGTCCACCGCGATCGGCGACGACACGGCCATCGCGATGATCACGCACGTGAACTACCGCACCGGCTACATGCACGACATGGCCGCGGTCACGAAGCTGATCCACGACCAGGGCGCGCTCGCGCTGTGGGACCTCGCGCATTCGGCGGGCGCGGTGCCGGTCGATCTGAACGGCGTCGGCGCGGACTACGCGGTCGGCTGCACGTACAAGTATCTGAACGGCGGACCGGGTTCGCCCGCGTTCGTATGGGTGCCCAAGCGTCACCAAAACGACTTTGCTCAACCGCTGTCCGGCTGGTGGGGACATCGCGCGCCGTTCAAGATGGACCCGGCGTATCAGCCGGACGACGGCATCGGCCGCTTCTTGTGCGGCACGCAGCCGATGGTGTCGATGTCGCTGGTCGAATGCGGACTCGACGTGTTCCTGCAAACCGACATGCAGGCGATCCGCAAGAAGTCGCTCGCGCTAACCGATCTGTTCATCGAACTCGTCGAAGCGCGCTGCGGCGAGTTTCCGTTGAAGCTCGTCACGCCGCGCGCGCATCAGCAGCGCGGCTCGCATGCGAGCTTCGAGCATCCGCAGGGTTACGAGGTGATGCAGGCGCTGATCGCGCGCGGCGTGATCGGCGATTACCGCGAACCGCATGTGTTGCGCTTCGGCTTCACGCCGCTGTATACGCGCTTTGTCGACGTGTGGGATGCCGTGGAAACGCTGCGCGACGTGCTCGTGCACGAGACCTGGCGAGCACCCGAATTCGCCGCGCGCGGCGCTGTGACCTAAGGAGCGCGCGATGACCGATCACATGCAAACGCCGGATTTGCCGGAAGAAAAACCGGTGCAGGGATGTCCGTTTGGGCATGGGCAGGTTGCGACGCCTGGTGCACCCATTGGACCCGCTTCTTCCGACGAAGGCTGGCACGACGCGCAACTCGACTTCTCCGAGTCGATGAGTTACGGCGACTATCTGTCGCTGGGAACGGTGCTGGATGCGCAGCGTCCGTTATCGCCGGATCACAACGAGATGCTGTTCATCATCCAGCATCAGACGAGCGAGTTGTGGATGAAGCTCGCGTTGTATGAATTGCGCGCGGCGTTGAACGCGGTGCATCGCGATGAGTTGCCGCCCGCGTTCAAGATGCTCGCGCGCGTGTCGCGGATCATGGAGCAACTCGTGCAGGCATGGAGCGTTCTCGCGACGATGACGCCGTCCGAGTACACCGCCATGCGCCCTTACCTGGGGAGTTCATCCGGGTTTCAGTCTTATCAGTATCGGCAGATCGAGTTTTTGCTCGGGAATAAGAACGAGCAGATGCTCAAGCCGCATGCGCATCGCACGGATATTTTCGCCGAGGTGAAGGCGTCGCTGGAAGCACCTTCTTTCTATGACGAGGTGGTGAGACTGCTTTCGCGTCGCGGGTTTGCGATTGCACCTTCCCGGTTGGAGCGGGATTGGACGCAGCCCACCACTCATGATGCGTCCGTCGAAGCCGCCTGGCTCGAGGTTTATCGCAATCCTTCGCAGCATTGGGAGTTGTACGAGATGGCCGAGGAACTGGTCGATCTCGAAGACGCGTTTCGCCAGTGGCGGTTCCGGCATGTGACCACGGTTGAGAGAATCATCGGGTTCAAGCAAGGCACGGGCGGCACGAGCGGCGCACCGTACCTGCGAAAGATGCTGGACGTGGTGCTGTTTCCCGAGCTTTGGCATGTGAGGACGATGTTGTAGTCGCGCGTTTGCCATCGCCAGGTGAAACAACCCTGCCTCACCTGGCGGTATACCCCCCATCGATCGGCAAACAAACGCCGCTGATCATCGACGCCGCGTCGCTCAACAAAAAAATGATCGGCGCGGCGACCTCGGCGGACTCCGCAAACCGCTGCAAGGGAATCGCCCGCAACGCAGGCCCGCGCTTGGCGGGATCACTCCACGCCAGCACCGCCATAGGCGTCAACGTGACCGTGGGATTGACGCTATTCACGCGAATGCCGAACGGCCCCAGTTCGATGCACAACGCGCGCGTCACCGCATCGAGCGCCGCCTTGGAAGCCGAATAGCTCAAGTGATCGTCCAGCGCGACGAGCGCGGCTTGACTGGAGACGTTCACGATACTGCCGGCGCGTTTGCCGTCGATCATTCCACGCGCCACGTGCTTGGCCACCAACGCCGCACCACGCGCATTCACGCCCATCACGCGGTCGAAACTCGCGCCCGTCGTATCCACCGCCCGCTCGAGCAACGCGATTCCCGCGCAGTTCACGAGGCCATCGAATGGATCGAGCGAGCCCAATGCGTCGTCGATCGCGGCTTCGTCGCTCACGTCGAGCGTCAGCGGCTCGCAGCCCGTCTCTTCAGCGAGGCGCGCCAGTTCGTTCACGTTGCGCGCCGCGGCGACCACATTCGCGCCGGAAGCGCACAACGCTTCGACCGTCGCGCGTCCAATTCCGCTCGATGCGCCCGTGACCAGAATCGACTTGCCGGAAAAATTGAAAGTAGCGTTCATGACGATTGCAACCGATGCATGACCGGCTTCAACGCCGGATAGAGGTCCGTATAAACGCCGAAGCGCTTTTCGTAGAAAGCCATGCGCGCCGCGTCGGGCTGCGCGCGTTCGATCAGCGTCGCCCAGCCGCCCTGCGCTTCTTCGCGCGACACCAAACCGGCGCCGACGCCGGCCAACAGCGCCGCGCCCATCGCCGCTTCCACTTCCTGCTCGATCGTGTAGACGGGATAGCCGGTGATGTCCGCAATGATCTGCATCCACAGATCCGAATGCGCGGCGCCGCCCACCACGATCAACTTGTCGTCCAGCGACTGCGCGCCCTTACGTCCCGCCTCGATGTTGTGCTTCAGCGCGAACGACACGCCCTCCAACACGGCCCGATACAGATGCGCGCGCGTATGAAAAGGGCTCAAGCCGACAAACGCGCCACTTGCCTTCGCGTCCCACACCGGACTGCGCTCGCCCATCAGATACGGCAGGAACATCACGCCATCCGAACCAGCGGCCACCTTCGCGGCGGATTCTTCGAGCAGGCGATGCGGGTCGCCATGCGGCGTCGCGCGTGCAGCCTCGATTTCCGCATGACAGAACTGTTCGCGATACCACGCCACCGACGCGCCAGCCGTTATCGCGCCGCCGAACACGTAGATGTCGTGCTGGCCGTTGAACACGTGCGGCATGCTGATCAACCCGTGCCGTGCATCGACGCTCTGGTTGATATAACCCCAGCACATGCTCGTGCCGATCATCGCGACGTGCTGGCCGGCGCGCGTGACGCCCGCGGCAAATGTGGCGACCGCCGCATCCACGCCGCCCGCGACGATCGCCGTGCCCGCTTCCAGTCCAAGCTGTTCGGTCCATTGCGATAACAAACCGCCCACCACTTCGGACGATTCCACCAGCCGCTCAGGCATCATCGTCGCGGGAATGCCGAGCATGTCGAGCGCTTCGTCCGACCAGTCGCGCTTCGCGATGTCGTAGATGCCGCCGATATTGCCCGCCGAACTATGATCGACCGCAACCTCGCCGGTCAGCATGTAGATCACGTATGCATTCGGCGGCAGGAAATAGCGCGTCTGCGCCCAGACGTCCGGCTCGTGATCGCGCAGCCACAACATCTTCGTGTAGCCGTAATAGCTGTCCACGCCGTTGCCGGTGATCGTATAGAGGCGTTCGAGATCGACGTTGTTGCGCACCCACTCGACCTGATCGGTCGCGCGCCGGTCCATCCAGATCAGGCACGGATAGAGCGGCCGCATATCGCTATCGACGGGAATGCCCGAGCCGCCATACAGGCTGCTCACGCACACCGCCTTGATCGACTTCGCCGCGACGCCCCTCTCGTTCGCCTTCGCCACGCATGCCGCGATGCATTCCACCACCGCCTTGAACCACACCGCGGGCCATTGCTCGGCCCATAGCGGCTTGGGTGTATCCGGCTGATAGCTCGACGCATGCTGCGCGACGATCGCGCCGTGCTGATCGACGAGCAGCGCCTTGGTGCTCTGCGTGCCGATATCGACGCCGATGACGTAGTTCATACTGTCTCCGTTTTATGTGCCGCTCGTTCTCCGCTCGCGTTCGCCTCGTGCTGCAAACATTCAGGCGCGCGGCTTCATCAACACCTTGATCGAATCGAGCGAGTTCGCGATTCGGATCGCCTCGTCCCATTCCTCCAACGAAAAGCCGTGCGTGACAATGCCCTTCGACGTGACGAGTCCGCGCGCCAGCAGATCGATTGCGATCGGATAACAGTATGGTCCAAGATGCGCGCCGCGCACATCCAGTTCCTTGCGATCGCCGATCACCGACCAGTCTAGCGTCGTATCCGCGCCGAACACCGAAAACTCGACGAAGCGCCCGAGCTTGCGAATCAGATCCATGCCCTGGTTGACGCCGATCGGCGCGCCGGTGGTTTCGATGTAGACGTCGCAACCGTAGCCGTCGGTCAGCGAATGGATGATCGCGAGCGCGTCGTCCGTCTTCGGATTGATCGTCACGTCGGCGCCGTACTCGCGCGCGAGTGCGAGGCGCTCCTCCACCAGATCAATCACGACGAGCTTCTTCGGCGTTTTCAGATGCGCGACTTGCGTCATCATCAGACCGAGCGGCCCGGCGCCCGCGATCACCACGACATCATCGAGTTGCAGTTCGCCGCGATTGACCGTGTGAATCGCGCAGGCGAGCGGTTCGATGATCGCCGCGTCTTCGAGCGAGATGCCGTCGGGAATCTTGTGGACGATTGCGGTCGGCGGAATGCGCATGTACTCGGCCATGCCGCCGTCCGCGACTTCGCGCTGAAAGCCGAAGATGTTGTGCACTTCGCACATCCAGTACTGGCCGGATTTGCAATAACGGCATTTGCCGCAGGGCACGATCTGCTCGGCGATCACGCGGTCGCCGAGCTTCACGCCGAAGTGGTCGGCCGCGCCTTCGCCGATTTCTTCGACGAAACCGAAGAACTCGTGCCCCGGAATCACCGGCGCTTTCACCCACGGGCTCGGGCCGCCCCAAAACATCTTCGCGCCCGAATGGCATTTGCAGTCGCTCGCGCAGATGCCGCACGCGGCGATGCGGATCACCAGTTCATGCGCGCGCGCCTTCGGCTTCGTCACCTGTTCGACGCGATAGTCTTTCGGTGCATGGCAGACGATGGCTGTCATGTTCTGCTTATCGGCTTGAGTGGATTGAGTGGATTGAGTCATTGCATGGTCCTGCTGAAAAAGTGAGTCAGTGGAAAGTTATTTTCTGCGGTCGCGGCTGATGTAGATCGCGAGCAGAATGATTCCGCCCTTGATCACGTTCTGCACATACGGATTCACGCCGACCATGTTCAGGCCGTTGTTCAGTACGCCGAGCAATAGCGCGCCGATCAACGTGCCGATGATCGAGCCGCGTCCGCCGGAGATCGAGGTGCCGCCCATCACCACCGCTGCGATGGCGTCGAGTTCGAAACCCACGCCCGCGTTCGGCTGGCCGCTCATCAAACGCGCGGTCAACACGATGGCGGCGAACGCGGACGTCAAGCCGGCGATCGTGTAGACGATCAGCTTCACGCGCGCGACGCGCACGCCGGACAGACGCGTCGCCTGCTCGTTGCCGCCGATCGCGTACACGTAGCGGCCGAACGGCATGCGTTCGAGCAACACCCATGCGATCGCATAGATCACCACCATGATCACGACCGGCGCCTGAATGCCGAGAATCTTGCCGCTGCCGAAGAAGCTGACCCAGTCGGGCAAGCCGTCGATCGGATAACCGCCCGTGTAGATCAGCGCGAGGCCGCGCGCAATGCCCATCGTCGCGAGCGTGACGATGATCGGCGGCATGCCGGCGAACGCGACGAAGAAACCGTTGGCCGCGCCAAAGCCCAGGCCGACCGCGACGCCGATCGCCAGCGCCGCCACCGCATTCATTCCGGCCACCATCAGGCCGGCGGCAAGCGTGCCCGACAAAGCCATCACCGAACCCACGGAGAGATCGATGCCGCCAGTCAAAATCACGCAGGTCATGCCCACGGCGATGATCGCGTTGATCGACACCTGGCGCAGCACGTTCTCCAGATTCGCGCCGGAGAGAAAACTGTCGCTTGCGAACACCATCACGATGCACACCGCCAGCAAGCCGACGAAAGGGTAGAAGAGCGTCGAGCGCTTCAACGCGGTCCACGTGAAGCGCATCGGCGCGCCGGGCGTGCCCCCCTTGACGGCGGACGTTTTCGGCGAGGAAGAAGGATTAGGCGTGTTCATGGCTTGCTCCACGGGTGCCGGCTGTCGCATAGGTCATCACGGCGTTCGAGTCGATTTCTTCGCCTTCGAGCATGGCTTCTATACGGCCCTGCCGGAACACGGCAACGCGGTCGCACATGCCGACGATCTCCGGTAATTCGGACGAGATCATGATGATCGAGTAGCCGCGCGCGGTGAGTTCGCGCATCAGCAGATAGATTTCGGCTTTCGCGCCGACGTCGATGCCGCGCGTCGGTTCGTCGAAGATCAGGATGTTGGTGTGGTGATTCAGCCAACGCGCGATCACCACCTTCTGCTGGTTGCCGCCTGAGAGCGTCGCGACTTCGGTGTGCATCGTCGGCGCCTTGACGCCCACGCGCTTCATGATGTCGGCGGTCGCGCGCGCTTCGCTGCGCTGGTCGATGAAAAAACGCAGCGCGCGATACTTGCCGAGGTTGTTGATCGAGATGTTCTGCTTGATCGAGAAATCGGTGATCAGGCCTTCGGTCTTGCGGCTTTCCGGCAGAATGCCGACGCCGGCGCGCAGTGCATCGGCCGGATCGGACAGCTTCGCGGCCGTGCCGTTGATGCGAATCTCCTTCACGTAGGCCGGATCCGCGCCGATCACGGCGAGCGCGGTTTCGGTGCGCCCTGAGCCGACCAGTCCCGCGAAACCGAGAATCTCGCCTTCACGCACATTGAAGCTCAGCATCGGGCTGTCTTTGTGCAATTGCAGCTTGTCGACCTGGAGCACGGTCTTCGCATCGGCGCGCAGCGGCGGCTTCGGCGGAAAACTGTTTTCGATGCGGCGGCCCACCATCATTTCGACGAGGCGGCTCACATCGGATTGCGCCACCTCGATCATGCCGACGTACTGGCCGTCGCGCAGCACCGTAATGCGGTCGCACACTTCAAAGATCTCTTCGAGGTGATGCGAGATGAAAATCATCGCCACGCCCTGCTTTTTCAGGTCGCGCATGATCACAAACAGATGCTCCGCTTCAGCGGGCGTGAGCGTCGCGGTGGGCTCGTCGAGAATCAGAATGCGCGCTTCCAGCGACAACGCCTTGCCGATTTCGACAAACTGCTGCTGCGCCACCGAAAGCTCGCGAATCGGCACCGACAGATCGATCGCCACGCCGAGGCGCTGAAAAATCGCCGCCGCCACGCGCCGCATCTTGCCGCGTTCCAGCAGGCCCAAGCCGCTCTTCAATTCGCGGCCAAGGAACATGTTCTCCACCGCGTTCAGATACGGAATCAGGCTGAACTCCTGAAACACGATGCCGACGCCCGCCGCCACCGCATCGTGATAGTTCGTGAAGTGGCGCGCAACGCCGTCGATCGTGATCGTGCCTTCATCCGGCTGATAGATGCCGCACAGGATTTTCATCAGCGTCGACTTGCCCGCGCCGTTCTCGCCGAGCAACGCGTGAATCTCGCCACGCGCGATTTCCAGGTGGATGTCTTGCAGCGCCTTCACGCCGGGAAAATTTTTGGTGATGTGCTCGAGCTTGAGTATCGTGTCCATCGGGTCCTCCTCTACGGCTCGCCGTTGTGCCCATTCAAACGCGGCACGGCGGCGAGCCTTCGCCTTACCAGCTGAAACCCTTCGCATTGCTCTTGTCGACCATCTTCACATCGACCGGAATCGCTTTCGGCACATTGGCGCCCCACTTCTTCGCGAGCGCAACGCCAAGCGCGATGCGTACCTGGTCAGCCGGGAACTGCGCGGACGTTTCGACGAACTTCGAATTCGGCTTCTGAATCGCGGCAATCGCTTCCGGCGCGCCGTCGACGCTCGTCAGCTTGATGTCCTTACCCGACGATTCGATCGCCGAGAGCGCGCCCATCGCGCCGCCGTCGTTCACGCTGAACACGCCCTTCAAGTTAGGATGCGCCTGAATCATGTTCTCGGTGACGGACAATGCCGTCGCGCGTTCCTGCTTGCCGTTCTGCGTATCCACGAGCTTCACGCCAGGCGCCTTCGCGAGCGCCGCCTTGCAGCCGCGCACCCGTTCAAGAATCGGCACCACTGGAATGCCGTCGAGAATCGCCACTTCGCCGCTGCCGCCGATCGACTTCGCCAGATACTCGCAAGCCATCTGCCCGGCGTCGAAATTCTTCGAGCCGACGAACGAATCGACCGGACCGTTCGCATTCGCATCCACGGCGACCACCACCACGCCCGCCTTTTTCGCCGACGTCACCGCCGATTGAATGCCGGTCGAATCGGTCGGATTCACGAGCAGGATGTCGATCTTCTTCTGCAGCATGTCCTCCACGTCGCTGACCTGCTTGCTGACGTCGTGATGCGCGTCGGTGACGACCACCGTCGCGCCCATCGACGCGGCCGCGTCGTTCAGCGCTTTTTGCATCGTCACGAAGTACGGGTTGTTCATCTCCTGAAACGTCATGCCGATTTTTAGCGGCGCGGCCTGCGCCGCCGGCGCGGCGATGAACGACAGGCCGAACGCGAGCGTCGCCAGCGCGGCCGTGCCGCGCGCGAGGGTCTTCAACGATGCCTGCTTCGAATTGGATTGCGTCATGGTTGTCTCCGTTATTAAAAATGAGCACGTCCCTCACGCTGTCGAAAGACAGCGCGATACGTGTTTGCAACGCGGGTGAAATGAAACGCTTCGGCTCGAGGCCTTGCGTACTACGTGGGTGGATAAGCCGTGGCGACGGTGCGTGGAAAACCCGGCGCGAGCACGATCGCGGGCGCATCGTCGATGCCCGCGCCGCGCGCGGCGGCTTCTTCGGAAGCGTCGCGGCTCGCGTCGTTCAGTTGCTGATAGCGGCGGAATTTCGAAGGCGCCATGCCCTTCACCGCGAGGAACTGCCGGTTGAAATTGGACAGATTGTTAAAACCCGCCTTGAAGCAGATATCGGTGACGCTCAGGTCTTCGTCAGTAAGCAGTTGGCACGCGAGGTTGATGCGCATCCGGTTCACGTACTGCACGAACGGCAAGCCCGTATGACGGCGGAAGTAACGCGAAAAAGCGCTCACGCTCTGCCCTGCGAGCTGCGCCAGGTCGGACTCGCGCAATTCACCCGAGAGGTTCTTGCCGATATACGAGAGCACGTGATTGATGCGGGTCGATGCGAAGCCTGTGGGGTCGGCCTGATACGCGGGGCTCGCGAGCGTCTCGCGGTCTTCGGCGTTCATCAGGATTTCGAGCATCGACATAAACAGCACGAGGCGGCGCAGCCCGCGTGCCGCCAGCAGCTCGAGAAACAGCGGCTGGATCGTCGCACTCGTCTTTGCGCCGAACGACACGCCGCGGCGCGAGTCGGCCAGCAGCGTTTCGACCTGACGCCACTCAGGAAAACTGTCGACGCAGCTCGACACGAACTCCTGCCCGAATTGCACGACCAGATTGCGTTGCGCGATGCTCTCGCCTTCCGGCACTTCGCTCACCCAGTTGTGCGGCAGGTTCGGCCCCATCAACACCAGGTTGCCGGGCGCAAAACTGCTGATATGGTCGCCCACGAACATCTTGCCGGTGGTCGCGACGATCAGATGAATCTCGTACTCCGGGTGAAAGTGCCAGCGCACCGTGCGATACGGATAGCCGTGCGACCACACTTTGAAAGATTCGTCGCGGCGTACGGCCACGATCTCGAGATCGGGTTGCACTGTCTGCCTCCATGAAGCGGCTTCGTGATCGCGCCGCGGGTCTTCGTCTTGTATAGCGAAAAGTAGCCTTCTAACGCGCTCGCCACCACTAAAAATGAAACCGCGGACCGATACTTTTTTGCATTCGGGTTAGTCCCGACGCGGTCCAGGTCAAATTTGATGCAATGCAATACGCGTGACAAAGCGCTTCCCATCATGCGACGGCGCATCGTCAAGCATGCCGAAACGCCCCGCCACGCCGCGCTGCGCCACGAAAACCCTGTGACGCCGCCTTGACTTTCGTTTCGGCGGGTACGATCATTCGCTCACACTCAGAGCAAATGCTCCATCCCAAGAAAAAACGCACGCGCAAGCCGTGCGAATCAAGACATTCAGGAGACGCACATGAACAGCGGGCAAGGCAGCGGCGCGGCCGCACACGTGATCCTGCACATCGGCGCGGGATCGTTTCATCGCGCGCATCAGGCGTGGTATCTGCATCGCTTGAATGAAGCGAAGGCGGCCGGCGAGCCGCATTGGTCGCTGACGGTAGGCAATATTCGCAGCGACATGAATGCGGTGCTCGAAGCGCTCGCCGCGCAAGACGGCGTCTATACGCTCGAAACCGTCACGCCGCAGGGCGAGCGAGCGTACGAAACGATTCGTTCGATCGAACGCGTGGTGCCGTGGACCGAGAGCCTCGACGCGCTGATCGAAGCGGGCGCCGATCCGGCCTGCAAGATCATTTCGTTTACCGTCACCGAAGGCGGCTATTACCTCGACGAAAACGACAAGCTCGACACCGCCAATCCCGATCTCGCCGCCGACCTCAAGGGCGGCCACACCACGATCTACGGCGCGCTCGCGGCGATTCTCGAAGCGCGCATGAAGCGTGACGCCGGCCCGGTCACGCTGCAGACCTGCGACAACCTGCGCAGCAACGGCGAGCGCTTTCATGCCGGCATGAGCGAGTTTTTCGAACGGCGCGGCGCGAACGAACTGGCGCAATGGTTCGACGACAACACCGTCTCTCCGAGCTCAATGGTCGACCGCATCACGCCGCGCCCCACGCCGGACGTGCGCGAACGCGTCAAGGCCGCGACCGGCGTCGACGACGCCTGCCCGGTGATGGGCGAAGCGTTTATTCAATGGGTGATCGAAGACCGTTTCATCGCGGGTCGTCCGGCCTGGGAAAAGGTCGGCGCGGAACTCGTGGACTCGGTGCTGCCGTACGAGGAAGCGAAGATCCGCGTTCTCAACGCGACGCATAGCTGTATTGCGTGGGCGGGCACGCTGGCCGGGCTGAACTACATTCACGAAGGCACGCTCGACGCTGACATCCAGAAGTTCGCGTTCGATTACGTCACCGAAGATGTGATTCCGTGCCTCACGCCGAGCCCGCTCGATCTCGAACGTTATCGCGACGTGGTGCTCGAGCGCTTCGGCAATCCGTATATCCAGGACACGAATCAGCGTGTTGCGGCCGACGGCTTTTCGAAGCTGCCCGGCTTTATCGCACCGACGCTGGCTGAATGTTTCGAGCGCGGCGTCACGCCCGCGGCGACGGCGATGCTGCCCGCGCTGTTCTTCCGCTTTCTCGACCGCTGGCAGGCCGGCAAGCTGCCCTATGCGTATCAGGACGGCGTAATGGACGAGCGCGTCGCGCGCGGCTTCTTCGCGGCCCCCGATCCGTTGCAGGCGTTCGCCGCCGACCGGCTGCTGTGGGGCAACATGGCGCAGACGCCGGAACTGGAATCGGCGCTGGCGGGCGCGTTGGCGCGCGTCGACGTGTGGCTGTCCAGACGCGGCGCGGCTTGAACATCCCGGCACTCAGGCATAACGCGCATGGCACCGTGCGCGATGTGCGGCTAAAGTAGCGCATCCCTAACGACGAAGGTTCCGCGCCCATGTATCTCGGCATCGACCTCGGCACGTCCGAAGTGAAAGTTCTGCTGCTCGCCTCCGATGGACGCGTGATCGGCACCGCAGGCTCCCCCTTTACCGTTTCGCGCCCGCATCAGCGCTGGTCCGAGCAGAATCCCGAGGACTGGTGGGCCGGCACGCGCACCGCGCTCGCCGCCTTGCGCGCCAAACATCCCGACGAGTTCGCACAGATTCGCGGCATCGGCCTGTCGGGCCAGATGCACGGCGCCGTGCTGCTGGATGCGCAAGACCGCGTGCTGCGGCCCGCGATCCTGTGGAACGATATGCGCAGCGACAAGGAATGCGCGGAGCTGACCGAACGAGCGCCGCAGTTGCACGGCGTGGCCGGCAATCTCGCGATGCCGGGCTTCACCGCGCCGAAACTGCTGTGGGTCGCGCGCCACGAGCCCGACATCTTCGCGCAAACCGCCTGCGTGCTGCTGCCGAAGGACTACCTGCGTCTGCAACTGACCGGCGGCAAGGTGTCCGATCCATCGGATGCGGCCGGCACGCTGTGGCTCGACGTCGCCAAACGCGACTGGTCCGATTCGCTGCTCGCCGCCTGCAACATGACGCGCGCGCAGATGCCGAAGCTCGCCGAAGGCAGCGAGCCGTCCGGCACGCTGCTCCCCGCGGTGGCGCGCGAGTTCGGTCTGAGCGACGGCGTGATCGTCGCGGCCGGCGGCGGCGACAACGCCACGAGCGCGATCGGCATCGGCGCGACACAACCGGGCGACGGCTTCGTGTCGCTCGGCACCTCAGGCGTGCTATGCGTGGTCGGCGACAGTTTCCGGCCGAATCCGTCCTCGGCGGTGCACGCGTTCTGTCACGCGATCCCCGACCGCTGGCATCAGATGAGCGTGGTGCTGTCCGCGGCAAGCTGCTTGCGCTGGGTCTGCAAGCTCAC
>DASPZL010000275.1:0-1826 GCA_035636295.1 Paraburkholderia sp.
GCAGGCGGCTCGCGCGGTCCTGCGACAACGCGATCATCCGCTCCGTGAACGCCTTCTGCGCCTCGAGCTGCGTGCGGCGAATCTCGACGTCCGACAGTTGCAGCGTCTGACGCACGAAATCCTTGTAGATCATGTCCGCACGCGTCGCGTCCTGCGTCTTGATGACGCGCCAGAAGTTCTTCTGCTGGAACAAGGCCACGTAGTACGTCATTTCCTTGCCGTAAAACAGCAAGCTCGCGCCATAACTCCCGTTGTACGTCGTGCGCAATTCGCTCATATCCGAGCCGCGGATCATCTGCTGCAATTCCGCAACGTTCCCCGCGGCGGATTGCTTCGCTTCGTCAGGCGTCAGCGCGGTGGTCTGCGCCTGTCCAGGCTGGGAAGCCTGCGAGGCCTGTGCAGCGGCCGGCAACGCCGCCGTCGTGCCCGGCTGGGAAACGACGCCAGCGCTCGCCCCGCTATCCGGCAGAGCCTGCGCGTCGGCGCCTTGCACGACCCCCATCGCGATGAATGCGGCCAAGGCAATCTGTCGTAGTTTCGACTTGTGGTCCATGTAATTCCTGCTTGAACAGTTTTTGTTTTAGTACATCCGTCTCATTATTACTCACTTTTGCGTGTTTCGGGCTCTTCGTCGAAAATTTGGTACTTACGCATTTTCTCCCACAAAACCTTGCGGCTGATGCCCAGGTAGAGCGCCGTGTCCTGGCGGCGCCAGCCGTTGGCGTCGAGCGCGGCAAGCACACGGTTGCGCTCGGCCATGTCCCATTTGCTGCGGTCAACCAGCACTTCGGCGGCGCTCTCGGCGAGCGCCATGCAGGTGGAAGCGCAAGCGCAGTCGCGTCCGGGCAGCCCGGCCGCCGGGGGCAATCCGCTGGATTCGCTGCCGCAGATCAAGGCGCCCGACAAAGGTCCGAACGTGACCGTGCAGGTCGCGCCGCAAGCGCCCCAACTACAGGAGCTGCTCGCCCGTCATCTGACGCCCACGCGCGTGCAGGTCGAGGGCGTCAAGTCCATTCCGTTCGACGATGTCGCGCAGCGGTTCACGCCGCTCGTGGGCAAGGACACGACCATCGGCGATCTGATCCAGGTCGCCAACGGCGTCACGAAGCTGTATCAGGATCGCGGCTACGCGCTCTCGTTCGCTTTCATTCCGGCGCAGACTTTTGAAGGCGGCGTGGTGCGCGTGACGGTCGTGGAAGGCTACGTGTCGGCGGTCAAGGTGACGGGCAAGCCCGGCGCCGTCGAAAACAGGATCCGCGCGATCGCCGATCACATCACCGCCGACCGGCCATTGCGACGCGCCACCTTCGAGCGTTATATCAACGTGCTCGGCCTCTTGCCCGGCGTGAAGGTCGCGGCCAACGTGCCGCCGTCGCAGAACACCGACGGCGCCACCACGCTCGAACTGAACGTGGATCGCAAGCCGTTCGACGTCAGCACCGGGATCGACTTCAACCACCCCGGCGTGCAAGGACTGCTGAGCGCCACCGAGAACGGACTCACCGCGCTCGGCGAACAGCTGAGCGTATCGGCCTTGCTGCCGAAAGGCCGTGACAACGTCACCTATCTCGCCGCGCACGGCGCGGCGCCGATCGGCAGCAACGGGCTGCTCGCGAAGATCGACGCGTCGCACTATCGCGGCAATCCGGTCGACAATCCCGGCCTGCCCTCTTACGTCGAGCGTACCGTCATCAACGACAAGATCGGCGGCTCGCTCGCTTATCCGATTCTGCTGAGCAACACGCAAAGCCTGATCGGCACGGCCACGGTCTATGCATCGCATGACGAGGATCGCTATAACAATCACAACACCGGCGCGCAGATCG
>DASPZL010000276.1:0-10577 GCA_035636295.1 Paraburkholderia sp.
GCAGATCGGTGGCTTGCTTCGCTTGCACGAGTTTGAAGATCAACTCTTCGGGCGCGATGATGTAGCCGACCCGCAGGCCCGGCGCCAACACCTTCGAGAACGAACCGAGGTGGACGATGTGGTCCGGCGACATGGACAGCATGGTGGGCAGCGGCTCGCCCGCGTAGTCGAGCGCGCCGTACGGGTCGTCTTCGATCACCGGGAACGGCGCGGTTCTGGCGAACTCGGCGAGCGCGCGGCGGCGTTCCACCGGCAGGCGGCGGCCCGTCGGATTCTGGAAGTTCGGTTGCGCGTACAACAGGCGCGCGCCGGCGGTCAGTTCGGGCGTGAGCGCTTCGGGAATCAGGCCTTGCTCGTCGGTCGGCACCTGCACGTAGCGCGGTTCGTACATCGAGAACGATTGCAGCGCGCCGAGGTAGGTCGGCGTTTCGACCAGCACGGGGCTGTCCGGGCACACCAGCACTTTGCCCAGCAGATCGAGCGCTTGCTGCGAGCCGGTCGTGATCAGCACCTGAGTGGGACGAATCTGCGCGCCGTTCACCGAATAGCGCCGCGCAACCCATTCACGCAGCGGCAGATAGCCCTCGGTCGCGCTGTATTGCAGCGCCGCGGCGGGCGCGTCGCGCAGAATGCGGTCGGACGCTTCGCGCATGCGTTCGGACGGGAAGGTGGCCGGCGAGGGCAGGCCGCCCGCGAACGAAATGACTTCGGGCCGCTCCGTGACCTTCAGGATCTCGCGGATCGCCGAGCTCGTGAGCTTGCGTGCGCGTTCGGACAGTTGCCACATGGGGGCTTTCAAGTCGCTTTGGTCCATGGTCTCCTCTGCTGGTATCTCTGGAACCGGTCAAAACTTCAATTATCGCGCGAGTCGGCGACCCGCGCGCGCTGCTTATTTAAGGGTCCGTGGGCCGTCGGGCGTTTCGAACTCCGCCACCAACTCCGCCGCGCCTTCCGTGGGCCGCAACTCGATCAGATACGCCACGCCCAGCCACCGCAACTGCGCCGCCACCGTGTCGGGCTGGGGATGCGCGGCTTTCAAAGCCTTCAACGCAATGCCCGTTTCCGGCAATGCCGCCGACGGATGCCGCGGCGTGTCCCACTGAATCAGCGAGGGCAGCACGCCGTCGCCCGCGGCTTGCCAGGCGGGGAACGCACCGTCGTCGGGCACGGACAGGCTCCACGTGAAATCGCCGCGCGTCATCGGCACGATTGGCGGAATGCGCTGCGGATACTGCGTTTGCCACGTCGAAAGGCGTTTCGGCCGGTCGACACGGGCGACCCAGTGCGACAAGTACGGCCCTTTTTCGAGCCGCGCGCGCGTCGCCGGGTCGTCGAGAGCGAACAGGCGGGCGCGCGGCGCGCCGCCGTCGGCCGGTTCGGCGGCGTGCGGATCGGCCGCGATCACCTCCAGATACACGCCGCCCCACAGATTCAGCAGGCGGTTGTGGGTGCGCATCAGCGGATGCGCGCCGCCGCCGGACGGTGCGATGCCGAGCGTGTCGGCGACGTACTGCGTGCCCTCGTCGAGGGTGCGGGCGGAAATCACGAGATGATCGAGGTGGAGCGGATGAGCAGTCATGACGGATCGAGCAAACGGGGTTTTCTGCGGTGAGCCGGAGCCGGCCGGGTGTGGCGGCAGCGCTGCCGGGGTCGTAAGCATAACCGTTTGCCGGATCGGCGGGCCATGCGAATGGCGTTCAGGGCCGGTCGGGCCTGATCGGCCGCAAGCGGTGGTGTGCCGTTCGAGCCGCCTCGTCATCCTTTGTTCATCTCAAATGTAGCGGCGGCGACCGGCACAGTAACGGTACAATCGATTCGATACTATTCGGTACAGTTGGAGCTCGCCATGTCCGTCCCGCTTGCCCAGATTCCCGCCCCGCACGACACCGCCTCGCTGACGCTGGTCGAGCAGCTCGTGCAGTGGGCGCGCCGCCGCATCGAGGAGCGCGTGTTCCGCCCCGGCATGCGCATGCCGTCGATCCGCAAGCTCGCGCTCGACAAAGGCGTGTCGCGCTTCACCGTGGTCGAGGCGTACGAGCGGCTGGTGGCGCAAGGGTATCTGGAGTCGCGGCGCGGTTCCGGTTTCTACGTGCGCGAGCGGCTCGCCGGCGCGGCATCCGCCGAAATTCACCGGATGGCTGAAGCCGCGCCCGCGCCGGCCACCATCGACGTCGTCTGGTTGCTGCGCAATATGCTGCATACCGGCGCGCGGCCCGAGCGCAGTCCAGGGCTGGGCTATCTGCCGGCACGCTGGCTCGACGGCGATCTGATCACCAACGCGCTGCGCACGCTGGGCCGGCAAAGCGGCGCGCAGATGCTCGGCATCGGCACGCCGCAGGGTTTTCTGCCGTTGCGCCAGCAGTTGCAGACGCGGCTGGAGGAGCTGGAGATCGGCGCCTCGCCGGATCAGATCGTGATGGTGTCCGGCATCACGCAGGCGATCGACCTGATTTCGCGCATTTACGTGAAGCCAGGCGACGCGGTGATCGTCGGCGATCCGGCCTGGTTTCAGATGTTCGGGCGCTTCGCGTCGCAGGGCGCGCGGCTGGTCGGCATGCCGTACACGCCGGACGGCCCGGACCTCGACGCGCTCGAATCGCTGGTGCAAACGTGGCGGCCGAAGATGCTGGTGATCAATTCGGTGCTGCAGAACCCGACCGGCACGTCGCTCACGGCCGCGCAGGCGTTCCGCATCCTGCGCCTTGCCGAAGAGTACGACTTCATCGTCGTCGAAGACGATATTTACGGCGATCTGTGCCCGCCGAGCTATCCGGGCACCCGCCTCGCAAGCCTCGACCAGTTAAAGCGCGTGATCTATCTCGGCAGTTTTTCGAAGACGCTCGCGCCGAATCTGCGCGTCGGTTTCATCGCGTGCGCGCCGGAGGTGGCGAGGGCGGTCAGCGATCAGAAGATGCTGGTCGGCATGACGAGCCCTGAGTTGAACGAGCGCGTGCTCTACAAGATTCTCACCGAAGGCCATTACCGGCGGCATGTCGAGCGCTTGCGCGCGCGGCTCGACGGCGTGCGCGAAAAATCCGTGCGGATGCTGGAGAAGACTGGCCTGAAGCTGTTCCTCACGCCCGCCGCCGGCATGTTTTTGTGGGCCGACACGGGCGTGGACGCCGGCGCGCTGGCCGCGGCCGGCCACGAAGCCGGGTTTTTGCTGACGCCGGGCAGCCTTTTTTCGCCGCAACAGTCGCCCACCACCTGGATGCGCTTCAATATCGCCAACTGCGGCGACCCCGAGCTGTCGGCGTTTCTGTGCCGCTATCTCGACGGCGTCGCGCGCCGCGCCTCTTGAAACCGCGCCGGATCGCCCCCAGCTAGACGGACGATCCGCGGCCGGCGCCCCGCGCCATGCCTGACCTGACCCCATTCGCAACAGAGAGGAAGTCCGACCATGGCACAAGAAACCATGAGCTTTCAGGCAGAAGTGAAGCAGCTTCTGCACCTGATGATCCATTCGCTGTACAGCAACAAGGAGATCTTTCTGCGCGAGCTGATTTCGAACGCGTCCGACGCGGCCGACAAGCTGCGCTTCGAAGCGATCGAAAACAGCGCGTTGTACGAAAACGATCCGAATCTGCGGATTCGCGTGTCGTACGACAAGGCCGCGCGCACCGTCACCATCGACGACAACGGCATCGGCATGAGCCGCGACGAGGCGATCGCGAACCTCGGCACGATCGCGCGCTCGGGCACCAAGGAATTCTTCGGCAAGCTCTCCGGCGACCAGCAGAAAGACGCGGCGCTGATCGGCCAGTTCGGCGTGGGCTTCTATTCGGGCTTCATCGTCGCGGACAAGATCACGGTGGAAACGCGCCGCGCCGGTTTGCCGGCCTCGGAAGGCGTGCACTGGGAAAGCGCGGGCGAGGGCGATTTCGCCGTCGAGCAGATCGAACGCGCCGCGCGCGGCACGACCATCACGCTGCATCTGCGTGCGGATGAAGACGAGCTGTTGTCGTCGCATCGTCTGAAATCGATCATTCAGCGGTATTCGGACCACGTCGCGCTGCCGATCCTGATGAAGAAGGAAGAGTGGGACGCGGAAAAGAGCGAGATGGTCACGAAGGACGAGGACGAGACCGTCAATCAGGCGAGCGCGCTGTGGACCCGTTCGAAGAACGACATCACCGACGAACAGTACAAGCAGTTCTATCAGCACCTCTCGCACGATCATCAGAACCCGCTCACGTGGACGCATAACCGCGTCGAGGGCCGCAGCGAATACACGCAATTGCTGTACGTGCCGACCCACGCGCCGTTCGACATGTGGAACCGCGATCATCGCGGCGGGCTGAAGCTGTACGTGAAGCGCGTATTCATCATGGAGGACGCCGAGCAACTGCTGCCGGCGTACCTGCGTTTCGTGAAGGGCGTGGTCGATTCGAGCGATCTGCCGCTGAACGTGTCGCGCGAAATCCTGCAGGAAAG
The DNA here is from genome assembly GCA_035636295.1 of Paraburkholderia sp. GTDB lineage: Bacteria > Pseudomonadota > Gammaproteobacteria > Burkholderiales > Burkholderiaceae > Paraburkholderia. The sequence goes on from DASPZL010000276.1 coordinate 4,435, forward strand.
CCGCGACGTGAAGGCGATCCGCGAAGGCGTGACCAAGCGTTCGCTGTCGATGCTCGAGGATCTGGCCAATTCGGACAACGACGCCGACAAGGAGAAGTACGCCGGTTTCTGGAAGGAATTCGGCCAGGTGCTGAAGGAAGGCATCGGCGAGGACTTCGCTAACCGCGAGCGTGTTGCGAAGCTCGTGCGCTTCGCGTCGACGCATACCGAGTCGCCGGAGCAAACGGTGTCGCTTGCCGATTACGTCGCGCGGATGAAGCCCGAGCAATCGAAGATCTACTACGTGACTGCCGACACCTGGCAGGCCGCGACCCACAGCCCGCATCTCGAAGTGTTCCGCAAGAAGGGCGTGGAAGTGCTGCTGCTGACCGATCGCGTGGATGAGTGGATGCTGTCGTTCCTGAACGAATTCGACGGCAAGCCGCTGCAAAGCGTTGCGCGCGGCGATCTCGATCTGGGCGCGTTGAACGACGAGGAAAAAGCGGAGCAGGAGAAGGTCGGCGAAGAGTTCAAGCCGCTCGTCGAGAAGATGAAGGAAGCGCTGAAGGACAAGGCCAAGGACGTGCGCCTGACGTTCCGCCTGACCGACTCGCCGTCTTGTCTCGTCGCCGACGACGGCGAAATGAGCGGCTATCTGCAACGTATGCTGAAGGCCGCGGGGCAGCAGGCGCCGTCGTTCCATCCGATTCTCGAAGTGAATCCGGAGCACGCGCTGGTGAAGGGCTTGCAGGCGGACGGCGCGAACTTCGACGACTGGTGCCATCTGTTGTTCGATCAGGCCTTGCTCGCCGAAGGCGGCGCGCTGGAAGATCCGGCGAGCTTCGTGAAGCGCACCAATGCGTTGTTGCTGGCGCGCGCGGGTTGAGCGTGAACTGGCGGCGTCGCGTTGACGCTTCGTGGTTGAAGATGGGTTGAAAAATGCGCTGCTTCGGCAGCGCATTTTTTTTGCCGGCCGCGGCGGAGGGCGACAGCGGTTCGGACGTGTGATGCCAGGCGGCTCAGTGCGCGGGCGCCTGTCCATGCAAATGACGCACTTGCGAGAGCACGCAACCGGCCAATTCTTTGGCTTCGTAGCCGGAGGCATGATCGCCCAGCACTTTTGCCGCGAGACTGCTGATTGCCGTGCTGGTCTGTTTCGACGTGTGGTGTTGCGCCAGCGCCGAACCTGCCAGCTCTTTTTCCAGATGCGAGACACCTTCTCGCCGCAAAACGAGCGCGGCCAGATGAGCGATACGGTCGGACGTTTCCTTCGCGTTTTTAGTATTCAAATGCTGCTCCCAGGATGTGTTTGTCGATCGAATCGACCGCCGCGGCCTTGCCCGGCGTCGATTGAAATTCATTGTGGTTAACTCACTAAAATTAATCAACGACCATAAATTGAGATTGGTTTATGAGATGCAAAAGCACGGTTTTGTCTTATGCTCACGCGTTCGAAATTCGGATGCTTGAAGGATCGTTTGCAATCCTTAAGCCGTCTATGTACCGAATGCCATCCTTGTGAACGCACGTTAACGCGTCGTGACAACTCCCTGTTTCCCATGTCCGATTCCGCCTTGGCGAAAGCCGTCGATCCAGTTCATCTCCTATGGTCCATCCTGCGCGAGCAAGGTTTCGATGCCGCCGCGCGACGCGCGCTCGAGTTCACCGCAGCGGGTGTGACGCCGCAATTGCGCGCCGACTTGTACGCGAGCGCGGGACGTTTCGAAGAGGCGTATCACAGCGCCTCGCAGGCGCCGGCCGACGCTAACGGAGCGCGTCATGCGCGGCTTGCGTTGTTTGCCGACGCGCTCGGCCATGCGGACGCCGCGCAGCGCAACAGCGAACTGGCGGTGGCCACGCAGCCGCTAGCAGCGACGGCCGAATGGATCGTCTGGCTGATCGATCAATGCGGCGCGCATTCGGCGGCGGTGCACATGCTGCGCGTGTATGAAAGAGCCGCGCCGCGGGATGCGCGCGTGCCCTGGTGGCTGGCGATTTCTCTGGCCGCGTTGCCCAATGCCGGCGCACGGGCAGAGCGTCGCGCGGCGTTCTTGCGGGCGTACGCACTCGACCCGGAGATTGATCCCGCGCTGCCGCTGCAACTCGTGCTGGCGTTCCGCGAGCATCGCGATTGGACCACTGTTGAGCGCGTGTGCCGCGAGAGGCTCGCGCGCGATCCGGCCGATGCGGAAATGGCCTGGCAACTCAGCCACGCGCAGTGGCAGTGCAACGACGCCGCAGCGGCCGAGACGACCATGCGCGCCGTGGACGCCGTCGCACCCGGCAATGCCCATGTATTGGCCGCGATCGGCATGTATCTCAACGAACAGGCGCGCTACGAGGAAAGCGAGGCGGCGCTGCGTACGGCGCTGATAATCGATCCTTCGGCGGTGCAGGCGGCGGTCGATCTGGCCGATCTGGAATTGCGGCGCGGGGCGTGGGAAAGCGCCTGGCCGCGCTTCGAGGCGCGTCTCGCGCGCGAGGACCGCGAGCGGAACAACGTGATCGCGGTGATGACGCGCCTGTGTCCGCGCTGGCAGGGCGAACCGCTCGCCGGCAAGACACTCGTCGTGCACAGCGAGCAGGGCAATGGCGACGACATCCACATGGTCCGGTTCGTCCCGCAACTTGCGGCCCGCGTGCGCGACGAAGGCGGCCGACTGGTGCTTGCCGTACGTCGTGCATTGCAGCCGCTGTTTGCGCGTTTTTACGCGGATTGCGTGTCGATCGAAGATGGAGCGCTCGGCACGCCGGACTATGGCCTGCCGATGATGAGCATCCCGCTCGTGCTCGGCTTGCAACCGGAACAGGTGGACGGTGGCGCGTATTTGCAGCCCGACGCGCAAAAGGTTGCGGCGTGGCGCGAGCGCGTACGGACGAGCGCACCGGAGGCGAAGTTACACGTGGGCCTGGTATGGTCCGGCAGTCCGACGCATCGGCGCGATGCGAAGCGGTCGATTCCGCTTGCCGCGCTGGCTCCGCTGCTGGCGCTGCCGGACGTCGCGTTCCATCCGCTCACGCCAGGACGCCACGCCGATGTGGCGGCGCTGAGCGCGCAAGGCTATCGCGTGTGCGATCTGACCGGGGGCTACGTAGCCGGTTTCGACGACGTGGCCGCGCATCTCACCGCGCTCGATGCGCTGGTGACGATCGATAGCGCGCCGCTGCATCTCAGCGGCGCGCTAGGCCGTCCGGTGTTCGCGATGCTCGACCACGTATCGCACTGGTCGTGGGGTAACGAAGAGACGCAGCCGTGGTACGACTCTCTCGAGTTGTTCAGGCAGCCGCGGCCGGGGGCGTGGGAGCCGGTGGTCGAGCGGGTGGTGACGCGCCTGGAGACGATGACGGCCTCTGATCAGTCCGGCTAAGCGGGGCGGGCAACAGCACGTTGAATAGCTAATCGTCAATTAGTGATACCAATGCACAATCCAAAGCTCTCACACGGCCACCCTTCGCTGAAGGATATCGGTGCGATGACTGCCCACGCCGATACCTGTCTTGCCGCGGGGCGGCATCATGAGGCGATCGTCGAGTACCAGCGGGTCCTGGAACAACAACCGCGGAACGTTCACGCTCTCCATCATCTCGGTCTCGCTTCTTTCGGAGTGGATCAGACCGGGCGTTCGCGCGAATATCTCGATCAGGCGTTGAACCTCGCGCCCGAGCGCGTGGACATCTGGGAGCACCGCGGATTGATCGCCGCGCTCGGCGGCGAGCGGATCGCGGCCGAAGCGTTCTACCATCGAGCGCTGAGTTTGAGCGGCGGCACGGCCAGCTTGCACCGGAATCTGGCCGATTGCCTGAAGCTCTCGGCGCGCCTCGTCGAAGCACGGGCGCACTACCTCAAGGCGCTCGAATTCGAGCCGTCATTGCATCATGCCGTTCGCGCTCTCGCGCGGATCAGCACGGAACTCGAGGAATATGCGAACGCGGCGGATCATTGGCAGCGTGCATGGACACTCGACTCCACGCACATGTCCGACGCGCTCGAGTTGATCACAGCCTTGTCGAAAGCGCGGCGCGACACGCAGATCGACGGCGTGCTCGCGCGGCTTCGCACGCAATTCGCCGCCGACGCGGACGCGCTGCAGCAATTGGCCTTCACGCTCAATCGCGTGGATCGTTTCAGAGACGCGATCAGCGTCGCCGCTCAGGGGCTCGCCGCCGATCCGCAAAACGGCTGGCTGCACCACAACGCGTCGTTCGCGTCCAACATGCTTGGCGAGTTTTCGGACATGTACTCGCATGCCGTCGAGGCCGCGCGGCTCATGCCCGATTGTGTGCTGATGCAATTCAATCTGGCAGCGGCCCAACTTCGTACCGGCGATTTCGAGCGCGGCTGGAAGCAATACCGATGGCATGAAGCACTGCCCGAAAACCACGACCTGGTTCGCCCGGATTTTCCCGAGTGGCAAGGCGAGCCGGTTGCGGGCTGCCGCTTTCTGCTTATCGGCGAGCAAGGTCTTGGCGACCAGCTCCAGTTTCTGCGCATGGCCGACTGGTTGCATCGACGCGGCGCGTGTGTCGACGTATGGGTCGAGGTTCCGCTAGGCGAGGTCGCACGCGGCGCGGCAGGCGTGCATGCGGCGTGGACGACTGCGCCGCCTGGCTCGTACGACTACTGGTGCCGCATGCTCAGGATGCCGGAGCATATGAAGCTGAACTTGCCGATGCTGCCGCTCGCGATGCCGTATCTGGCCGCGGAGCCGGCGCAACTGGGGCGCTGGAAAAGCCGCCTCGACGCCATCTGCGCTGTGAACGCGCGCGGCCCGTGCAGGAAACGCATCGGGATCGTGTGGGCGGGCAATCCGGCGTACGGGCTCGATCGCTATCGCTCGATTCCGCTGCGGCAATGGCAGCCGCTTCTCGAGCAGGCCGGCGTCAAATGGTTCTCGCTGCAAAAGGGCGAGGCTCAGGATGAAGCGGCGGCGTGGCAAGCGGATGTGCGCGTGCACATGCTTGGCCCGGAGATCGGCAGTTTTTCCGACACGCTGGCGATTGTTCAGTCGCTCGATCTGGTGATTACCGTCGACACCGCGGTCGCCCATATGGCCGGCGCGTGCGCGACGCCGGTCTGGGTGCTCGTGCCCACTTTCACGGACTGGCGCTGGATGGTCGAGCGCGACGATAGTCCGTGGTATCCGTCAGCACGTCTTTTCAGGCAGCGGGAGTTGGGCCGGTGGGACACGGTGCTGGACGAAGTGGCAAATGCAATGCGGGAATATCTGGCCGCATGAGTTGGCTGCCTGATTCGGGCGCACCGAAAGCGCGCCCGAATGTTCGACTAACCGTGGCCTGCAGCCACCACGGTTTACTTCTTGCCCATCAACGTATCCATCGTCTCGCCGCGCACGACGATTTCGGTGCGACGGTTCAGCGCGCGTCCTTCGGTTGTATCGTTGCTCGCCACCGGATTGTTGTACGCGTTGCCCTTCGTACGGACGCGGTCGATCGGCACGCCACGCGCCACCAGCGCATAACCCACGGCGGTGGCGCGTGCCTCGGAAAGCTGCTTGTTGTATTCGAGGGTGCCGACGTTATCCGTGTACCCCTCGACGATGATCGGCTTCTTGCTGCGCTTGAGCAGAACCGCCGAGCGATCGACGACCGCCTGTGCATCGCCGCGCACTTCCGATTTGCCGAATTCGAACAAGGCGGTTTCGGGCAGCTTGACCGCGACGCCGTCGGCGACCGGCGCCACCTCGAGGCCGACTGCCTTGTTCAGCGATGTTTCCTTATCGCGGTTCAACTGAGATGCGCAACCCGTTACTAGCAGAACCGACATTGCGCAAGCCGTTGCGCCCAGGAATGTTTTCATCTTTCTTCTCTCTTCTTTATGATCCGATCACATGGTGCGCCCTTCGATCTCGGGCGAACCGTCGAGTTTGTCAAGCACGAAGGTTTTATCGCGCATCGTTGGTGAGGGAGAATCGGAACTATCCGAAATTGACAATCTGATCGAGGCGCTTCCCAGGGCGATTGCATGAAACGTTACAGATGGTGAAGGGATGCTTGTAAACCCCGGTGAAGGCCTTGTAATTACCCACTATTTTCGCGAATCCTGGTAACCTGGAGTGCGTCACGACGAGCGTGCGAGAAGAATGGCCGGGAAACGACAGGTAGAAGATCGGGCGTGGTTTGAGCGGGAACGTGAAGGAAGTGAA
>DASPZL010000277.1:0-12070 GCA_035636295.1 Paraburkholderia sp.
TTCACTTCCTTCACGTTCCCGCTCAAACCACGCCCGATCTTCTACCTGTCGTTTCCCGGCCATTCTTCTCGCACGCTCGTCGTGACGCACTCCAGGTTACCAGGATTCGCGAAAATAGTGGGTAATTACAAGGCCTTCACCCGGGTTTACAAGCATCCCTTCACCATCTGTAACGTTTCATGCAATCGCCCTCGCATTAACACAAGCAATGGTTTGCAAGCGCCGACGTAATGCATAGGAAACTACGTATGCGCGTGTCGGGCATCACCGGATCACGACGACAACGACAGGAGTTGCAGAATGCAGGAGGCCACCACCCAGTCGAACGAGTGATATTCAGAAAAATTGATTGAAGGCCGGTTGAACGATATGAACTGCGCGTTCGATTCGTCCTGCGTCATGCAGTAAGTCGAAGCCGGGAGCCGCGACCGGGGCATCCAGATCAAGAGGAATCCGTCCAGGTGGGTTGCTGCGAGGACCGTGGGGCTCGGGGAATGATGGGGACATCGTCAGCCCCCCCGGCACTCCCCAACTGACCGCTCAGCCTCATACGTCCAGGTCGCCAGCCTTTCCCCGACAACTTATCCACAGATTATGTTCGCTAGTCTGTGGACAACCTCCCCACAACCGCCCCAAGTCCTTGACGCGAATACCTTCTCGAACATTGCGCGCGAGAGAGCGCAGCCACGTGGGCGATTGCGCTCCCTCACTTCAGAAAGTATCAAACAGACTTCACCGCCGCACGCCCCGTGTCCACCCGCGTCAACCCGCTGCGCTCCACCAGCGCGCCGAACAGCAGTCCGATCGTCGTCCACATGATCACCTGCATGCCGATCGCCGCGACGCGGAACTTCCACAACAGCACGGCCGGGAAGCTCGCCGGCACTTCGTTGATCGCCGGCATCGACAATTGCACGGCGGCGATGATCGCGACGAACACCGCGCCGCCCACGATCGAGCCGTTCCACGCGCCGAGTTTCATCACCGCGCGGCGCCGCACCTTCAGCGAAAACACCATCGCGGTCAGCGAGATCGCGATCATCAGGAAGAACAAGCCGGTACGCGTTCCGATCGTGTCGGGGTCGCCGACCGCCGGCGGATTCGCCGGATACTTGATGTTCGGGACGATCACCAGCGTAATGAACGCGCCGAGCGCAAGCCATGCGGACAACGCGCGCGCGCTCAATGCGCCCACCCGTCCGTAGGCGTAGGCGAACACGAGCGAGAACAGCCCGCCGAACGCCGCGCCATACGTGACCACGCCGGTCAAGAGCCCCAAGCCCGCCTGCGTGTCGCGGCTAACGAGGTCTTCATGCTCATGAGCCTCGCCGCCCTCAGCCTCGGCCCCGGCCTTTTCTTCGAAGGAAATCGCCTGATTGACCTGCGGCTCACCCACCACTCGGGCGAAGCCGAACGTGAGCAATCCCGCGGCGATGCCTGCGAGCATCCCGCGTAACAACAATTTACCAACCATGTCGGACTCCGTTAGTGGCAGGGAAAGCCGAGCAGATGGCGGCCGTCGTGCACGAACTCATGTACGTACATGCCGGGCACCAGCGACGTGGCGCCCTGTTCCGCCCCAACGAAGTAAAGCGCGAGCAACAGCAGCAAACCGCCGAACACGACCCAAGGCAGCAACTCGCGCAGCGGAATCGGCGTGGGTTGAGCGGCGGGCTGGGTGGCGGGATCGAAAACAGCTTCGGTCATGATGGACATCTCCTGGGGTAGCGCGCCCCGATAGTCGATTGCAGAGGAAAGGTGCGAAGCTCAGGTCTGGCTTTCGGCTCGTGATGCCGATTACAGTGGCGCGACCGCGCCGGGCTCTCACCGGCTTCCGTACTTCGCTGTCCCGCCATTCTACGCGCTAAACTTTGACACTCGGTAGCGCAACGCGTACACGCAGGCGTTCTGCTTTTACGTGGCCTCTATGGAAGTCAGCTGAATGAACACCAGGCTGTTACTGATCAGCCATGCATCGACCGCCGCCATGCGTGCAGGCCGCTTCCCCGCCGACGACCCGCTCGACGCGCGCGGCCTCGCCGAAGCCCAGGCCGCACGTAAGCGCCTCGCGATGCCTGACGACGACGCGGCAGTCTTCGTCAGCCCGGCTGTTTGCGCGCGCGATACGGCGTTGGCGCTGGGTCTCGCCGCGACGGTCGACACAACGTTGGCGGATATCGACTACGGCAAGTGGCATGGGCGCCGCCTCGTCGATCTCGCCAATGAAGCGCCGCAAGACCTCGCTGCGTGGACGCGCGATCCCGACTTCGCGGCGCACGGCGGCGAGTCGTTCAGTCAACTCGTGGAGCGGATGGGGGAATGGCTCGATGCGCTAGACGATGCAATAAGCGAAGGAACAAGCGGCACATCAAGGCGCGGAATGAGCGACGCAACAAGCGCCCCGCGTCAAACCTCGCGCAACGTGATCGCCGTCACGCACGCGCCGGTGATCCGGGCGGCGCTCGTTCATGCTCTCGGAGCGCCGCCCGCCATGTTTCCACGCATTGAAATCGCCCCGTTGTCGCTGGTCGAATTGCGGCGCTCACAGCGTGGCTGGACATGGCGGCCCGCATCGCACTAACAACACCAACGCGGCGCCGGCCGCCGGATTGAAATTGGCGTATCGGCCCGCGTGCCGCTCATTTGCCCGACACCACCAGACGCAGCTTGGTCGAACCCGCTGGCGCCAACGTGATTTCGGTCCGCTTGCCCGGTGCACCTAAATAAAAGTGCTGACGTCCCGGCGAATTCTGATCGTGGGTCGCTTCCGGCAGACACGACGCAATGTCCGCCGCGACGGCTTGCAATGCGTCCGCGCTCGAGCCGGCGTCATCATGCGGCGTCCACATGCATTGGTAGCTGCCGCGGCTCGCTGAGCATTGCGCATCGTCGCCGTAGGGTTGCGCGACGCCCCTGCCGTCGTCCGGCGTCAGCGAGGCCAAGCCGCCTGGCGCAGCCGCCACGATACGTTTGAGCGATGTACACGGGCTAGGCGCATCGTCGGCATTCGCGATGCCGGGCAGCAAGACGCCTAGCGATGCAGCGGCAAGCGCAGTGGCGAGTAATCGGGTCCTGTTCATGTCGGCGCAATCCTTCAAAGGGTGGCTACAAAACGGTAGCAGAGTTCGTACCCAGTGCGCCCAACTGATGCAGTCACAAGAACAAGCAGAAGAATGCGCAGCGGGGCAACGCCGAGGCCAATCGTTTCGCGGCCCAATTCCCTACACTTGCGAAATACCCCGAACCCAAGCGTGCTGAATAAGTCAGCCCGCACCACCGAACAACGCAGCCAGCCCCCGCGCCGATGCAAAAATTCCCTGCGCGTCGTGCCCGACACCATCGATCACCAACGTGCGATGCGTCGACAGTCCTTCAGGATGCCTCAACGCCATATAACGCGCGTAGGCCAGCCCCCGCTCCAACCGATGCGCCCCCTGCGCCCGCGCGGCACATGAACGATCGAGCGCCGGATGCCGCGGATCGCAATCCGCGCCGCCGAGCAGCACCGTGACGTTACGCTCTACGTAGCGCGATTCGAATGTTTCAGCGCAAACGCTACGGCCTTCGCCACTCGCATAGGCAGGCAATTCCCCGAGTCCATACTTCCAGCGATTGAACGACGGACATGCCGCCGCATCCAACGCAGCAAACTCGCCGGACGCGCTCGGCCGCATCGCGTCGAAATACACATACGACGAAGGATTCGCGACCACATAGCGCAACGCAATGCCGCGCGCGGCGAGCGGCGCGTCGCCGCGCGCCACCACGGCATAGCGTTGCACCACCTGTCCGCCGCCCGAGTGCCCCGCGATCACCACCTCGGTGAGCGACCCAAACTGCTCGCACGAAGCGAGCGTGTGCAAAATCGCGTCGAGCACGTCGAACGAACTGATCGGCGCCGGACCTTCAGCATTCTCACCGCCCATCCAGCTCGTCCAGTTCCAATGCAAGGTGGACGGCGGCAAGTCATGCGCCTCGACATCGGCGCTCGCGAGAAACTGCGGCACGATCAGCAGCGTGTCGGCCGCACTGCCGCCGACAAGCGCGCATACCCGCTGCGCCAGATCGAAATACGTGTGCCCGTTGCGCAGGCGTCCATGAATCAGAATCACTGCTCGCCCGACATCGCGTGTCGGCGCGAGCCAGTCGCCGTTCGCGAACACCGGCACCGTACCGCTACCGGCATGCGTCGCGACATTCAGATGCCGGCTGGCGACGACCGCGACCGGACGTTCATTCGGCGCGCGCTCGTCATCTGCAATCAAAGGCTGGGTCATGCAATAACTCGTGGTTGATCTAATGAGTGGAGGGCCTCGCGGCCGCGCCGCGCGGCTCGCGCCCGGCGCGCGTGAAGTACACCATCGCGAGCGACACGAAGCCGGCAAAAATCAGGTAGAACGCAGGCGTCAGACTGCTGCCGGTTACGCGCGTCAAGCCGGTGATGGTGAGCGGCGCCATGCCGCCGAACAGCGTCACCGCGACGTTGTACGACAGCGCCACGCCCGCCGAACGGCTGCGCACCGGAAACAGCGTCGCGAGCATGCCGGGATGCGAACCGGACATGGCGGCGAGAAACACCGTCGCGATCATCTGCGCGATGAAGAGATGCCCCGGCGTCGGGTTCGTCACGACGAAGTGGTACAGCGGGTACACGCACACCATCCACGCGATCACGATGGGATAGAACAAGCGGTACGCGCCGTATCGATCGGCGAGCTTGCCCGACAACGGAAACAGAAACAGATTCAGCACGCCGGAAACGAACGCGCCGAGCAGCGCGGTAGACAGCGGCAGATGCAATTGCCGCTCCACATACACCGACAGATACGAGTGCCACACGTAATTGGTCGCCGCGCCGACGATGATCACGCCCATCGCGCAGATCGCCGCGTCGCCGTTGTCACGAAAGAACTGGCGGATGGTCACGCGTGGCGGCTTCTCCTTGCGATCGAGCAGGCGTTCGAATTCCGGCGACTCCGCCACGCGATGCCGGATGTAGAAGCCGAACGGTCCGGCCAACACGCCGAACAGAAACGGCAGGCGCCAGCCCCACGCCACCAGTTGCTCATGCGTGAGGTGCGTGGTCAGCAGATAGCCGACGCCGGAAGACAGCAGCAACGCGAACGCCTGCGCCGACATGTTGAAACTGCCATAGAACATCTTCTTGTGCGGCGGCGCATACTCGACCAGCATCGCCGAAGCGGTCGCGAACTGGCCGCCCACCGAGAGTCCTTGCAGCAAGCGCGCGAACACCACCAGCAACGGCGCGGCAATGCCAATGCGCGCGTAGCCCGGCGTGAGCCCCATCAACAGCGTGCTCGCGGCCATCGACATGATCAGCAGCGAGAGCGCTTTGCGCCGCCCCGCCCGGTCCGAGTAGATGCCAAGCAGAATGCCGCCGATCGGCCGCACGATGAAACCGACGGCGAACGTGGCGAGCGTCAGCATGATCGACACGAAACCGCTGCCGCCGGGAAAAAACACTTGCGCGATGATCTTCGCGAAGTAGCCATAGATCAGGAAGTCGAACCATTCGAGGCCGTTGCCGAGCACCGAGGCGAAGATCGCGCGCCGCACCATCGACGGACTCAATGCATTCGGAGACTGTATGCCGGACGTTGCACCGTCGCGTTGATTCAAGATCGCCTCGCTCATTGCTCGCATCCCGTGGTGTCGAACATCGCCGCCAACGCGCAGACCGACGTCAGCATGCGCGCGCCGTTGTGGCCCACGCCCGGCACGATATGAAAGCGCTGCCTGATGCCATCCGGATGGCGCGACTGCATGTAGCGGTAATACGCCTCAGCGCGCGCGACACGTTGCGGCCCCTGCGCTTCGGCCGCGCAGGTTTTATCGAGCGCGTTTTGCTGGGGATCGTCATCCTCGCCGCCGACCAGGTAGTCGATCCGCCGCGCCGCATACGTCGCTTCGAGCTGCGCGGGCGAACGGTCGTCGAGATAGGGCGGCCGGTTGTCCATGCCGTATTTCCATTGATTGAAGTCGGGGCATCGAGCTGTGTCGAATGGCGCCGCGATACCTTGCGCATTGGGCCGTTGCGCATCGAAATACGCATAGGTGGACGGACTCGCCACCACATAGCGCACGTCGATGCCCTCGGCGGTCAGCACGGCGATATTGCGCGCCGCGACGGCGTAACGCTGCACCACCTGGCCGCCACCCGAGTGCCCGGCAAACACCACGTGCCGCAGATTCGGAAACAGCTTGCGATCGGCAAGGCGCGTGACGATGGCGTCCAGCACCTCGTATGAACCGACCGGCAGCGGCGCCCGCGCCGCTTCGCCGCCCATCCACGCGTCGCCTGTCCAGCGCAGCAGATCGGCGGGTTCGTCGTGCACGCGCGTGTCGAGCGTGGCCAGGAATTGCGGCGCGATCAGGAGCGTGGCGTCGGGATCGGCGTGGGCCGCGTCGCGTGCATGCTGCGCGGTGCGGAAGTAGACGTCCGCGTTGCGCAGCTTGCCGTGAATCACGATCACCGCGCGCGTCACTTGCGGCTGCGCGACATTCCAGTCCTTCGAGAGATACAGCGGAAATTCGGCCTGCCCTTGTGGCGTGTCGATCGAGAAGCGCGTATCGGAGATCGTCGCCACCGGCTTCAGATGCGGCTCGTAAGCATGCACCGCGAACGCCGGTAACGCGAGCATCGACAGCAGTGCCGCGCTCACTGTCGCACACCGTATCGCGAGCCGTCGTGAAAGCTTGAAAGTCATGCAGCTTGCTCCTGATCGCCGTGCAGTGTCTTGAGCGCGGCGCATCGTTGAATCCGTCGTTGAAAAGCTTGCCTGTTCGCTCAGAAACGATGGCGAATACCGAGCGTCACGCCCGTCTGATTCGGACCGAACGCAGTATCGCTCGTCACGCCGACCGGCGTGTACTGTTCGCCGGCATAGCGCGTGGACGCAGCGTAAGCGACGGTTGCGTACACATCGGTTCGCTTCGACAGAATATAGTCCGCGCCCAGCACGCCCATCAACGAGTTCGACACGTTCTCCGCCTTGTTGCTCTGGTAGTACGCGGCGGCCGTCATGCGGAAAAACGGCGCGATCAGATAACGCACGCCTCCGAACCACAATGCCGACGACACCGTCTTGCCCTTGGTCGGGTTGTACAGGTAATGCTCGTAGCCGCCCATGATGGTTGCGTCGCCGATCCGCTCGCGCGCCGACGCGCTCCAGTTGCGCGACTTGGTCCACATGCCGGTGGAATTGATCGCGCCGTTGCGGTAGTCGTACGCGAGCGCCGCGGCGAAACTGCCGGTATCGTAGTCGAGCGCGCCGCCGTACGCGGCGCTGCTTTGAAACGAGTCCGCCGAGCCGCCGAAGCTGTAATCGGCTGTCGCCGTCAAACCGCCGAAGCGGCCCACATACTTGACCGAGTTGTTCACGCGCGCCTTGAACGAAAAACTGTCCGCGGAACCGGTGGTGGGCATCCACGTGTATTGCTGGCCGAACACCATCGGATCGTATTTGATGAGCGTGTCGTACATCGCCGTGTACTGCAAACCCGCCGACAACGCGCCGTAGGCATTCGAAAGCCCCACTGCGGCGGTGCGATTGAATAGCACGCCGTCGCTCGCGTTGGTGCCGTCGTTGCCGTTGAATCCTGCTTCGAGAATGAAGAACGCCTGATTGCCGCCGCCGAGATCTTCGGCGCCCCGAAAGCCGAAGCGGGAATTGCTCAAACCACCGGAATTCTCACGCACGAGCGAGCCGCCGCCGGCGCCCGCATGATTGAGGAATTCGAGGTTGGTGTCGATCAGACCGTACAACGTGACCGATGCCTGAGCATGCGCGCCCGCGCAACTCGCCATAGCCAGCGTGGCTGCCGCACATTGTTTTTTCACTGACGTCTCCTGTCGATTTTGTTGTATGTCGCGCCGTCATCGAACCTGCTTGCCTCGAGCGGCACAGGCATCAATCGATGCGATGGACGAGATCCTAGGGTCGGCCGTGACAAATGTAAAATACCTGTTTTACACACCACCCATATATATCGAATATGGCAGTTCGCATGACGTGCCGCGTGCTGCAAGGGAGACCGAACACAATGGAGCTTCGCCACCTGCGTTACTTTCTGGCGGTCGCCGAGGAAGGCCAATTCACCCGAGCGGCTGAACGGCTGGCGATGCAACAGCCGCCGCTCTCACAGCAGATTCGAACCCTGGAAGAAGAGATCGGCTTCGAACTCTTCATTCGCATGCCGCGCGGCGTGACGTTGACGCCAGCGGGGCAGGCCTTCGCGGAAGACGCGCAGCGGTTGCTGCAGAATCTGCAGCAGTCGGTGGACAAGGCGAGCCGGATCGCGCGCGGCGAGTTGGGCACGATCTCGATCGGCCTCACGAGTTCCGCTGCGTTCCATCCGTTCACGACGGAGGCGATCCGGGCCTTTCGCGCGGTGTGTCCCGAGGTGGCGGTGGAGCTTGCCGAGCTCAACGCGGCGGAAATTATCGAGCGCCTGGCGGCGGGTCAGATTCAGGCTGCGTTTCTACGCAAGCCGGTCGACGCGCGCGAGGGCGTGGCCTTCGAGTTGTTGCTCGACGAACCGATGGTGGTGGTGTTGCCGGTCGGGCATCCACTATTGCTGGGCGCGGGCAAGAAGCGGCCGCAAGTGTCGTTGAAGGCACTGGCGCACGAGGACTTCATTCTCGTCCGTCGCCCTGGGGCGCCCGGCATGTACGCCGATATTCTGGCGGCGTGCCGGCAAGCCGGGTTCGTCCCCCGAATCGCGCGTGAAGTGCCGCGCATGCTCTCGGGCATCAATCTGGTCGCGGCGGGCCTGGGTGTCACGCTGGTACCGGCGTCCATGCAACGATACGATCAGGTGGGAACTGTGTATTGCACACTGGCCAATCCGTCGAAGCTGAGCGCGCCGCTCCATCTCGCCTATCCTGCGGCATTGCACAACAGCGCGGCGACGCGCTTCATTCAACTCGTGATGGCACGCGTTCGCAAAGAATAAGCACACAAATTGCGGCCACGCCGTACCGGCTGAAAAATCGCAAGCCGCTCAATCGGTGCAAACGCCATAGCGCATCCGCGCCATGGCCGCCACCGTCAAGCGCGTGATCGCCGAGGCGCGCAAGATGCACGAGGATTTGCCGGTGATCCTCGTAACCGGCTATGCGGACGTGGATATTTCCGGTCTTGCCGTGAAGCCCTGCACGATCCTGCGCAAGCCTTTTCAACTCGATGATCTGGCGCGTACCGTGCGGCTCGGCCTCGCCGCCTGAGCGGAAAGATCTCAGACGAGGCATCACGGCGCACGTGGTCCCGCCTTCGAAACGCATCTTCACAAAAATTCCCAATTCAATAGTTTGCTAACGAATCGTTTGCAAATACAATACCGGCCATGTCGAATCTCGATCTCTTGCGCCGCATCGTCAGCAGCAGCCTGATCGTCGCTGCCAGAAAATGGCGGCGCACGAGCCATGGCGTGCTTGCGGCCTTCAACGTGTCCGAAGCGTGCGCCACGCCGCTCTTGACCGCCAGCCGGCTCGGCGCCGCGGTGCGCCAGGTCACGCTGGCCGATCACATCGGCATTGAAGGGCCTTCGCTCGTGCGGCTGCTCGATCAGTTGTGCGCGGCGGGCCTGATGCGCCGCGACGAGGACCCCGAAGACCGCCGCGCGAAAACCGTGGTACTTACCGACGAAGGTCGCGCCGTCACGGCGCAAATGGAAGAAGAACTGGTCACGCTGCGCGCACAGGCGTTAAAAGGCGTGTCGCGCAACGATCTGGAAGCGACCTTGCGCGTGCTGTCCGCTTTCACGGCGGATGCCGCCGAGCGTGCGGATCAAGGCGACGATCGAGATCAACGCGATCAGCCCAAGCCACGCGCCAGGCGTGAACACGCGCAGGCCGCGGGCAAAACCCGCAAAGCCAGCCAATCCGCCCGAGCCGGTAACAAAGCGGAAAAGCCCAGCAAGGGCAAAGCAACCGCGGCGGCGGCGCGCAACGCCGGGGATCCGGCGTAACGGTTTATGGTCTACCCCTCCCTCCGCGACTGGCTGTTCTCCGTCAAGACTTTCGCCGCGGCAATGATCGCGCTCTACATCGGTCTCGCGCTCGAATTGCCACGTCCCTATTGGGCGATGGCCACCGTCTACATCGTGTCGAATCCGTTCGTCGGCGCGACTCGCTCCAAGGCGCTCTATCGTGCGCTCGGCACCGCGCTCGGCGCGTCGGCCGCGGTGTTCCTCGTGCCGCCCTTCGTCGAATCGCCCTATCTGTTCAGCGTGGTCGTCGCGCTATGGACCGGCACGATACTGTATCTCGCGGTATCCGACCGCACTGCGCGCAGCTACGTGTTCATGCTGGCGGCCTATACGATGCCGATCATCGCGCTGCCTTCGGTGACCAATCCAGGCGGCGTGTTCGATCTCGCGATCAGCCGCACCGAGGAGATCACGCTCGGCATCGTGTGCGCAAGTATTGTGGGCAGCGCGCTGTTTCCGAGCCGGCTCGCGCCCACCATCATCGAGCGGACCGACGCGTGGTTTCGCGACGCCGCGTTCTATGCAACGGAAACGCTGTCAGGCCGCATTGCCGGCTCGGTGATCTCGGGCGCCAGGCAGCGGCTCGCGGCCACCATCAACGGCCTCGAATTGCTGCTGAGCCAGCTTGCGTACGATCACACGAGGCCGGACATCCTGGCGCGCGTGCATGAGTTGCGCGGACGCATGCAGTTGATACTGCCGATCATGTCCTCGCTCGCCGATCCGCTGATCGCGCTGTACAACAGCGGGCGCCAGACGTGGCCCGAAGGTCTCGAAGCGCTGCTGGCCGACGTGATCAGGTGGTTCAACGAACCGTTGCCGGCCGCGAGCAGCGGCTATCACCCCGACCCGGCGGCCAACGCATTGCGCGAGCGCATCGCGGCCATGCAGCCGCCGCCGGCCGCGCTCGCGAACTGGGACGGCGCGCTGCTCTCGAACGCGCTGTGGCGGATGAAACAGGTGATCGACGTGTGGCAGGACTGCCGGTCGCTGCGCATCATCATCACGCGCGAAGAAGGCTCGTGGCGCCCGCGCTTTCGCCATTGGCGGCTGGGCGGCACGGAGCGTTTCTACGATCGCGGCATCATGCTGTTCGCGACCGGCTCGGTCGCCGCAGCGGTCATTCTCGCGTGCAGTTTGTGGATCAGCTCCGGCTGGGCCGACGGCGCCAGCGCGGTAACGCTGGCGGCGGTGGCCTGCTGCTTCTTTGCCGCGCTCGACGAGCCCGCGCCGATGGTGTTCCGCTTCTTCGTGGCGACCGCGGTCAGCGTGGCGGCGGCGGGCGTGTATCTCTTCGCCGTGCTGCCGCACGTGCACGATTTCCCGATGCTCGTCATCCTGTTCGCCGCGCCGTTCATCCTCGTCGGCACGCTGATCCCACGCCCGGCGTTCAACATGGTGACGATGCTGGTCGCCGTGAACACGGCCACCTTCATCAGTATTCAGGACGCCTACGACGCCGACTTTCTGGTGTTCATTAACAGCAATCTCGCGGGCCTCGCCGGCCTGCTGTATGCGTATCTGTGGACCCGCGCGACGCGCCCGTTCGGCGCCGAACTCGCGGCTGAACGCCTGTTGCGTTCGAGCTGGGCCGATGTGGCGCTCACGGCGTCGACGCAGCCGATCGAAGACCCGCGCAATCTCGCGGCGCGCATGCTCGACCGCCTGATGCAGTTGATCCCGCGCCTGGCCGCCACGGATGACCATCGCCATCCGTCGATCGAAAGCTTTCGCGACCTGCGCATTGCGTTCAACGCGCTCGATCTGCGCCGCCTGACCCGCAAGCTCGGCGGCGAAGCGCCGGCTGCGATCGACCACGTGCTCGAAGACGTGCGCCGGCACTACGAAACCTGCATCGACCGCCGCAAGCGGGAGCCGGTGCCCGAGAGTCTGATGTCGTCGATCGATGCGGCCGTGGCGCGCGTCACCGCGCAAGGGCTCGCCAATGCCGGCGCGCCCAGCGCGACCTCGCAAACCTCGGCGCGCCATTTGCGCGACGCGCTGCACGCGCTGGTCGGTTTGCGTCTTTCGCTGTTTCCGGCCACGCTCGCGAAGTCCA
>DASPZL010000278.1:0-18462 GCA_035636295.1 Paraburkholderia sp.
CAGTAACGAGACGCACCAATCCACGACGGACGAGCAGGCGCGCCTGTTCCGCAAGAGCAAGGGAACCGGAGCGATGCTCTGTTATATGGGCCACGTGCTGACCGACAACCGGCACGGGCTGGTGGTCAACGCGCAGGTAACACTGGCGACCGGCACCGCCGAGCGCGACGCGGCCGGGCGGATGCTTGCTGATGCCGCAAGTGTTGCACCGGGCGCCATCACGGTCGGCGCGGACAAGAACTACGACACCGCCGGCTTCGTCGACAGTTGTCGCGCGAATCGTGTCACGCCGCATGTGTGGATAGCGTCAAGCAGGAAGTCCGGTTTACCGACAAACATCTTGGCCGGTCGGCCGAGGTGATTGCCGGCGGTTAGTTGGCCATGGTTGTCGCTGCTCCGTCGTGGTTGTCGTTGTGTGATTGACGCCGGCGTTCATTCTGTTTGTCGCTGGCTTTGCGGCGTCGGTAACTTTCAACATTCAGCTCGAAGATCGTCGAGTGATGGACGAGCCGGTCGATGGCTGCGACCGTCATGCCGGGGTCCGGGAAGACGTTATTCCAGCCGGAGAACGGCTGGTTGGCCGTTATTAAAAGACTTTTGCGCTCATACCTCTCTGCGATCAACTCGAACAGAACGCTGGTTTCAGCCTGGTCCTTCCTGACATACGACAGGTCATCCAGGATGATCAGATCGAAACGGTCGAGTTTGGCCAGCGCCGACGGCAACTGCAGACTGTTTCGCGCAGCCTGAAGCTTCTGCACCAGTTCGCTGGTACGCGTGCACAGGACCCGGTAGCCTGCATCAATCAGCGCATGCCCAATCGCTGATCCTAAGTGACTTTTCCCGCCACCAGGCGGCCCAAACAGGAGGATCGTGGCGCCTTTCTCGAGCCACGCGTCGCCGGTGGCCAGCGCCATCACGTGGGCCTTTGAGACCATCGGGACAACGCCGAAGTCGAAGGTTGCGAGCGTCTTGGTCGGGTCCAGTTGTGATTCGGCCCGATGACGTTCCAGCCTGCGCTTTGCCCGTTCGGCCAGTTCATGCTCGAGCAACACGCCGAGCAGTTGCGAAGCCTGCCAGCCTTCCTTGTCAGAGCGTTGCGCGAAGTCCGACCATAGCCTGCCAATCGTTGGCAGACGCAGTTCGTTGAGCATCAACCCCATGCTGCCGGCGTCGTAAGCGGGTGCATTCATGCCAGCACCTCTTCATCGAGCAGCATGTCGTAAAGCGAAGCGTCCGGCATCTCGACCACCACCACCGGACACTCAGCCTCGCGCGGCGCGAATTCGTCGAACAGTTTCCCCAGATCGGGGAGCTCACCGAGGTCGAGCAACGTATCGAGCCGTGCGGCCAGTTGAGCCTCCACGCCGTGGTTCCCGGCCAGATCGAGCAGGCCCACCATGGTCTTGCAGGCGTTGCGCGGCGTCATATCCCGGTCCAGTCGCTCCCACGTCCGCCGGTAAGCCTCACGAGGAAACAGATCGTCGCGGAACGCGAGGCCTCTGAAGGCCTGGGGCTTACGTTTGAGCGAGTCGATGAAGTGGCGGTAGTCAATTGCCCGACCGCGTCCCTTGCTTGTGCTGGTGGTTCTCGCGGTGCTGTGCACGAGCGCGCCGGACAGATAGCAATCGAGCCGGTCGCTGTAGACCCGCACCTTCAGACGATGGCTGATCAGTCGCGACGGCGCGCTGTACAGGACGCCACGCACGGTGAAGGTACCGCAGCGGGTCACGCGCGCTTCTTCTTCGGCGAAGTCGGTGGTGCGGTGCTCAGGCAGGTCCAGCAGGTACTCGCGCTCGACCTGGAACGCCGCGGCATTGCGCCGGTTTCGACGCATCACGACGCTACGCACAAACTCGTCGTAGGCCGCCCGGTCGTCGAAGTCGCGATGGCCTCGTAATTCCAGAGCCTGATCGATCTGGTCCTTCAGGTAGCGATGCGAGGATTCAACGCTGCCGTTCTCGTGGCCCAGACCCCGGTTGTTGCGTGTGCCTTCCATCCCGTAATGGTCGAGCAACGCCGCGTAGCGGGCCGTGAAGTCTTCCTCTTCCTGCCGATTCCTGAATGCCGCCGACAGACTGTCGGAGCGGTGTTCGCGCGGGCAGCCACCCGCCTGCCACAGTGCGTTCTGCAATCCCGTCGCGAGGGCCTGGAAGCTCTCCCCGCCATCGACCACGCTGGCGTACTCCCAGCGCGAGAACGCCAGCACGAAGTGATACAGCAGATGGGCGAAGGCGACGCCGCCGATCGTCACACCGAGCTTCTCCATGTGAGTAAAGTCCGACAGACCTCGTACGCCGGGCTGATACGTTTGAGGGAAGAACACTTCCTTGCTCGGGCCTTCGAGTGCGCGCCACTGGCTAACATGCCGCTCCAGCGTGCGCCGCATGCTGTCAGGAAACCGCTCCGGATGGTCTTCCTGCAATTTGCGCAGCAGGGTGATCACTCTCAGCTTTGGCACACTGCGCAGCAGCGGGACGACTTCGCTCTCCCAGACGTCGGCGAACGGATCAGGGCGTGAGCGCCAGTAGCGTCGAGGTTGCTGTGATGGCAGCCCAGCATCGTGTTCGACGCGCCGTGCCGTGCGCTCGCTCATGCCGGACCTGGCAGCAGCGAGTTTCTGGGGATGGTGTTTGCGATTGCTCATGTAGAGGCGGACCTGTTGTTCGGTAATGCGGGTTCCAGACATGGGGCTGACCGCTTCTTCTTTTAGATTCAGTCAGCCCATCCTAGCCTCCGCCGAACCGGCGCCGCCGGTAGCTCGTCGTCTCCGGCGGCTACGCCGCCTGCGACTCCTCACTACCGGCCAGGATGATCGCCGCTACACCGGACAAGTTCATTGTCGCCGTCCACTTGGTACGAGTGACGCTGACGGGGCAAAACACTTCGCGCCGGTCGACGGTTGCCGTGCTCAAGGCAGCGTAGCGTAGTTGAATATCTCAGAAGGCGGAAGACGGTGTCCTCCTGGTGGACTACGCAAATTGTAAAGTTGGTCTCACTTCGATTGTCAGGGATCTACGTCACCGCTGTCGAATGGCCGACGCCGGGCGTTGTTATCGGTTGAGCGCGCGGGCTGCGCTAGGTAACAGTCGACTGATGCTTGGGGCATGGACATTGAAGAATAATGTTTATACGTTGTTGACACGTCTGGAGTCGAAGTATAGAATTTGTTTTGTATCAACGTTGTATAAACGTTGGATGGGAGATGCACGTCAGTGCAATCTCGTGTTGAACGCAATGGAGTGCGATGGATATGACTATTCAAACCCTGAAGCGGTGGGGGAATAGTCTTGCGGTTCGAATTCCGGCGAGCGTCGCCAGTGAGGTGGCGTTCTCTGAGGGACAAGAAGTCGATGTTCAGGTGCAGGACGGGCAGGTATTGGTACGTCCGCACACTGCGATCCGGCGCTTTTCTCGCGAGCGGTATTTGCAGCAGCTTCGCGAGGGAAAGCTGGAACCGCAGGAGAAGGTCGACTTTGGCGAACCGCAAGGCTCGGAAATCGGTGGCATCGATGACCCAACGCGATTCGACAAATGGTAAACAAACATGCAAAACGGCGTACCGGAAGCAGGCGACATTATCCGGCTCTACATTGGGCCCAGTAAGGGCAACGAACAGGACGGGTATCGAGCAGTGCTGGTGCTCAGTCCTTTTGATATCAACGAACTGACGGGCCGCGTTCAGGCGCTGCCTATCACCTCGACGGTGAGAGGGTGGGAGACGGAAATTCTCCTCTCCAGTCTTGCTCGGCCAGGCGTTGCGCTTGCAGATCAAATCACGACTCTTTCCTTCATAGCCCGAGAGTTCCAATCGAGAGGCGAACGAGCGACAGATGAGGAGCTGGAAGCCGCCAAGTACGCGGTGAAAATGCTCTTGGATTTGTAATTCGGAGAGCGCTCGAAAGCCGCCCGTTTCGGTTAAGTTAGCCGTTCCAAGGCGGTCTACGCTCCTTACCCAAGGGGGCGGTCCACGTAGCCTTCTCAGTGCTGCACCGCGAAGTCGGAATTTACGGCCCTTAGAAAGTTACTTCGGCCCCAGAAAGCAAAAAGCCCGCATGGCGGGCTCTTTTTTGTTGCTACAGAAAAGCGGCGTTGAGCGACGGCTTTCCGGCGCTACGTTCGACCAACCGTTCATGGCGGATTATCGTCGCGTAAGCGCGCGAGCCGGGACTGCATAGTAGTTGCATGACGCTCGAGGGAGTTTGGTGTGCTACAGATTTGCTACAGCAATGGTCGCAATCCATATCTGACAGACCTTGTGCCTGTCATTCCACCCCCTGAACTACAGGGAGAAGGACCAAACCGGAATGATCGCTGCAATCCCGCTGCCGGACAAGGTCCGCGGGGATCGGGCGAGTCCAAATTCGCCGGCGAGCGCAGAGTATATCAAACACACCCAGGCGCGAGGAGGAGGGCTGAAAAGGACGCCGCCCCTCCCACAAATCAAACGGCCCAGCGATCATCCACCCGCTGGGCCGTGCAAACCACGCCGACGCGCTATACGACACAGCGCGGTCGGCTCAACCAACCCGGCTCAGAACTCCACCACCGCGAACTCCGCCTTGCCCACGTCGCATAGCGGGCAGCGCCAGTCGTCCGGAATCGCGGCGAAGCGCGTGCCCGGCGCGATGCCTTCTTCGGGCAGGCCCTCTTCCTCGTTATAGATCCAGCCGCAAATCAGGCAGACCCAGCTCTTGTATTCAGTCACTTCAATTACTTCGCTCACGACGTACTCTTCTTTGGTTCAATGCAATGATCCGCCCAGTCTGCCCCTTTTTTGGGCACGGCGGCGACCCGCAATATTACCGGAATTCGTCAACTGAGCCGTTTATTTACCCATGCGGCATGGCCGCAATGCCCCCGAGAAAACTCCGGACCTACTGGAAGGACCTCGTCACACACACCGTGTATGCTTTGATTCGCAGCCGAGCTTTTGGACAGGCGCGTTGGGCGCCCGGCATGCATTGCGACGATCGGCCCCGCGCGACTGGCCGGGCAATCGTCGCCTGCATGGCCGGCGCATGATCTCGTTTGGCAAAAAGGAGAAAAACGATGTTGAAAAACAAATGGTTGGCCGGTGCCGCGTTGGCCGGGTTGCTCGCCGTATCGGGCGTGGCGCAGGCCGAGGGCGTGTCTTTTGTCCAGCCGGCGGACGGCGCGAGCGTCACCAATCCCGTGCACGTGGTGTTTGGCGTCGACGGCATGAAGATCGCGCCGGCCGGCACGATGACGGAAGGCACGGGCCATCATCATCTGCTGATCGACGGCAAGCCGCTGCCCAAGGGCGAGGTCATTCCCGCCAACGACAAGTCACTGCACTTCGGCAAGGGTCAGACCGAGACCGATGTAACGCTGCCGCCGGGCGACCACACGCTGACGCTGCAATTCGGCGACGGCGCGCATCGTTCGTACGGTCCCGGCATGAGCAAGACCATCACGGTGCACGTGAAGTAAGTTGGCGCGGGACACGGCCGGGCGCGCGAGCAGGCGCCGTCCGGCCGCGCGCTCCCGTTTGCATCATCGGCCCGCATCCAGTTTGCACCCGGCTTGTATCCGCTTTGCAAGCCGGCCGTTCGGCCTATCTCTTCCGGCATGCAGGCACCCGAGCGTGCGCCCGGTACAATGAGCAGTTCCGACTCATCGCTGCCTTCTCCAATTCTCCATGTCGCTTTACACCATTACCGGGGCCCAACTGGCTTTCGGTCACGTCGCGTTGCTCGATCACGCGGATTTCTCTCTCGAAGCCGGTGAGCGGGTCGGGCTGATCGGCCGCAACGGCGCGGGCAAGTCGTCGCTGCTGAAAATCGTCGCCGATCTGATGAAGGCCGACGACGGTCTCGTCACGCGCCAGCAAAATCTGACCACGGTCTACGTCCCGCAGGAGCCCGAGTTCGATACGGACGACACGGTGTTCGAAGCGGTCGCCGGCGGCCTCACCCACGCCCGCGCGCTGCTCGATGAATACGACGCGGTCGCCAATCAGCTCGCCGACGAGCCGGAAGGCCCGCAACACGACGCGCTGATGGCGCGCATGAACACGCTGCAATCGTCGCTGGATACGGCGGAGGCCTGGAACTGGAGCACGCGCGTGGCCACCACGCTGCAGCAGATCGGTCTGAACGGCGAGGCGCGGGTGGGTGCGCTCTCGGGCGGCATGCAAAAACGCGTCGCGTTGGCGCGCGCGCTCGTCGTGCAGCCGGACGTGCTGCTGCTCGACGAGCCGACCAACCACCTCGACTTCGACGGCATCCGCTGGCTCGAGGATCTGCTGGTCTCGCAGCGTGCAGGCCTGCTCTTCATTACCCACGACCGCGCGTTTCTCGACCGTGTCGCCACGCGTATCGTCGAACTGGATCGCGGGCGTCTGTTGTCGTATCCGGGCAATTTCTCGGCGTACCAGACGCGCAAGGCGCAGCAGCTGGAAATCGAGCGCGTCGAAAACGACAAGGCCGACAAGCTGCTCGCGCAGGAAGAAGTGTGGATTCGCAAGGGCGTCGAAGCGCGCCGCACGCGCAGCGTCGGCCGGATCGCGCGGCTCGTGCAGATGCGTAACGAACGCGCCGAGCGCCGCAACGTGCAGGGCAACGTCAAGCTCGACGTGGGCCAGGGCGAGAAGTCCGGCAAGATCGTCGCCGAACTGACGGACGTGACCAAGCGCTACGGTTCGCGCACGGTGATCGACAACTTCACGGCCACCGTGATGCGCGGCGACAAGATCGGCTTTGTCGGTCCGAACGGCGCGGGCAAGACCACGCTGCTCAAGATGATCCTCGGCGAATTACCGCCGGACGAAGGCGCGGTGCGCGTCGGCACCAATCTGCAGGTCGCGTATTTCGACCAGATGCGCGCGCAACTGGATCTGGACAAAAACCTCGCCGACACGATCAGCCCCGGTAGCGAGTGGGTCGAAGTGAACGGCCAGAAGAAGCACGTCATGAGCTACCTCGGCGACTTCCTGTTCGCGCCGGAGCGCGCGCGTTCGCCGGTCAAGTCGCTCTCGGGCGGCGAGCGCAACCGTCTGCTGCTCGCGCGTCTGTTCGCGCGGCCGGCCAACGTGCTGGTGCTCGACGAACCGACCAACGACCTCGACATTCCCACGCTCGAACTGCTCGAGGAACTGCTCACCGAATACGACGGCACGGTGCTGCTGGTCAGCCACGACCGCGCGTTTCTGGATAACGTCGCGACTTCGGTGATCGCGTCGGAAGGCGGCGGCAAGTGGCGCGAATATGTCGGCGGCTTTACGGATTGGCAGATTCAGCGCGACCGCTCGCAGCAACTGGCGGCGCAGGAAACGCGGAAAGAAGCCGCCAGGGAGACGCCGAAAGACAGCGCGGCGGGCCGCAATACGCAGCGCGCCGCCAAGCTGTCGTTCAAGGATCAGCGCGAACTCGATGCGTTGCCGGAGAAAATCGCCGCGCTCGAAGCGGAGCAGAAAGCCATCGGCGCGCAGCTCGAAGACGGTTCGGTCTTCGCGAGAGACCCGCAGGAGGGTACCCGTCTGACCGAACGGTATGCCGCGATCGACGAGGAACTGCTGATCGCGCTGGAACGCTGGGACGAGCTGGAAAAGAAGCGCAAGTGACGCGAGGGGCAGCATCGCCCCTTATCCAAACGGCTAATCCCACGCATCGTGAATTGCCGCCTGTTTCGAAATCAGTAAAATACCCCGCGAACAGGCTTCCCCGGCGTTCGCACCGGCGTTGACGTTGCCCGGCTGCAGAGCCGGCCACGCGCCGCCGTCGAGCGCGCCAACCGGAAGCCACGCGACAAAACAGCTTGCCCGCACCGCGGGCATCCCACCTAACCCCGTTGTTTCGTTTCGCTTTTTTTGAAAACTCAACGCATTGTCCACGGACCTGTCCGCAGGAGCTGTGGACAACGATGAACCGACGCACCCGAGCAACCATGTCTACGAAAAAGCCAAACGCCGCGTATAGCGAAGCGTCGATCAAGGTGTTGAAGGGTCTCGAGCCGGTCAAGCAACGGCCCGGCATGTACACCCGCACCGAGAATCCGCTGCACATCATTCAGGAAGTCATCGACAACGCGTCGGATGAAGCCCTAGGCGGCTACGGCCGGCAAATCACGGTCACGCTGCACGCGGACCATTCGGTCTCGGTCGAAGACGACGGCCGCGGCATTCCGTTCGGCCTGCATCCGGAAGAAGGCGTGCCGGTCGTCGAGATCGTGTTTACCCGCCTGCACGCGGGCGGCAAGTTCGATAAAGCCGCCGGCGGCGCGTACACATTTTCTGGCGGCCTGCACGGCGTCGGCGTGTCGGTCACCAACGCGCTGTCCACGCGCCTCGACGTCACCGTGTGGCGCGACGGCAAGGTCGCCGATCTGAGTTTCGCCAATGGCGACGTCGCCAAGGAACTCACGGTGCGGCCCGTCGCGAAGGGCGAGAAGAAGTCCGGCACGCGTGTCACCGCGTGGGCCAATCCGAAATACTTCGATTCGCCGAACCTGCCGCTCGGCGAACTGCAACGCCTGCTGCGCTCGAAAGCGGTGCTGCTGCCGGGCGTCGAAGTCACGCTGATCAACGAGAAAACCGGCGAACAGCAGACGTGGAAATACGAAGACGGTCTGCGCGGCTATCTGCTCGAAGGCATGAACGGCAGCGATCTGCTGATTCCGCTGTTCGAGGGCGAGCGCTACGCGGAAAACTCGCGCGCGAACGAAGAGACTTTCGCGGAAGGCGAGGGCGCCGCATGGGTCGTCGCGTGGAGCGAGGAAGGTACGCTCATGCGCGAGTCGTACGTCAACCTGATTCCGACGCCCGCGGGCGGCACGCACGAATCCGGTCTGCGCGACGGTCTCTACCAGGCGGTGAAGAGCTTCGTCGAGTTGCATAACCTGCAGCCGAAGGGCGTGAAGCTGCTTGCTGAAGACGTGTTCGCCCGTGTGTCGTTCGTGCTGTCGGCGAAGGTGCTCGATCCGCAGTTCCAAGGGCAGATCAAGGAACGGCTGAATAGCCGCGACGCGGTGAAGCTCGTGTCGTCGTTCGCGCGTCCCGCGCTTGAATTGTGGCTGAATCAGCACGTCGAGCACGGCAAGAAACTCGCGGATCTCGTTATCAAGCAGGCGCAAGCCCGTACGCGTGCCGGACAGAAAGTCGAGAAGCGCAAGAGCTCGGGCGTTGCAGTGTTGCCGGGCAAGCTGACCGATTGCGAATCGACGGAAATCGGCCGCAACGAACTGTTTCTTGTCGAGGGCGACTCGGCGGGCGGCTCGGCGAAGATGGGCCGCGACAAGGAGTACCAGGCCATCCTGCCGCTGCGCGGCAAGGTGCTGAACACGTGGGAAACCGAGCGTGACCGTCTGTTCGCGAACAACGAGGTGCACGACATTTCGGTGGCGATCGGCGTCGACCCGCATAGCCCGGACGACAAGATCGATCTGTCGAATCTGCGCTACGGCAAGATCTGCATTCTGTCGGACGCCGACGTCGACGGTTCGCACATCCAGGTGCTGCTGCTCACGCTGTTCTTCAAGCATTTCCCGCAGCTGATCGAACGCGGGCATGTGTGCGTCGCGCGTCCGCCGCTGTTTCGCGTCGACGCACCCGCGCGCGGCAAGAAGCCGGCGCAGAAGCTCTACGCGCTCGACGATGGCGAGCTCGAAGCGATCCTCGACAAGCTGCGCAAGGACGGCGTGCGCGACACGCAGTGGTCGATCAGCCGCTTCAAGGGCCTCGGCGAAATGAGCGCGGAACAGTTGTGGGACACGACGATGAACCCCGACACGCGGCGCCTGACGCCCGTGGCGCTCGGCGAACTCGACTACGACGCCACGGTCGCGCGCATGACGATGCTGATGGGCAAGGGCGAAGCGTCGTCGCGGCGCAGCTGGCTGGAAGAAAAGGGCAACGAAGTGGAAGCGGACATCTGAGCGCGCTAGCAGCGCCTCAGTTGACCCACTCACTTCACGCCAAACACGGATACGGAATCTAGATGGACGACGATAACACTCTCGACCTTTTCACCGAGCCGCCGCCCCCGGAAGGCGACTTCCTGACGCTCGGCAACTATGCGGAACGCCAGTACCTCGACTACGCGGTGAGCGTGGTCAAGGGCCGTGCGCTGCCGGACGTATGCGACGGCCAGAAGCCGGTGCAGCGCCGCATCCTGTACGCAATGAACGACATGGGGCTCGGCGACAACGCCAAGCCCGTCAAGTCGGCGCGCGTGGTCGGCGACGTGCTGGGTAAGTACCACCCGCACGGCGACCAGTCGGCGTACGACGCGTTGGTGCGTCTCGCGCAAGACTTTTCGATGCGCTATCCGCTGATCGACGGCCAGGGCAATTTCGGCTCGCGCGACGGCGACGGCGCAGCGGCGATGCGGTACACCGAAGCGCGCCTCACGCCGATCGCGAAGCTCCTGCTCGATGAGATCGACCAGGGCACGGTCGACTTCATGAAGAACTACGACGGCGAGTTCGAAGAGCCGAAACTGTTGCCTGGGCGCTTGCCGTTCGTGTTGCTGAACGGGGCATCCGGCATTGCAGTGGGGCTGGCAACGGAAATCCCGTCGCACAACCTGCGCGAAGTGGCGGCGGCGGCGGTCGCGATGATCCGCAATCCGAAGATCCCGCACGCCGGGTTGATGCAGCATATCGCGGGGCCGGACTTCCCCGGTGGCGGCCAGATCATTTCGAGCGAAGCCGAAATTTCCGCTGCGTATGAAAGCGGCCGCGGCAGCCTGAAGGTGCGCGCCCGCTGGAAGATCGAAGAGCTCGCGCGCGGCCAGTGGCAACTCGTGATCACCGAACTGCCGCCGAACACGGCCGCGCAGAAAGTGCTCGAGGAAATCGAAGAGCAGACCAACCCGAAGATCAAGCTTGGCAAGAAGGCGCTCACGCCCGAACAGTTGCAGACCAAACAGACCATGCTCGCGCTGCTCGACGCGGTGCGCGACGAGTCGGGCAGGGACGCGCCGGTGCGTCTCGTGTTCGAGCCGAAGTCGAGCCGCATCGATCAGACCGAGTTCGTCAACTCGCTGCTCGCGCATACGAGCCTCGAATCGAACGCGTCGCTCAATATGGTGATGGTGGGTGGCGACGGCCGGCCGCGTCAGAAGGGCTTGAGCGAAATCATCCACGAGTGGATCGCGTTCCGCTTCGCGACGGTCACGCGCCGCACGCGTCATCGGTTGAGCAAGGTCGACGACCGGATTCACATCCTCGAAGGCCGGATGATCGTCTTTTTGAATATCGACGAAGTCATCCGTATCATTCGTGAATCCGACGAGCCGAAGGTCGCGTTAATGGCCGCGTTCGGCCTGTCCGATCGTCAGGCCGAGGACATTCTCGAAATCCGCTTGCGTCAGTTGGCGCGGCTCGAGAAGATCAAGATCGAGAAGGAACTGTCCGAACTGCGCGACGAGAAGGCCAAGCTTGAGGAACTGCTCGGCAGCGAATCGGCGATGAAGCGTCTGCTCATCAAGGAAATCGAAGGCGACGCGAAGCAATACGGCGACGAGCGCCGCACGCTGATCCAGCAGGAAAAACGCGCGACGTTCGAAGCGCGCGTGGTCGACGAGCCGGTCACGCTGGTGGTGTCGCAAAAGGGTTGGGTGCGGGCGCTGAAGGGCCACGGCCTGGACACGGCCGGCTTCATGTTCAAGGCGGGCGACGGGCTTTATGCGGCGTTCCAGTGCCGCACGCCGGATACGCTGGTCGCGTGGGGCAGCAACGGCCGCGTCTATTCGGTCGCTGTGGCGCTGCTGCCGGGCGGCCGGGGTGACGGCGTGCCGGTCACGTCGCTGATCGAACTCGAGTCCGGCAGCCATCTGATGCATTACTACGCGGCTGCCGCGGATCAGGCGCTGCTGCTCGCGTCGAGCAACGGTTTCGGCTTTGTCGCCAAGGTTGGCGATATGGTGAGCCGCGTGAAGGCCGGCAAGTCGTTCATGACGATCGACGCCGGCGCCGCGCCGCTGGCGCCGATGCCGATGCTGCCGGACGCGACGCACGTCGCGTGTCTGTCGTCGGGCGGGCGTGTGCTGGTGTTCGGTCTCGACGAAATGAAGACGCTCTCTGGCGGCGGACGCGGCGTCACGCTGATGGGTCTCGACGACAAGGAAA
Organism: Paraburkholderia sp.; assembly: GCA_035636295.1. Taxonomy (GTDB): domain Bacteria; phylum Pseudomonadota; class Gammaproteobacteria; order Burkholderiales; family Burkholderiaceae; genus Paraburkholderia. The sequence continues at coordinate 12,091 of DASPZL010000278.1, forward strand.
CGCTGCTGCAGGCGCTGGCGATCAACAATGCGGGTGTCATGTTGATCGGCACGCGCCGCGGTGGCCGTCTCGATGAAGAGAAGCTGAGCGGCGCCGCGCTCGCGCCGCATATCGGCAAGCGGGCGCGCAAGGGGCGCACGCCCGAGAGCAAGATGAAGCTCGAAGGAATGCGTCCGGTGCTGGCCGCTTGAGTGACGCAACTGAGTACCGTAACGCAAAACGTAGCAACACGGCGCGCGCCATGACAGATCAAACGCGCGCCGTGCGCGGTGGAAATTCGGGGGCAACGCCTCGCTGTATCGCGGCGCGCTGCAATTAAAACTACAAAGAATGTCAGAACGCCATCGAGCGCAGGAACTGCACACACAGCGTGCGGTCGAACGCGCTCAGTAGCCGCTGCTAATAGCATTCGGCATAAGCGTTGTGGCGTCGTCGGGAGAGGAAAACAACATGAACAAGGCTATCGAACTCGCGCTCTTTCTGCATCTGCTCGCGGTTGCGGTGTGGGTCGGCGGGATGGTATTCGCGCATTTCTGTTTGCGTCCGGCCATTGCCGATCTATCGCCGCAATTGCGCCTGCCTCTGTGGGAATCGGTGTTCGGCCGCTTCTTCAACTGGGTCGCCGCGTCAGTGCTGGTGATTCTCCTCACAGGCGGTTTCCTGCTGATGCAATTCGGCGGCGGTCACGCGACGTGGCCGTTGCATGCAATGGCCGGCCTCGGCATCGTGATGATGCTGATCTTCGGGCACATCCGCTTTGCTGTGTTCCCGCGTATTCGCCGCGCGGTGCAGGCGCAAAAATGGCCGGACGGCGCCCAGGCGGTCGGCACGATCCGGCGTCTGGTGCTGATCAATATCGTGCTGGGCGTGGTGACGATCGGCGTCGCGGTACTCTCGCGCGGATTCTGACCGGTGCGGCCCGCTGCTGCCTCAGTGCAGCGCGCCGCAGGCGAGCCACAACCCACACACGGCCGCTACAGTGCCGTACACCACGTACACCGGCAACTTGAGCTTCGCGAAGCATATGCCGGAGAAGAGCACGGTCAGCAGATAAACCGGTTCGAGCGGTACCTGTACCGCGATGCGCAGCACGGCCACCGCGAGGAACGCGGTCGTGACCGCGCGCAAGATCCGCATGCCATGCTCGAAACGCGGATTCGCCTTCAACTGATGCAGATGCCGTTGCGCCAGCACGACGAGGCAACCCGACGGCACGAATAGCGCCAGCGTTGCAATAAGCGCGCCCGCCCAGCCGTCCACCAGATAGCCGAAGAACGGCACCACGTTCAGAAGCGGCCCAGGCGAAAGCGGCGACAGCGAAAACGCCAAGGTGAAGTCGTTATCCGATATGCCGATCGCCGGCGTGACGAACAGCGTCTTCAGCACGGGCAACGCCGAAAAGCCGCCACCGAACAACGTCATGCCGGCGCCGGCCAGCCGCGGCCACAGCAGCGCCAGTTCATAGCGATGCGGCAGCGGCAGCGCGAACAACACCAGGAACACAAAGAGCGACGCCAGCACTTGCCAGTCGCCGCGTGCGAGCGACACGACAATGCGGGTATCGCGAACCGGGCTGGCCAGCCAGCCCGTGCCGAAGGCCGCACCGAGCATCAATACGTAGGCAGCGGGACTGCGCGCATAGAAGAGCGCCACGCAACCCAGCACCGCCGCGCTCCATTCGAGCTTGCCGCGCACCAGCGCGCGCGTCTGTTTGTACCAGGTGATCGCGATCAGCGTGGCAAGCACCACACTGAAGTGATTGAGCACGGTTTGCGACGCGGCGGCGCGCACGAGCGGCGTGCGATAGAAGATCGCGAACAGCGTCATCAGCGTGAAAAAAGGCAGCACGCTGGCGATGCCCGCCACCCAGGCGCCGGCGCGTCCGCGCAGCGCGTGCCCCAGTTGCACGGCGACGTTGCAGCCCACCGGTCCCGGCACCATCCAGGCGAGCGCGATCAGATCGGAGAAGGCGACGCGCGAGAGCCGGCCTTCACGTTCGACGTAATGGTTTTCGAGTTGCGCCATGAGCGCGAGGCCGCCCCATGACAACGCCGACAGGCCGAACACGACCCGAAACAGCGTCCATAGCGGCTCCCGGTTTCCTCGTCTGGCGGCATCGTGGCTCGTTATCGTCTGCATGGCGCCGCGGGTGCCCTGGTCGAGGACACCCGCCCTGTTGAATCATTGTTGTATTGGCGCGGCCTGCGTGGCGCGGCCTGCGTGGCGCGATCGGCGTGGCGCGGCCGGCATCGCGCCGTGACGGGGTACAGCGTGAATGTAGCGGTTTTTACGGCGTTACGGTGGGCCGGCCTGCGCTCAGTTGCTGGTGCTCGGCACGCTGCTCGCGTTGTCGGCTGCATGCGCGGGGCGGCGCCCCGTCTGGCCGCACACGCCGAAGCGTTCAAGCAGTGCTGGAATGGCATCCACCGGCACCGGACGCGAGAACAGGAACCCCTGTGCCTCGATATGGCCGAGCGCGGCGAGCCATGCAATCTGCTCTTCGGTCTCGGTGCCTTCGACCACCACCGTCAGCCCGAGCGAGCGCGCCAGATTGACGATCGCGGTCACCATCACGCACACGCTGCGGTCGCCCGGAATTGCCTGGATGAACGAACGATCCACTTTCAACGTGTCCACGGAGAAGCGGTTCAGGTAGGAGAGCGACGAATAGCCGGTGCCGAAATCGTCGAGCGCGATTCGCACGCCGAGGCGCTTCAACGCGAAGATTTTCTCGGAGACGAGCTCGGGGTATTCCATCATCGCCGTTTCGGTGATCTCGAGTTCGAGGCGGCGCGCGGAGATGCCGCTTTCCTCGATGGCATGCGAGATGGTTTCGTACACATCGCCGCGCCAGAACTGCACCGCCGAAATGTTCACCGCGAGCGACAGCGTGTCGTAACCCTGTTGCTGCCACAGCGCGAGTTGACGGCACGCGGTTTCGATCACGAAGTCGCCGATTGGCACGATCAGGCCGGTCGATTCGGCCACCGGAATGAATTCGTTCGCCGGAATCAAACCGTGCTGCGGATGATTCCAGCGCACCAGCGCCTCGAAGCCGGTAATGCAGCGGCGCGTGAGATCGATCTTCGGCTGATAGGCGAGAAACAGTTGCCCTTCGGCGAGCGCGACGCGCAACTGCTGTTCCCACTTCATCAGATGGTCCGCGCGATGCGACAGTTGCGGAGAATAGAACTGGTAGCAGTTCTTGCCCGCGTCCTTCGCGCTGTACATCGCGAGGTCGGCCTTTTTCAGCAAGTCGATCTCGCTTTCATTGGCCACTGAATAAAGCGCGATGCCGATGCTCGCATGCAGTACGAACGAACTGCCGCGCACTTCGAAAGGCTTGGCGAACGCTTCGGCGGCGGCCTCGGCGAGCGTGACGGCGCGCTTTTCGACGTCGTCGCCCTTGATCACGACGACGAACTCGTCGCCGCCGATGCGGCTCAATGCGCCGCCCGAAGCGCCGCCGTCGCCGACCGCCGTGGCAAGGCGCGAGGCCGTCATCTGCAGCACGATGTCCCCGGCGTTGTGGCCGAGCGTGTCGTTGACGGTCTTGAAATTGTCGAGGTCGATGAAGAGAATCGCGAGGCGGCCGAGATTGGTGGGCTGCGCCACGTCGTGCCGCAGCGTTTGCAGCGTCGCGTAGCGGTTGCGCAAGCCGGTCAGCAGATCGTATTCGACCAGATGCGTCATTTCGCGCTCGCGGCCGAGCAGCTTGCCGATCAGACCCGTGGCCACCGCGAAGAAGCTCAGCATGGCGAGCGAGATGAAGCCCGCCATCAGCAGGTAGACGTTGCGCGTGTGGTTGTAGTCGGCGAATTCCTCGGCTTGCGAAAGGCCGACCAGCACGCCGAGCGGGTAGCCGTCGATATGCCGGTACGACACGATACGCGTGACGTTGTCGATCGAATCGATGTACGTGCCCGACACATGCTCCGAGGTCGGATACGAGCCGCTCGCCGAGAACGCGCCATTGGCGGAGTCGACGCTGCCGGTGCGCCGCGCGAGCACGGCGCCGTTGTCCGAGATCACTGCGATCACGCCTTCGCGGCCAATGGCCGCGTTGTTGTAGAAGTCGGTGGTGAAATAGCTCGGGTCCTCCGACACCACCACGACGCCCGCGAACGAGCCGTCCGGATGATTCAGACGCCGGGTCATCTGCAAGGTCCAGTGGCCGGACACGCGCCCGAGCACCGGCTTGCTGATGAACAACTGGTCGTCGTTTTCGTGTTCGTGGACCCTGAAGTGCTCGCGGTCGGACAGGTCGATACGTTTGGGGTTGAGCTCGGCCGTGTTCGCAATCAACGTGCCGTGTTCGTCGATCAGCGACACCTGCACCAGCGTCTCGCTTTGCACCACGCCTTTTTCGACCGTGCTCGCGAGATCGAAACTACTCGGGGTTTTCTCGAACTCGTACTTGACGAAGCGGGTGATCTGATCGACCTGGTGAATCGCCTTCACCGTGTGCTGCTCCAGCGCCGCCGAGAGAATCGCGGCGGAGGCCATGGCCTCACGATACGTGGCTTCTTTCTCGACCGACAGACGCGCGAAGATCACGGTCCAGAGCAAAATCAGCACCAGCACGCCTAGCGCGGGAATGGCGAGCAAAGCGCGGCGGCGCGACACCGCGGGGTCGCGCCGGGGTTTGGTTTCGTTGTGGTCGGAGAAGCGGGAGCTCATTGGGCGGCCCGTGTTTGGCTACCGGCCGGTCGCGAACGCGCGGGCATCGACTGCGCTGATTTCATGGGTGGCTGCATGGTGACCAAGGTGCCGGGACTGCTGCGCAGGAGGAGGGGGCGTGGCGTCGTGCCTGACCATCCGCAGGTCATCGGGAACGTTTCGATATTACTTAATGCCACTGGATTAAGGAAGCATCCTCGCATCGGGTATACGCGCGCCGGGCGGGCCGTCCTGTCCGGCTGGACGCGCGGCCGGCGCGCTCGGGCTTGGGGCTGCGGTCCGGCGGTCGTATTCGAATATTTCATCGGGATTCGGCGTTCCGGCGTTTCATTGTTCAGGGTGTTGGAAGGCCCCTGACAAGCCTCTCGTTATGCAAAGCGCATTAATCACGCAAACGATGTGGCGTTTTGTGGTTAGGCGTGGCCGCACGGGGGGACGCGGACGGCAGCGACCTGGCGCCCCGCGCACAGCCCCGGCACGTCGCGACGCGCGCCGTTCATCCCAGCCGGCATGTGCCGTTGACGATCGTGACGGAGGGGCCGCCGATCCACGTCTTGCCGTTTGAGTCGTCGTAGTGCACCGACACCTCGCCCGCGCGGCCCAGCACGGTGCCCTGGCGGGCGGTGTAGCGAGCGCCGGGGCGCAACTGCTGGGCGCTCAACAAGCCGGCGAGCGCGGCGTTGGCGCTACCGGTTACCGGATCTTCGCCGATGCCGAAGCTGCCGCCGGCCATCAGGCAGCGGACCTCGAAGGTGGCCGGGCCGCCGGCATCGTGCGGGCCGTAGACAGCGACGCCGTGCGTATCGACCGAATGCACGATCTCGGCCAGCGCGGCGGCGTCGGGTTCGAGCGCGAGGCAATCGCGCGCCGACTTGACGCGCACCACGAGCCACGGCGCACCATTGTCGACCGCGCACGGCGCCGCGCTAAAATCGATCGCATTGCTACGTAAAGCCGTGGACAGCGCGGCGTAGCGAGCCTCGGCGAGCGGCGTGACCCGCGCCGGCGGCGCCGCGAAGGCCCATGCGCCGTTTCCTTCGCCGATCGATCCGGTCATCAGCGCCTTCAATTCGACGAGCCCCACGCCGCATTGCTGCATCAGCTTGCCGGGCTGCTTCGGCTGATAGCCGCTTTCGAGCAGCGCATGCGCGGTGCCGAGCGTCGGATGACCCGCGAACGGCAGTTCGCCATGCGTGGTGAAGATTCGCACGCGATAGTCGGCGGCCGGGTCTGTCGGCTTCAACAGGAAGGTCGTTTCGGACAGATTGGTCCAGCGCGCGATGGCTTGCATCTGATCCGCATCGAGCACATCGGCATCGAATACGACGGCGAGCGGATTGCCTTTGAACGGCACCGACGTGAACACGTCGACCTGTTTGAAGCGAACGGTGTTGGCGAGCATCGGGCGTGGTCCGGCGAAGCCGGCAGATTGGTATGGTTCGCGAATTCTATCTGGTGATCGAGGAACGATCCACCTCGCCACAAATGCAAAACGCGCCGTGGGTGGCCAACACCTCGCGACGCGTTTTCTCCCGCTTGCAGCACGAAACCGGCAGTCGGCCCGAGCCGGTTTTGTTATGCCGTCCGGCCGGTCGATCTGTTTACTCGACTTCGGCGATCATCTCGATCTCGACGCATGCGCCAAGCGGAATCTGCGCCACGCCGAATGCGGAGCGCGCATGCTTGCCGCTT